>CAZXMO010000099.1:0-9014 GCA_964641125.1 uncultured Spirochaetales bacterium
AAAGTAGCCCCTAGGGGAATCGAACCCCTCTTTGAAGAATGAGAATCTCCTGTCCTAGCCGATAGACGAAGGGGCCACGGACCGAGCTGTCCGGGGAGGACTCGAACCCCCACAACAAGAGCCAGAATCTTGCGTGCTACCATTACACAACCGGACATCGATACTCAAAAATTACGCATGTACTGTACTAAAAGTGATGTTCTTTGTCAACAACGATAAAGGTCATTCCGAATTGTATTGAATGAGGGTGTTTACCGGATAATCCTTCAATAGGGTTTGGTAGGGCAAAAACGGGAGTCCCACCACTCCGAATATTCCCGCGACCCGTGCGCCGGCATCCTCGATGAGGCCGCAGGCGGCTTTCAGGGTCCCCCCGGTAGCTATAAGATCATCGACTATCAGGACGTTCTGCCCGGGGTTGATGTCGTCGGTGTGGACGTGGATCTCGTCCTCGCCGTATTCGAGGGCGAAGCTCCTGCTCCGTGTCTTTCCGGGGAGCTTTCCTTTCTTCCGCATCAGAATCAAGGGACACTTTACCCGCTCCGCGAAGGGTGCGCCGAAGATGAACCCGCGTGCCTCGATCGCGGCAACCGCATCGATTCTGCGATGGGCATATTGCTCGATCATCTTGTCGATACAGTACCCGAAGGCCTCGGGATCGAGAAGAATACTTGTTATATCATAGAAGAGTATTCCGGGTTTCGGAAAATCAGGCACCTTCCGGATAACCTTATCGAGATCGAAATCTTTGGCCATCACTCCACTCCTTCCAAAAATACACAGGCAAAAATACCGTTGGATAGTAGTACAGATCCGAGGATAAATCAACTCCGTTGATTCTTTATCTCCATAGCTTTATAGTGTCACCTATGACGACCATCCTGCCGGTAGCAAGCGGAAAAGGCGGCGTGGGGAAGAGCGCCTTTGTCGCGAATATCGGGGTGTCCCTGGCGAAACAGGGAAAGACCGTGCTGCTCATCGATCTCGACTTAGGCGGGTCCAACCTGCACACCTTTTTGGGGCTCTCCAACAAACACGACGGAATCGGGAACTACATCTATGAAAAGGATTCGAGCCTCGAGTCTTTGATCGTCCCCACCGGGATCGACCGGCTCTACTTCATTTCAGGGGACAGCCTTCTCCCGGGGACGGCGAATCTCCAATACTTCGTCAAGAAGAAAATCATAGGGGAGATGAAGAACCTCATAGCCGATTTTATTATCCTCGACCTCGGCGCGGGGGCCTCATACAATACCATCGACTTTTTTTTGGTGACCTCCAAGGGTCTCTTGGTGACCACCCCGGAGACGACATCCATCCTCAACGCCTATTCCTTTCTGAAATCTTCTCTTTACCGGTTGATCTATAGGAGTTATCCCCCCGATAGCGACGAACGGACCTGTGTCTACGATTTTATTACCGACCGCATCGAGGGGACCGACACCTCTTTCCGGACCCTTATCGAACGCTTAGGAGAGATCAAACCCGAATCGGGGGAAACCGCCGAACGGCAGCTCCGCGGCCTCTTTCCCCGGGTGGTTCTTAATATGGGAAGGAGCAGCCAGGACATCGCCTTGGGATCGAAACTGCGGGAAATCGTGTGGAAGAATCTCGGGCTCTCCATGGAGTACATCGGATTCATCGGCTACGACGAGATAATCAGGAAGTCGATCTTCGAGCGGACCCCCACTCTGATGGGACATCCCGACTCCCCCTTTGCCGAGGCCGTCGACCGGATAGGGCGAAAGCTCATCACCATGCCTTCACCCAAGCATCCCGCCCTCTTCGAAGCGGACGAGGACTTAAAAGAACTCGCCGAGGAGTCCTCACTCACAGATTTGGTCTAAGCTTCTTATGGATAGCTGTGCCGGAAGACGGGGACCCTCGCGTTGGCGTTCAAATCCAGATCCGAGGTTAATCCGTCTTTCAGGTAGTGATATCCGATCCCCGCGATCATAGCCCCGTTGTCGGAGCATAATTCCGGGGAGGGAAAAACCGCCCGAATTTCCTCAAGGCCGCCGAGCTCCCGCCGGAGGAGGGTGTTCGCCGCAACTCCTCCCCCTGCCACGAGAGTGGTCAATCCTGTATCCTCGAGAAGCCGCTTTACCCTCGAGGTAAGCATGGAAACGGCGGCCCGCCTGAAGGATGCAGCTATGTTTTCTTTATTCTTCTCCGATTTACCGTCCCAGAATTGGTCTGCCTGGGTGATAACCGCGGTTTTCAGTCCCGAATAGGAAACGTCGTAGCGGTGATCTCCCTTGTGCAGAGACGGGAAAGGGAAGTCGAAGGCGTAGGGGTTCCCCACCTCCGCAAGCCGGTCGATGACCACCCCGCCGGGGTACCCGAGTTCATAATATTTGGCCACCTTATCGAAGGCCTCTCCGCAGGCGTCGTCTATGGTCGTCCCGTAGACGGTGAAATCGTCGTAGCCCTCGACCACACCCAAGATGGTGTGCCCCCCCGAAACGAGGAGTGCCGCGTAGGGATACTCGAGGTCGGATTCGAGGAAAGGAGCATAGAGATGAGCCTTGATGTGGTCTATTCCCACAAAGGGGACGCCTAAGGAATAGGCGAATCCTTTGGCAAAGGCCACCCCGACGAGGAGGCTTCCCACCAGACCGGGGCGGGAGGTAACCGCGACCCCGTCTATATCATCCGCGGATACATCCGCTTCCTCGAGGGCCCGGTCGGACACATCCCACACCCATTCGGTATGGGTCCGCGAGGCGATCTCCGGAACCACGCCGTTGTATTCCCGGTGGATCTCTATCTGCGTCGCGACGACATTGGAGAGAATTCTCCTGCCGTCCTCCACGACGGCCGCGGAGCACTCGTCACAGGATGTCTCGATTCCCAAGACCTTCATCAGTCTTCGAGCCCCGTCAAGCGCGAGATCTCTTCGAGCTCGAACCCCTCTTCCACGAGCTCCGGATAGAGATCCATAAGGGTCTGCGCGAGGTCCGCGGCCCATACGTGCCCGATAAGGACCGCATGTCCCTTCTTTTCAGCGGTGGTCTTCGCGTCTTCCACCGCCTTGGTATAGTATTCGATATTTTGCTGATTATCCAAAAATATATCCCGCCTGTAGGTTGTAATGTCCATCTCCGCCGCGATTCGCCCGACCGCGGAATCGGAGGTGGTGTAGCTGTCCACAAAGGCTATCCCCTTGCTGTCGAGAATCTCGAGGATAGAACGCACCGTGGAATCCCGGGAGGTAACCTTCGATCCCATGTGATTGTTTACGACCCTTGCTCCCTTCACCTGCTCGAGGTTCTTCTCGAGAATCGCCGCGACTTCCTCCGGATCCATCTCTGCATAGATAGCCTCCGGCCCCGGATCCTCTCCGCCCACAGGTTCCATCGGCTGATGGAGCATGAGACCTTTTTTGCTCTCTCTAATCAGCTCGATCGCCTCGTCCGTGTAGGGCAGTCCCGGGAGGATCGCAAAGGTGATGGGGCCGGGAAACTCGAGGAACGGCATAAGCTGATGAATGTTGTTTCCCACATCATCGATTATGATATACAGGGTCCCCCGCGCCTTCGGCCGGACCGTCGGTCGGATCGCCGCTGCGGCCGCGACGGTCTCTTCAGCTGTACCGCCGAGATTTTCTTGGGCCTTTTCGTCTCGGATACCGGCCCCCGGTTCGCTTTCCGCGGCTTTTCTCGGAAGAAAAGCGAGGGTTATCCCCAAGGCGAGGGTTAAAATTCCGGCAATGCCGACGGCCGCAAGAATTCTCCGTCCCCGCTTGCTCCTTTGTTTCGCCACTAAGCCACTGTAAAAGGGATTGGATTATTCGTCAAGCGAGGGATTAGTTGTAGACGTAATCCTCTACCTCGCTTCTATGATCTTTGAGCTTATTTAAGGCACGCTTCTCGATCTGCCTGACCGTCTCGGGAGAGAGGCCCAACTTTTCGCCGATCCGTTTCAGGGTATACTTCTGATTTCCATAGAAAGAGAAGCGATACATGAGTATCTGCCTCTCCCGCTCGAGAAGGTGCTCCAGAATTTTCAAGGTATCCTGATGAAGGCTCTTCTTCAGAAGCTCGTCTTCAGGAAAGTAACTGTAGTCCTCGCACAGATCGAGAAGGGTCCCCGATTCATCGCTGGTCTCCAGGTCCAGGGAGACTATGGAGTGGGCTGCGTTCAGGAGAGAGGAAACGTCGTCCTCGTGCATGCCCAGCTCATCCGCTACTTCCCGCAGCGAGGGCTTCCGCATGAACCTCTGCGAGAGGGTATTGAAGGTTTTTTGAATCTTCTTGAGAGTCTCTTCCTTTCTGTGGGGCAGCCGGATAGACCGCTTTTTATTGGAAAGGGACCTCACGATCGACTGTTTTATCCACCATGCCGCATAGGTGGAGAAGCGGACGTTCTTTCTATAGTCGAACTTCTCCGCGGCCTTTATGAGCCCGAGGTTTCCCTCCTGAATCAGATCTAAGAGTTGGACCGCGCCGGTCATGTAGGATTTTGCTATCTTGACCACGAGCCGCAGGTTGGCTTCGATGAGCTTCTGTTTGGCGAGCTCGTTACCCTTTTGAATTTGCTTCGACAGTTCCTGCTCCTCCTCGAAGCTCAACAGGGGAATCTTCTTTATCTGATTGAAATAGGCCTGGAGGTTGTCCTCCGTAAATTTATTCTTCGTTTTTCGTGCCATTTCTCCATCCTCCCGGTTAATATAGCAAGGAGGATGCCAAGAAGAAATTTTGGAAGATTTATGGATTTAATTGCTTGTCCAGTAATGAATTATAATATTTCCCGTTGCAGAGAGAGCTGCGGAAGGACTCAAAAGTTGCACTTTTTCATACAAATGCCTAGAGAGAGGTATATTTTTTTGTCAGTTGCCGCTGCATCATCTCGGCAATACCGAGGTCCGCGGACCGGGCCATGAGCTTCGAGTACTCGTCGTAGAGCATATCTTCGAAAACATCCTCCGCCATACCCCCGTCCATCATACCCGATTCGGGAACGGTTTTGCGCATCGAATCGAGCATCTGCTTGATGAACAAGGCTTCGAAATCGAGGCAGGCCTCCTCGAGGGCCGCTTGATCGGAGGATTTGAGATCCGCCTCGTTTTGCCGGCGGGATAAATTCTGGTACTGGTGAAGTCCTATATCGGTTATGTTCATATCTCTCTCCTACATGACGATGAGTGTTCCGTAGAGGGCTCCCGCCGCATCCACGGCCTGGAGCACCTCGATGATGACATCGGTCTTGAGCCCGGCGCTCTGCATGACGTCGACGAGCTCGCTGACCGTCGCCTGTGCGGGAAGTACCACCTGTTCCGGGGTGTCTCTTCCCATGGTACGGCCCACGGTTACCGAGTCTCCCTTGAAGGAAACCGCCACCGTTCCCAGCCGTACCCTCTCTCCGATTACCACAACCCCCGTCCGGGGATTGACCACGACGATGCTCGAAGGATCGGGCTGCACCTCTATCCGTTCTATCCGGGAAATAAAGGATACCGGATCGGCGAGCGTCTCTTCCGGCATGTTTACCCTGACTAAGGCGGCGTCTAAGGCCCTGACTTCCACTGAATCGGTCAGCTCCCCGCGTATGGCGGCGGCGACGGCGTCGGCTGTCGCGAAGTCGGGCCGCTTGAGAATGATGTTGACCGTCCCGTCGGTGACGAAGTCCCCTCCTATTTCGGTTTCGACTAGAGCGCCCCCGGGTATGACCGCGGTGGTTTCGACCCGCGCCCGATCGGTAACGGACACGACTCCTTGGGCCACGGCATAAACCGAGCCGTTGGCGGCCTTCAAGTTTGTCTGGAGCAGGACCCCTCCGCGGAGGGACCGGGCGTCCCCGAGACTGGACACGTGGACGGGAATCCGGTCTCCGGTACGTGCGAATCCTGGTATGTCGGCGGTCACCATGACCACCGCCGAGTTCTTACTCCGGATCTCTTCGGGATCGATGCTCATGCCGAAATTCCCCACAAGGTTGGAGAGGCTTTTCATGAGGACCGCCGACCTGTTGCTGTCCCCCTGTCCGCTTAAGCCCGTCACCAGACCGAATCCCACCAACTGATTGTCCCGCATCCCCTGGACCTGGGCTATGTCCTTGATCCGGACTGTAGGCTGCGCGGAGATGGAAACCGCCGCCGCCGAGAGAAACAGGCAGATGCATATACCGGTTTTACAGATCCTCAATGACGGCCTCCCCGGGACTGACTATCCGCGCTTTGATCGATTTCTCGCCGTTTCGCGGCTTCACCCCTATAACCTCGCCTACCCTGCCCGATTCCCTCGCGGTGGCGGCAAGCTTCATCTCGATGGTCCCGCTGGAGGCGGTGACCGTTATCTCCTCACCAGCTTTGACGTCGATCCGCTTTCGTGTGTTATATCGGGTAAGCTTCTCCCCCTCCGCTAAACGCCTGCTTGCCGCGTATCCGCTAAGTATTTCGTGAGTCGTTATCGCACCGTATCCTTTGTCCGAAGCGGGGATTTCTTTCACCGTCACCTCCGCGGCGGTTATCGATTGGCCCGCCTCTAAAGATCGCCGTGTCCATGCCTGAAGGATATATCCCCGCACCTTTACCTTGATCTCGGTTTCTTTCCGTCCTGTTTCATTAACTCCGAGGGAAAAGTGTGCGGTCATCCGGCCGTTTCCCCGAAAATCGGATTCGATACGCGGAGATACCGCGGGCCCTTGGACGGCTTTTATCGAGTCGATCTTCTCCTCGACCTCGGATAAGGAATCGTCGAAGATGATTTCAACTCTGTCGTAGGGCTCACCGACCCTATCGAGCGCTTTTTCGGCAATACTACGGATTGTTTCCCTGTGCCGGGACAAGGAATACCGCTTAGGCTGGTAGAGAGTGCCCTCCCCCACGAACACCACGGGGCGGACGGCGTAGGGGGCGAGATTATCTTCGATGTAGCCTCGGGAGAGGTAAGATATCTCGCTGAATTCGAGCTTTTCCGCTCCGGCGGGGATCTCGAAGGGCCCCCGGCCGCCTCCCGCGGTTGTCACGCAGTCGTCGACGGCGGCGGACCCTGCCGAATCGGTAATTTCAGGCAGAATGTAAACGGTATCGGAAACGGCCGGAAGCGCCGCACCTAAGAGGAGGAAAAGAAGGGTTAATACAGCGCTTGTGACCTTGATCATAGCCTCAATCTATCGTTTCAAGTTGTTCGCGATGCCGAGCATGGTGTCGCTTGTCTGGATGGCCTTGGAGTTGAGCTCGTAGGCCCTCTGGGCGACGATCATGTTCACCATTTCCTGGACCACACTCACGTTCGACATCTCGAGAAATTTATGGATGGTCTTTCCCATCCCCTCGAATCCGGGGCGGGCCCCGATGGGATCGCCCGAGGCGTTGGTTATCTTGAAGAGGTTTTCACCGATCGCCTGGAGCCCCGTCGGATTGACGAACCGGTAGAGCTGGAGCTGTCCTACCTCTAAGGGATCGTCGGAACCGGCAACTTTGACCGTGACCCTTCCGTCCTGGGAGATGGTCAGGCTGTCCCTGACGAAGCCGTCGGGGAGGACGACCTCGGGCATCAGCCGGTACCCGTTGGAGTCGACGATCTGTCCGTTGCTGTCGATCTTAAACGCCCCGTTCCGGGTATACCCGTAGGTACCGTCGTAGAGGAGGACCCGAAAGAACCCTTCCCCCTGAATGGCGATGTCCGAGATATTGCCGGTGTTCTGCAGGGACCCTTGAGTAAAGATCTTCTGAGTAGCCGCCACCTTGACTCCGTGGCCCACCTGGATGCCGGTGGGAACCACCGTGAACTCGGTAGCAGGAGTGCCGGCGATCCGCCGGGTCTGGTAGAGGAGGTCCTCGAAATCGGCCCGGTTCTGCTTGAAACCGGTGGTGTTCACGTTGGACAGGTTGTTGGAAATCGTATCGATATTGAACTGCTGCCCCTGCATTCCCGACGCAGCGGTCCAGAGTGAACGCATCATCTCTCTGTTTCCTCCCCGATATGTATATTCCCGTTTATACTACGCATCATTAGACTCGTACCGCCTCGTTTATGAGCTTGCCGGTCAGCGAGTCCTGACTCTGGACGACCTTCTGGTTGGCCTCGTAGGCCCGGTTGACCTCGATCATCCGGACCATCTCGGTTACCGGGTTGACGTTGGATCCCTCTAAGAATCCCTGGCGCACATTGGGACGCTCGACTTCGGGAATGGCCGCCGCCGGGCCGGAATCGACGGTCTCCCGCCACAACGATCCGCCCTGCTTCTTGATAAATCTGCTGCGGTCGAAGTCGACAATCTTCAGGCTGTCGACGAGCTCGATGTTCTCCCACTCGTTCTCTTCCAAGGCCACGAGACGCTGGGGATCATCGGCGAAGGTGCTGTTGACGTAGACTTTTCCCTTCTCGTCGACGACGAAGTTGTTCTCTTTTATCTGAATCGGCCCTTCGCTTCCGAGGACGGGATACCCTTCTTTGGTAACCAAAAGTCCCTCTTTGCCGAGGGTAAAGCTGCCGTTTCGGGTGTACCGTTCCCCCTCGGGTGTCAAAACGGTAAAAAATCCCTCTCCCTCGAGGGCCAGATCGAAGCTGTTCTCGGTTTCCTTCAAGGCCCCCTGGGTAAAGACGGTATACGCCTCGTTCATCTCGACGCCGGTCCCGATCTTTCCCACCACCGGGGCCATGTCGGCCGACCCGAAGGGGAATTTATAGACCCCGTCGTCGTTCATACGCCGCACGAGGAGCTCCGGAAAGGCCTTGTGCACCGAGGTATCCCGCTTGTAGCCGTTGAGGTCCACATTGGCTAAGTTATTGGACAAGACGTCCATCCGGTGCATCTGCGCCACCATTCCCGATGCCCCGGTATACAGTCCTCGAAACACGCTCTATCCTCCATAAAACAGGCTATTTCAATTATCGGACTGCCCGGGAAAACCTTGATTCTTTCATACTGGCCCGGGGCCCGGAGATTATCTTGATTTTTTTTGTGATCAGCTATACTGTGCTCGTGATACACGCCAGAGTAGCTCAGTGGTAGAGCAGCTCACTCGTAATGAGCAGGTCTGGGGTTCAAGTCCCCACTCTGGCTTT
>CAZXMO010000100.1:0-8989 GCA_964641125.1 uncultured Spirochaetales bacterium
GACGAGGTCCGGGACCGTAGCCAGCACCATCGAGGTCTCCCCCTCGCCGCCGTGGCCGAGGCCGTTCCACACCTCGAGGGTTCCTTCGGGGACGAGTCCCTCTATCTTGTACCACCATGCCGCGATCCAGGCGAGGCTCAATTCCGGATGGTCGATTTTAGCGTCCCGCGCCGCCTGTTCTATACAGGGGATATTTCCGTCATGTCCGTTTATAATCAGGATCTTTTTTATATCCCAGTAGTACAGCGACTCGATAACCTCCCGGATTACCCGGGTAATTGTTTCGCTGCTCAAAGTAATGCACATCGGTTTGTGCCGGTAATGCATGCTCATCCCGTACCACAGCGGCGGAACAACAACCGTGTCTCCGAGGGCCTCGGCGACATCAACGGCGATATCGTGAGGGACAAACACATCGGTCCCGAAGGGCAGATGGCCTCCGTGGCTCTCGGTGGAACCAAACACCAGAATCGCTTTATCTATATCAGCCTCAGAGAAACTCTTTTCGTTGAATTCTTCCAGCCGTACTGACTTCATGTGCCGTCTCCTTTTTTGAATTTCCTCTTTAAAATACCTCCCGCTCCCGGGCGGCCCGAGGGCCGCCCGCGGGAGGAACAGTCCCGTGTCCTTACTGTTCGGGCCACCAGGTCTGCAGGTATTCGTATTCGCCGTTCTGTACGCCGATGATGGCGACGGGTTTTGCCGGCACTCTCGTCGGCCGGGTATAGGCGATCTTTCCGGTAACCGCGGTATAATCCATAGTATTTGCCAGCGCGTTCTTGAGCGCCGTCTTTTCCGTGGTACCGGCGCGCTCGATAGCATCGGCGATAAGGCCGACCGCATCGAACCCGAGGGCCGCGAAGGCGTTCTCCGGATCACGTCCGTATTCGTTGTTGTACTCTTCGATGAACTCCAATACCTCCGGCCGGTCGTCGCTCCGGTAGGTGTGGGTTGAAAAGTACACATCGTCGGCCAGCTCGGGGCCGGGTACCGTCGTAACGAGCTCGGTATCGAAACCGTCGGCGCTGATGATCGGCATATCGATTCCCGCCTCCCGCACCTGTTTTACCGTCAGCCCCGCTTCGTTGGGGATAGATCCGATAAAAACAGCGTCCGCGTCGGTATTCTTGAGCTTGGTGATGAAAGCGGAGAAATCGGTGTCCCCGGTCTGGAAGAAATCCTCATGGATTATAGTCCCGCCGAGCTCGAGAAACTTCTGCTTGAAGAATTTGGAAAGGGCCATGGTAAAGTCCATGGAGTTGTCGGTCCAGACTACGACGTCCCGCACGCCCAGCTCGTCCCACGCAAACTCAGCTATGGCAAAGGACTGGTCGTCGTCGCCGAAGGGGACCATAAAGAACGCGTCTCCGACCCATTCCGGAAGCTCCGGATGGGTGGCCCCGGATGTTACGAAAGGAATCCCCTGGGCCTGAAACAAAGGGGCCGCCGCCATGACATAGGTGGTGTCCCCGTATCCGAGCCCCGCCACAACGCCCTGATCGAGCGCCTTTTTAGCCTGGGTCGCCGCCGCCTGCTGATCAGTCTTTGTATCGTATCCGATGACCTCGATCATTCGGCCGCCGAGGACTCCTCCTGCTTCATTGATGAGCTTCGCTTTGAGCTTAGCACCATTTAACGCCGGTGCATCGATGGAAGACATCCCGCCGGTCAGGTTGTACAATCCCGCCAGTTTGATAGGTCCTTCATCCTTCGCGGCCCCTTCCTGGCCGCCGCCGGCAAACACCGCCGCGGGGACGATGATCGCCAATAAGAGAGCAATTTTCAGCACGTTTTTCATACGTACCTCCTTGTTTTATTTTCTCCCCACAAAGGGGGACAATATCCGCTAGGGTTCGGTTTCTCTGTTTTTCCGCCCGGCCCGCACGAGGAACCGCGGCTCCCGGCTTCCGAACAAACCCCGGGGCCTGAAAATAAGGACACCGAGCAGGGCCGCCGAAACGAGGACCTGACTCAGTCCGTAGAGCCCCGTAGCCTCTTCGAGGGGACGGAGGAATTCAACGACTACCGTCATCAGTACCGCCGCCGTCATGGCCCCGGTGATGCTGCCGTTTCCCCCGACGACCACCATGACGACGAGATTGAAGGCAAGAATAATGGAGAAAGAATTCGGAGTAATTACCGTCGTGACATGGGCCCACAACCCGCCGGTGACTCCGGCGAAAAACGCTCCCGCGGCAAAGGCGATAATCTTCGTCCAGGCCGAATTAATTCCTAAGCATTCCGCCGCCATCACATTTTCTCTCAACGCAAAAAGGCTCCGCCCGAAAGAGGAAAACTTCAATTTCCAGGCGGTATACACGGTTATCACGAGCCATAAATAAATCCACCATATCGAAGCAAGCGGCTTGAGCCCGTTCAACCCGAGGGCCCCCCGGGTATATCCCTCCATATTTCGTATCAGCACCTGCACGATGATGATGAACCCGAGGGTCGCCACCGCCAGATAATGCCCCTTCAGGCGCAGGACGGGAAACCCGATAACGACGGCGAAAAGCGCGGCAATTATTCCTCCTGCAACGACCGCCGGCAGAAGTCCCCACTCCTGGACAGCGAACCATTGGGGAAGCTCCGGCAGAAAGACGGCCTTCCGGGAAACCGGAAGAATCAAGAGCGCCGCGATATATCCGCCTATACTCATAAAGGCGGGATGTCCGAGGGAAAAGAGCCCGGTGAATCCGTTGGTGATATTCAGACTGACCGCTAAAATCATGTTCAGAAATACGAAACTCACCACCGTGATGAGATAGGAGCTCAAGACCGCCTGCATCAGCAGAACTATCAGCAGTCCGCATCCGGCGATAAGGACCGGAAAAAGGACGGACCGCAGTACGGAACGCGCTTGTCTGCTCCTCATGCCCGGTCCTCCACTTTTCTGCCGAGAAGCCCGTTCGGCATGATGAGCAGAATAAGAATCAGCAGTCCGAAGACGAAGGCGTCCCGGTAGGCGCTGTACTCACTCGGCAGTAATCCGACGAAAAGAATTTCACCGAACCCCAGAAAGAATCCGCCTATGACGGCTCCGGCGATAGACCCGACCCCTCCGATGACCGCCGCTACAAAAGCCTTCAGCCCCGGCAGAAAACCCATTAACGGATCGATCTGTCCGAACTTCCCGCCCCAGAGCAGCCCCGCATAGGCGGCAAGTCCGCTGCCTACGGCAAAGGCGATCATAATTATTTTGTTGACTTTGATGCCCATCAGCCGGGCAACCTGAAGGTTCTCCGCGGTGGCGCGCATGGCCATACCGAGTCTTGTCGTTTTGACCAGGAGCAGCAGAAGGACCATGAGAACCAGAGAAGACGCAACGATAATGATATCGAGCACCCGGAAGGTCTGATTGCCCAGGGTGATGATTTTAGTCAGATAATCCGGCAGAAAGAAGTTCCGCGGCTGAGCGGAAAAGATCATTACACCGAGGTTCTGCAGGAGAACGGAGAGCGCCAAGGACGCAATAAAGCCGGTAACCTGCGGAGCCCCCCGCATAGGCCGAAAGGCGGCCTTCTCTATACCGATTCCCGCAAAAACTCCCGCCGCTAGAACCAATACGGCCAGGACCGGCCACGGTACTCCCACCGTGACGAGCCCGAGGGTAACAAAGGCGCCGATCATCACCACGTCGCCGTGGGCGAAATTGATGAGCCGGAGTATTCCGTAGACCATGGTAAACCCTATGGCCACGAGGGCGTACATGCTCCCGAGAATCAAACCGTTTAACAACTGTGCTATGAAATAGCTTCCCATATTATGCCAATCCTAGATAGGCTTCCTGTACCGCAGGATTGCCCATTAATTCTTTCCCCGTACCGCTTAAGGTAAGCCGGCCCGTTTCGAGAACATAGGCCCGGTCCGCCGTTTCCAAAGCCATGGAAGCATTCTGCTCGACTAGAAGGATAGTCGTCCCGTCGGCATGAATAGTTTTCAAAAGTCCGAAAAGCTTTTCCACGAGGAGAGGCGCAAGTCCGAGGGAAGGCTCGTCCAGCATGAGCAGCTTCGGCCTGCTCATAAGCGCCCGGCCGATAGCGAGCATCATCTGTTCGCCTCCGGAGAGGCTTCCCGCGGCCTGACTCTTTCTTTCCGCGAGAATCGGGAAAAGGGAGTACACATAGTCGAGGTCCCGCTTGATCCCGGACCGGTCCTTTCTCAGATAGGCCCCTATCATGAGGTTCTCCCGGACATTCAGGGCCGTAAAAACCTGCCGCCCCTCGGGACAGAGAGAAATTCCGGCGGCAACTATCTCTTCGGGCGAATGCCGGGTAAGCTCGAGAGACTCCGTGTCTTCTGAACCGGCGGTGAACGTGACAGTCCCCTCCCGTATCGGCAAGAGACCGGCTATCGCGGCGAGACTCGTGGTTTTTCCCGCGCCGTTCGCGCCGATAAGGGCCACCAGCTCTCCGCGGCCCACGGAAAAACTGATCTCCTTCAGAACGTGCGTTTTTCCGATATAGACCTCCAGGTCTCGTATCTCAAGCATGGTCTTTCGCTCCGTCGGCGGAACCGGAACCGAGATAGGCCTCCACTACCCGGGGGTTCTTCTTGATTTCATCGGGTGAACCTTCCGCGATAAGACTTCCCTGATCGAGGACCTGGATTCTCCTGCAGACACTCATAATGACCTTCATATCGTGCTCTACGAGCAGTATGGTCAGCCCGTAGGCACGATGTATTTGCTGAATGAGCTGAAGCAGATCGTCGGTTTCATGAGGATTGAGGCCCGCGGCGGGTTCATCGAGAAGAAGGAGCTTCGGCTCGGTCGCGAGGGCCCGGGCTATCTCTACCCGGCGCTGGTCTCCATAGGAGAGGTTTCCCGCGTGCTCGTGCCTGCTCTCGGCGATGTTCAAGAGATGGAGCATCTCATCCGCTCTCCTCGATATTTCCCTTTCCGCTCCGGCGTATGTCGGCAGATGCAAAATCGTCTCGAAGGGACCTCTTCCATGGCGCATATGCAGAGCGATCCGGATATTGTCGAAAACGGAAAGGTTCTCGAAAAGCCGAATATTCTGAAAAGTCCTCGTAATTCCTAAGGCCGCTTTCCTATGCGGGTGAAGACCGGTTATGTCGGCACCCTCGAAAAAGATCTTTCCCGTAGTCGGTTTGATGACGCCGCTTAAAAGATTAAAAGCGGTGGTCTTACCGGCCCCGTTCGGCCCAATGAGCCCCGCGAGCTGGCCCCGGGGTAGCTCGAGGGAATAACCGGCTAAAGCGGTAATGCCGCCGAAGGTTTTTCCCAGCCCGTCCACCGTAAGCAGAATATCGTTGTTCTCCGCGGGGGCCCCTTTCATGACTTCAAGGATATACGATGGGAATTAAACTAGTCAACATTGAATTGAGAAAAAAGAATTACTTTTTACAATTATTGCATTTAATTTAATTTTGATGCTATTATTTACATATAATGCAATTCGATCATATCGATGAATCGATCTTATCGATTCTCACGAACGACGGACGGACTACGAACAAGGAAATAGCCCGGTCGCTCAAGGTGTCGGAAGGCACCGTCCGAAACCGGATAAACCGGATGATCGAAACGGGAGATTTTCAGATCAAAGGGTTGATCGACGCTGAAAGCCGTAAAGAAAAACAGTTAGTCTATGTTATGATAAAACTCTCGGGAAACCGGAACAGCATCGAAGTCGCCCGGATGGTGGCCGCCCTGGAACCGATAAAGTCGGTTTCGATTATAGCGGGACGGTTCGACCTTCTCGCGGAAATCTACATCGAACCCCACAGCTTGATCGAATTCCTCAATACCGACCTGTCGAGGATAGAATCGGTCCTGACCGTGGAGAGCCTTATAACGCTCAAGAATTTCAACAAATGGATATGAATCAGTCGGAAGACCGCAGTGCCCGCTGTGGTGTTTCTATCGTGGTTGTTGAAGATAATACTTACCCCTATCGTAGCTGCCTCGATACCTGTAACGGGTTCGGCTTTGAGCACCTTTACTGTTGCCGGAAGCTTAGCAGTGCAGGGCTTCGGCGGCGTCCTCGAGACCTAAGGCAAGAATGATCTTGAGGGAAACCTCATTCAGGAGCTCCCGGTCGAGGGTCCCCGCGTACTTGATGAGCTTATTTTTCGGTACCGTGTGGATATTATCCGCTTGAGCGAAGGAAGGCGCGGGCAGGTTCCCGGCATTCCCGATGAAGACCTCAGTGGGATACCCCTTTCCCTGTGCCGTAATCTCGACAACGGTTACCTTATTCAGATAATCGATAACCCCCTGCCGGGTAAGGACGAGAACCGGCCGCTTGCCGGCCTTACCGCCAAGATCGATATACCAGATATCCCCTCGGTTCACGTTTCGTCCCATTTTTCAGCCGCCGCCCATAGATCGTCGCCGTCATCGGGATATTTCGCACCCTCTCTTTCGAGTGAGGCTATCCACTTGGCTTCGAAATCCTCGACAACCGTCCTTTTTATCCAATGATCAATGGCCTCGCGAATAACAGCGGTGCGGGTCTTGTTCTGTTCTTCAGCCACCTTGTCGAGATAATCGACCACATCCTCTTCGAGGCCTATCTGAAGGTTTTTCATATAATATAATATATATTTTTATGTATAATTTTTCAATATATTTTTTTATAGGCATTATCATAATTAGCGGTTTCATTTTGTGACCGCATTAAGCCAGTCCGTTACCCAATCGGTACACCCCCACGTGCATCCTTCGCCGGAGTCGAGCGCTGCTGATGAGTCCGGTCTGGTATCACACTTCGATTTGCTTCCCCTACAAAGAAACCGTATGTTGGTACTATAAATCATTATGATTTCCCTTTCCGGCGGAACTCCCGCTCGAGCCGAAGATATTAAATCGATCTCCCTGTTTCTCTGCGGAGACGTCATGACAGGCCGGGGGATCGATCAGGTCCTGCCCCACCCGGGAGACCCGGCCCTGCACGAACCGTACATGCGAAGCGCGGAAGGCTATGTCCAAATCGCGGAACAAGTAAACGGACCCATACCGCGGCCGGTCGATTTCGATTACATCTGGGGCGGCGCCCTGGCCGAGCTCGACCGTTCGGCTCCTGATTTGCGCATCATCAATCTGGAAACGAGCATCACCGATAACGGCGAGTACTGGCCGGACAAGGAAATCCATTACCGGATGCATCCCGACAACACCCCCTGCATTACCGCGGCGGACATCGATCTCTGCATCCTGGCAAACAACCACGTCCTCGATTGGGGCTACGGCGGTCTGACGGAGACCTTGAATATTCTGTCCCGGCACCGGGTCCGGAGTGTGGGAGCGGGGGAGAGCGCACCCGAGGCCTCCGCCGGGGAAATCTTCGAGGTTCCGGGAAAGGGCCGGGTAATCGTCTTCGCGGCGGGGCACGGTTCGAGCGGGATTTCGCCGCGGTGGGCGGCCGGCGAAGGCCGCGCCGGGGTTTACTGCTTAGAAGACCTTTCGGACCGGGAAATCGGCTCGATACGGAAACGGATCAAAGCCGTGAAGCTCCCCGGCGATATCGTCGTCTTTTCGATCCACTGGGGCGGGAACTGGGGATACCGCATATCCTCCGACCGCAGGCGATTTGCCCACGATCTGATAGACCGGGCCGGTGCCGACGTCGTCTACGGGCACTCTTCCCATCATCCCCTCGGAATCGAAGTACACAACGGCAAGCTCATCCTCTATGGCTGCGGCGACTTCATAAACGACTACGAAGGGATCGGCGGGCACGAAGAGTATCGGCCGGACTTAAGCCTCATGTACCTCCCGGAAATCGACCCCGCCGACGGCACCCTTGTTTCCCTCCGGCTGGTCCCCTTCCATATGAGCAAATTCAGGCTGAACTCCGCCGGCCCCGGAGACATCGCCTGGCTGGAGGAAAGGCTCGACCGGGAGTGCGGGAAACTGGGAGCGGGCATCAGACGTATTGAAGAGCGCGGCGGCAACCCGGGACCGCTGATGCTTCAGTGGTGAGACTCCGTACCGGCACCGATTATTCACTCCTTTTCTTCGGTGTCCTTAGTCATGCATCGATAAAATCGCAGTGGAAAAGTACGGGCCCCGGGATTACAATTGCGCTAGGAATGTACTGAAAAGGAGGCCGGACACAGCCATGGAAAAGAGTGATGAACAGGACGTATCGTATTACTACGACGGAGACAGGGTCCTCGCCTGCATCGATCGAGGATACGGGGGGATCTTTCACGGCCGTTTGACAATGAAGGCGCCCGAGGAGTGGAGCTTTATCGTCCCGGGGTCCCTCGATTGGGACTCATATCACCGCAACATCTACGAAGGCTATCACGATTTCGACCCGTGTCCGGCCGAAACGGCCGCGGATCTTCCTCCCCTGCCTCCTGTCCCGGAGTATACCCGTGTCAGCTGGCATGAGAACTTCGGGCCGAAGGAACCTTTGGAGGTCGAAGGGTTTCCGAAAATCTCGGAGGAGATCTCCCGGAGCGCCGAAGGTCTCCTTCGGATCTTTTTTATCCTCGAGGAGGACCTGTACGAGAGCAAGTTCGGCGACGGCACTTTCCTGTACTATCACCACGATGTTTTCCTTTCCGAAGAGGAAGCGGCGGCATACGCCTATAAGCAGAACAAAGCCCTCGAAGACGACCCGGAGGCGCTCATCTACTACCGTCATAAAAAGTTCTGCACCTTCCGTATCGAGTACGGCGTTATAGTTTCGGACGACTGGATGCCTGAAAGCAGCGAGCATTACAAGCTGGAGGAGCTGGTACGGGACACGGAAGACCTGCTCGCCGGCCGAATGCAGGACCCGGCCGTGTAAATCAGGTCCCCGAGGCCGCGTTCGAGGACGATCCGGTGTGGAGCCGGGACGGGAGCCTTCGTAAGGACCGTTGGAAAGGCCGCGCAAGCGAAGCTTCGTTTCCGGGCAGGCATGGATGCAGGCGGTCAGACGGTTCCCATTCCGGACCCTTGACACGAGCCGGGAACTATTATAGCTTATTAGCAGTAACTAATATAGGTTGGTCCATGTCCGAGACGAAA
>CAZXMO010000101.1:0-4531 GCA_964641125.1 uncultured Spirochaetales bacterium
GAAAAGGGACTGGGTTATGATTTTGCTGTAGAGGTATATGCGACAATTCAGAGAATAGTCGGGTATCCAAAAGCATGGCCCAAAATTGATAATGAGGTCCGTCGGTCGTTGGTTCGGCGATTTCCTTTTGGGGTGTTATATTCTGAAGAACCTAAATCGATATTTATTATAGCAGTGATGCATCTTCATAAAAGGCCGGGGTATTGGAAAGACAGGGAGTAAACGATCCTTATTGCCGGTCTGCCGAGGTGTGGCTGTTACAGAATGCCTAAATATTTTTTAATATGTTTTACGAGGTGGTCGTCGATTTCCGAGTGTCTGGGTACAGGTTGTTTCTTTCCGTTAGAAGGATTTAAATAAATATCGTGTTTTGATCCGTGTCGGAGTAATGTGCACCCACTTTTTTCCAACTCTTTGATGAGCTTGGCTCTTTTCATATTGAGATTTTTTTTGTTTCATATTTTTCCGGGACTTCATCTAGTGCCATGAGCAGATACGCGTCTCGAATATTATTTTCCAACTCTTCGAGAGTTTCTCCTTGCGTCATAATTTCCGGGTGTTCTATTAACTTTCCCAACCAGAATTTATCGGATTTCCAATACACCATTGTCATATTCAGTTCCATTTCGAATCCCATTCCTTTGTCTATATTTTATCACTTTCGTGTCTTTAAGTCAAAAAAGCGTTGCAGCGGACACTCTTCTACACGATCAAAATTTTGTGATACCTTAATTTTATTGAGGCTGAGAAGAATCAAAGTCTAATATAGATAAGGAAATCTTTGCCGGCGGTCGGAGTCGAACCGACACGGGCTGTGAAGCCCACCAGATTTTGAGTCTGGCACGTCTACCAATTTCATCACGCCGGCTAGGACCACTACTCTACACCGGAAGGGGGGCTAAAGGCAATATGGACGGGAACTCCAATGAGGCTTGACGTTCCCCTCGAGCTTGTCCCCGGTGATCCCCTTTTCCCGGCGCGGCTTCTCTCCATCCCCGACCCGCCCGGGAGGCTCTACGTGGTCGGCGATCCCGCGGTCCTGAAACTTCCCGGAATCGCGGTAATCGGGACCCGGTCCCCTTCCGCCTACGGCGAGTCGATGGGGATGCGGATCGCCCGGATCGTCGCCGAGGCGGGATACTCTATCGTAAGCGGTCTCGCCGCCGGGTGCGACACCGCGGTCCACACCGCCGCGGTCCGGTTGGGCGCTCCGACCATCGCTGTCCTCCCCGGCGGGACGGACCGGATCTTTCCCCCGGAGAACGAACCCCTCGCCCGGGATATCGTCGACTCCGGCGGCGCCCTCGTATCCGAATATCCCCCCGACACCGAGGTTCAGGAGGAGTCCTTCGCCGCCCGGGACCGGTTGCAGAGCGGGTTGAGCTTAGGGGTTATCGTCATCGAGACCGACGTCGAGAGCGGGACCCTCATAACCGTGGGGCACGCCCGGGAACAGGGGCGCCCCGTCGCCTGTCTCGACACCCATCCCGCCGAATACCGGGACCTGCCGAGCTTTCAGGGTAACAAAATGCTTCTCGAGAACGGAGACGTGTTCCCGATCCGGGATCTCGAGGATGTGGGAGAATTGTTGTCCAAGTGGACCAGAATAGGTTAATATGGTCATGGAAAAAGCGATGGTATTCAATGTGTCCGAAGCAAAAGCGAAGTTGTCAAAACTCATCGATATGGCGTATCACGGGGAAGAGGTGGTAATCGCCAAAAATAACCTGCCCCTCGTCGAGTTTTCAGTACCCGATGACTTCAACGAGGAAAGCGAAGAGATCAATGAGATGTTCTACGGCAGAGACTGATGAACATCATCATTGATACACCGGAAAAAATCGAATCTCACAAAAGGCACCGGCTCGAATCCCGGACAAACATCATTTATGTCAGCTCCGTCAGCGTCGCCGAGACCCTTTCGATCGCATGCTGATTTCTCAAGCCCTCTATCACGATTATGTGCTCATGAGTGATGATGAGAAGATAACCGCCTACGACTGCACGGTCATCTGAAGGCTTCGGGAAGCTCCGTTATGTCCTCGATCCGCCGTCCGGGCCGAGAAAGATCGTTTTGTGAAGTGAACCGGTCGATTAGGTTGATACGGGGGCCCCTTTCATCTTATTATAAAAGAAAACCGACCCCCTGGAGATTACCGTGAAGAACACCTCCGAACTGTCCGTTTTAGGCGATTTTTCGATGTCCGAAGATACCCTGGTTATCCATCCCAACGACGGGTTCGACTTAGGTCTTATGACCACGAGCCACCCGGTATACATCTATCGGGGAATATCCATTGCCGATTTCAAGGAACAAAACGGCGACCGCTTAGGGGGTAAGATACTTCTCAAGAACGAGTGCAGAATGGGCTCGGTGGAGCTGAGCACGAGAGTCTGGGAGAAATTGGGTAAACCGAAAAGGGTCCAGCTCTATTACAACGAACCGAACCTCCTCGTATGGGTTCCCCCTCAGAAAGAATCCTGACCGAGCTATCCTATTCTCCCTGCAATCTCTGTCCTCGGGCGTGCGGTACCGATCGGACGGACCACCGCGGCCGAGGCGAGTCGGCTCCCCCGGGATTCTGCGGCGAGACCGCGGAGGTCCGGGTTGCCGCCGCGCTCCTCCACTTCGGTGAAGAGCCCCCGCTGACCGGGCGCGGGGGATCGGGGACGATTTTCTTTACCGGATGCACCCTCCGCTGCTCTTTCTGTCAGAACCATCAGATCAGCCTCGCCGGTATGGGCCGGTGTGTTTCGACCGGGGATCTCGCCGACATCATGCTTGCCCTTAAGAAAGCCGGGGCCGAGAACATCAACCTGGTGACCGGCACCCCTTTTATCCCGAGCATCCTCGAGGCGTGGCGGAGGGCCCGGGCCCGCGGGCTCGATCTCCCGGCGGTGTGGAACACCTCCGGATACGAGACGGTTCCCGCGGTCGACGCCTTAGCCGAAATGACCAGTATCTTTCTGCCTGATGTCAAGACCGTGGATTCTGGGACCGCCGGAGACGAGTTCGGGACCCCGGGGTACGCGGTGGCGGTGAAGAGTGCGGTCTGTCGGATGGTCGAGCTCAAGGAAGTGCGCTGGTGCGGGGAGCTGCTCGTTTCGGGGACCATCGTCCGCCACCTGATCATCCCCGGAAATATCGACAACACCCGCCGGGTCCTCGAATGGTATGCCCGCACCTGTGCGGAGAAGGCCCTCCTTTCGCTGATGACCCAGTACGTTCCCGTCGGGGATTCTTCGGGGCGCGGAGTCACCTCCCATGAGTACGAGCGGGCCCTCGAGCTCTTAGACGAGTTCGGGATCGAAGAGGGATACGTACAGGAGCTCAATGACGACAGGTCGTGGCTCCCCGATTTCGAAAAGGTTATAAGCTTTTCCTCTCCCGAGGTCGGGATGATCTGGCATTGGAAGACCGGCTTCGTGTGAGCGCGGTCACCGGCGCCGGATCACACCACGAACAGCAGCGCGGCCCCGCCCAAGGCGACGAAGGTCCCCGCCACCGCGCCCAAGGGGATGTGTTTTTTGTAGTAGAACCTGTCTATCGGAATGAGCATGATAGGGGTTATCTGCATGAGGGCGGTCACGATCCCCACCGGGGCCCAGGAGAGGGCGTAGAGGGTAAGGATGATCCCTAAGACCGGACCCACAAAGGCGGCGAGGGTCAGGAGGAGGAGGGACCTCCGGTCCGACATCTTCCGAAAGTCGGTCACGAACTGCCCGCGGAGAAGGGCGTAGGCCGTCAGACCGACGAGCCCCGCGCTTATCCGGACCACATTCGCCGATACCGGATGCACGTCGAAATCGAGTCCCTGCCGGGCCAGGATCATTCCGCCCGCCTGGGTGAGGGCCCCGGCGACGGCGAAGGCGATTCCCTTGGCGTTCCGCTCGGAGTCGGTCCGGTCTCTGCGAGACCTGCGACTCTCGGCAATGATCACCCAGGAGACCCCGCCTATGGTGCCGAGGATCCCTAATATCTGCAGGGGCATGAGAATCTCTCCAAGGATCAGCCACGAGAGGAGTGCGCTGAAGATGGGGGACATGGTCATGATCACCATGGTCTCCCGCGCCCCGATCTCGACAAAGGCCCGGAAAATGAGAAGGTCCGCCAGGCAGAAGCCCACGAATCCCGATGCGGATAAGAAGATGTACGCCCCGGAGGGGAGCCCCGTCGGCAGGAGAGTACCGGTGAAGATCAGGTGGACCAGGATAATCATGGGGAGCGCGAGCCAGAGGCGTATGTGGGTCACCGTGGGAGAACCCACCCGCTTCCCCACCGCGGAGTAGGTCAGGGAGTTCTGGGCCCAGCAGGCGGCGGTGAGGACGGCGAAGAGTTGTCCGAGTATTGGGTACATCGAAAGGACTCTGCCAGAAAACGGCACCCAAGTAAAGCGGAGAGTAAAGCGGAGAGTAAGGCGGAGCGGCGGGTTCCCGGGGCCGGTTGACTCTCCATATCTCTTCGCGAGATATTAAAGACATGGATTTGACTGTTATGCGGCTCGAGACGGTCCCCTACGGGGAGGCGCTG
>CAZXMO010000101.1:4631-8974 GCA_964641125.1 uncultured Spirochaetales bacterium
CCCTCGGGCGGGACGTCCACCGCTTCGTTTCCAATATCGAGCAGGTGATTATCGACTATCTCGCGGAGGAGCACGGGATCGAGGCGGGGCGCGATCCGAAGCATCGGGGAGTATGGATCGGCGACGAGAAGATAGCCGCCGTGGGTATCGCCATCCGTGAGGGTGTCTCGATGCACGGCTTCGCCTTCAATATAACCACCGATTTGAGCCATTTCCGGTGGATCATCCCCTGCGGGATACCGGATAAGGGGGTCACCTCCCTCGAGAAGCTGACCGGCCGGGGCGGGGGAAAGGGTGCCGGTCTCGATGCGGCGGCCGAATCGATCGCCCGGAGGTTCGCGTCGATCTATGAATATGACGGAATCACCTTCGAGAAGGGGGTTCCCCGGGAGATACCCACATGAACGGCGCCGAAAGCAGGGGCTACGGCGTTCCCGGGGGCGGGCGGAAGCCCCCGTGGATTCGCATCAGGGTATCCTCTTCCCCGGAGCTCGACCGCACCGAAGAGCTGATCCGGGACTTGTCCCTCCACACGGTGTGCGACGAGGCCACCTGTCCCAACCGCTCGGAGTGTTTCGGCAAAGGGACGGCTACATTCATGGTTCTAGGCGACGTGTGCACCCGGAACTGCACTTTCTGCGACGTCGCCGGGGGCGAGGTCCAGCCCCCCGATCCCTACGAGCCGAAACGGGTGGCCGAGGCGGCGTCCCGGCTCGGACTCAACCACGCGGTAATAACCTCGGTGACCCGGGATGATCTACCCGACGGCGGGGCGGGGCATTTTGCCCGGGTTATCCGGGAGCTCAAAGATAAATCCCCCGAAACAGATGTGGAGGTGCTCATCCCCGATTTTTTGGGAAAGGAAAAGGCCCTTCGAACGGTCCTCGAGGCGGGGCCCGACGTGCTCAACCACAATCTCGAAACGGTCCCCCGGCTCTATCCCGAGGTGCGTCCCGAGGCCGACTACCGCCGCTCCCTGGAGCTCCTGCGCAGGGGTAAGACTACGGCCCCGGAAATCCTCACCAAATCGGGAATCATGCTCGGCTTAGGTGAAAAGGAAGAGGAGGTGACGGCGGTCCTCGAAGACCTGCGGGCCGCGGGATGCGACATTGTCACGATAGGGCAGTACCTTGCCCCTTCTAAGGGTCATCATCCGGTGGTGGAATACGTCTACCCCGAGGTGTTCGAGCGGCTGCGTGCTCGGGCCTTGGAGATGGGTTTTAAAGCCGCCGCGTCGGCGCCCTTCGTGCGGAGCTCATACCACGCCGCCGAGCTTGTGAAATAAATTTATTAAAGTTCTTTACAGATAAATGAAAAAGGACAATAATTATTGTCATGAGCGTTAGACCTTTTTTCCGCTGCGTTCTCTGTATATGCGCCGTATTTCTCCTTACAGGCGGCGTTATTTTCGGACAATCAAACGACATACTGGACACCGTCCTCGAACAGGATTCCGTCGTAACCGAGTACGGGGCCTACCTCGTATTTACCGCGTCGGAAATGCTTCCCGAAACCGTTTCCGTCGATGAAGCGGCCGACTTTCTCGGGATAGTCGAGGAAGAATGGAAACTAAAGGATTACTCTCCCGAGAGCCCCATCACCCTCGGACAGTACGCCTATTTGATCACCCGGGCCTTCGAGATAAAGGAGGGGCTTTTCTACCGCCTCTTTCCCGGACCGCGTTACGCCGTACGGGACCTCGCTTTTCTAGGAATAGTAAGGGAGCATCCGAACGCCGGCAGGACCCTTTCGGGGGAGGAGGCCGTCCGGATCCTCGGAAATACTTTAGAATGGTTGGATACACGATCATGAGACACAGGGCCATGAAAAGAATACTGATAAGCCTTCTTCTCCTCTTCGCGGCGGCGGCCTTCGCCGGAGCGGTCGATTTCGGGGGGATGATCTCCAACGAAACAGCCTTGGTCGCGGATCCTGGGGTGGGAGTCGATCAGCGGAACGTCGTCTCGGTATGGTTCAATACGGGGACCCATAAGAAGATCGTCTTTCATGCAGCCGGCAGCTACACCTTCACCCTCGACCGGCCCTATCTGTTCAACCTCGACGATTTCCGACTTAAGGGCACCTTTCCCCGGGAGGGACTTTCTCCGTCGGTTTTCTCGTTCCAGTTCGGACGGTACATGACTTCCGACTTTACCGAGGTCGTTCTCGATCATACCCTAGACGGGTTTACCTTGGGGTTTACCTTCCCCTGGGTAAGGCTCGACGCCGCCTTCGGATTCACCGGCCTCGTCTTGAAGCCTGTGTCCACGGTCACCATGACCAAGATCGATTATGCCGAGCAGAGTATCGCCGGGGTCTGGACCGGGCCGAAGCGGCTTGTCGGTAAGGTCGAGGCCCGATTCCCCGGGCTTTTCAACCGGCACGAGCTGAACCTCAGCTTCATCTTACAGGATGATCTGAGGCACCTCTTCGAGAACGCGGGAACCTCCGCCGCCAGGCAGCTCGTCCGGGAGGGGGAAACCACCTTCTCGGCTAATCGGGGGGGACTCCTCGATTCACAGTATATGCTTCTCGGGATGAGCGGTCCGATAATTACCAATCTCTACTACGATGTCTACGGCGGGATCACCACCGGGCGTACCCTGTCATACATCTCCGGGGCATACGAATATGCCCCGATCTTCGGTGTCTTGGCCGCCGGGGAGGTCCGCTACTACAACGAGGAGTTCCTGTTTACCCGGGCGAGTTTCGAGTTCATCTTCTCCAGCGGCGACGCGGACAGTCAATCCTACGTCGAGGGAAATACCGGGGGCCTCGCCACGACATTTACACCGATAACCCCCTCCAGCCGGGGGCTGGCCTTCTCTCCGGCCCTGGGAAATATCTTCTATCCGAAGCTGACCTTCTCGATGAAGCCCCTGTCCTCACTCGAGAGCGCGGCCCTCAGGAGTTTTCAGACCAAGCTGGACGTATACGTCTTTTTCCGCTCCACCGGAGCTCCGATCTCCGAATCCGGAATCGATCCTTCGTCGGCGGCCCAATATCTGGGCACGGAAATAGACGCGACTTTCAGGATGCGCCCCTTCTCCGATTTGGGGGTGGCCCTCTCGTTCGGTTTCTTTCTGCCTTCCCCGGCGGCTTTCGTACCGGCTAAACGGGGTTTGTGGTTCACCGGAAAGCTCGCGGCATTCTTGAGCTGGTAAAAAATGGCTCTACAGCGAAAATTTCTCGAGTTTTTTATAAATTGTGTGGTATATTGTGAGTAAGGGAGATCAGATATGAAGAAATTGAGTCTTATTCTCCTGTTTCTTCTCATCGGCTTATCGATGCTTGTTGCGGCAGAAAACGTGAGCATCCAAGATGTAACAGGAAAGGTAGAGATAAATTCAGGAGCCGGATGGCGTCCCGCTAACAGAGGGGCCTCCATCGACCTGGGAACGGTCATTTCGACCGGTTTCGGGGCCCGGGCGGTTCTTCAGGTGGGTCGATCCACCGTAGAGGTGCGTCCGCTTACACGAATGACGGTTTCGGAGTACGTCGAATCCCAGGAATCGGTAACCACATCCCTCGATCTCAAGGTCGGGAAGGTGCGGGCCAGGGTACGTTCGGCGGAGGGAACCAGTCATAATTTCTCCATCAAGAGCACCACCTCGACAGCGTCGGTCCGCGGCACCGAGCTCTTTTTCGACGGCTACTCGGTTGATGTATTCGAGGGAACGGTGTCGTTCCAAATGAACGATTCCGGGACGCGGGAGCTCGTTTTCGAAGGAGAATCGAGCGGGGGCGAGCGGGTGCTTATTTCCTCGACCGAAACGGAGGTGATCCCTCCGGTGGGCGGCGAGATCCCCTCGACAATAACCGGAGCGGTCCCCACGGGTACCCTCGTGGTTACCTTCCAATAGGAGGCGGGCTATGAAACGAATAATCACATATATCGGAATCGGGACGATAACACTGATCGCGTTACTCCTCTTGGCGGGATGCTTCTGGAGCCCCGGTGAGGGGACCGGTTCGATTACGATGGACCTCGGGTCGCTGAGGGATGCAAAAACCATAGACCCCGCTGCCGACACGGTACGGATCTATATGCAGCAGGAATCGAGCGGGTCCTACTTCGCCTTCGACGGGACATCCCTCTATATTCAGGAAGCTATCCCGGCCGCAGCCGACGGCTCCAGGACGCTGACCATCGAAGGAATTCCGGCGGGAAACTGGCTGCTCATCGTCGCGGCGGGTAAGGCCGTTGAAGATACCGGCGGTTTCTACCCCCTCAACTACGGGGTCGAAACGACCAATATCGCGGCGGATACGGATAACCCGCTGACCATGACCCTTTCTACCGAGCCGCCCTTCGAGATCGCCACCGAATTGGTGGGCAAGGA
>CAZXMO010000102.1:0-8919 GCA_964641125.1 uncultured Spirochaetales bacterium
CTGGGTGTAACCCTGGACATACCCGTCTCCGTCGGTGCTAAGGACCCCGACGGAGATATTTCCCATCTCTTCTCCGCGGGGAGACCATCGGGCAGGTGGAAGGATTTCCTCGAGTTTTACGATGAGGGGCTCCGGGGCCTAAGCTTTCCTCCTGTTCCCGTTCCGGTATATCTTTCCGGACTCGAGGACTCTCAAAAGGATATCCTCACCACCCTCCTCCCCGCCTCGGCGGCATTTCGCAGGGAGAACAATGACGGAAGGCTGACCGGGAGCCAGGTCCTTTCTTCCGTCCGTGAATGGAGCAGAGACCTGTTGCGCCACTTTATTTCGATTCACTGATTTCACTCACCCAAAGAATATCCCCGCATAGCCGACGAAGGAATCGGAGGGATGAATCGAATAGCTGGTAAAATAATCGACCAACTCACCTTCAACTATTCCGCGTTTCTTCGCATATTGCACCGCCGCCGCGGCCGCTCCGGCGGAGCATGCCGACCTGTCCTCGGTGCCGCGGGTGATTATTTCGGCGGGGTTTTCCTCGAGAATGGCATCTACTATTCGCTTGTCGTTTTCTTCCTCTACCCATCGAACGGCGCCGCGGCCGCTCCCCTTGGGGGAAAATCCGTAATTCGGGCCGTAGTGTGTCAGGTCGGTCGATCCTATAACGACTATCGTTTTTTTCTCATTCCGGGCCGCTTCGAACAAGGCATCTCCGAGCTCGATTGCCATGCTGGAGGGGGGGACTCTGAGAGAAACGGCTTTTGCATCCGGAAAGAGGTATTTGACCAGGGGCAGCTGGATCTCTACCGTATTATCCGCGTAGACGTCCTCCTGCAGGGTCATATCGGTACGGAGGTCCTCGAGAAGCTCCTTATCGGTTTCGATGATACCTAAGGGGGTCTCGAAACCGTCTTCGAAAACCGCGAATACACCCCCCTCCGCGGGTAGATGGCCTCCTACAACAGCTACAGTGTCCGCGGAAGGGTCGAGTCGGGCGAGGGTCCTGTATGCGAGCTCGCCGGAGAAAGACCAGCCCGCATGGGGCACCACGGCCGCCGAACCGGCGCTCTTTTCGGTTTCTTCCCGTTTTCCCCATCGGTCGAATTGAGAGAGGATCTGATCCCGATCCGTGGGGTACCATCCGTAGGGCAGGGTTCTCCTTCTCAGCTTCATACTTTTTCCTCCTTGGTTTTTCAAAAAAACCTGTTTTCTTTTTCTAAATTCCCCGTATAATTAAAATATGAACAGAAATATCCAAATCGTCTACATCGTTTTTGCCGGGGTTTGTCTGTTTGCCATCGTTGCAGT
Source organism: uncultured Spirochaetales bacterium (assembly GCA_964641125.1). Lineage (GTDB taxonomy): Bacteria > Spirochaetota > Spirochaetia > SPDA01 > CAZSGZ01 > JBKHAJ01. The sequence goes on from CAZXMO010000102.1 coordinate 1,309, forward strand.
GTTTGGGGTCCGGACCTATGTCTCGCAACGGAGGGGGATCGAATCCGCCCAAACACATATCGAGACGCTCGAAAACAGGGTTATCTCCGCCTATCTCGCCCGGGGCGGTTTTCAAAGCGAATACTTCAGCAACAGGATAGAAGGCTATTTCCGGAGCAACCCCTCTGTAGACGTTCTTACGGTATTTTCCGATTCTTCTATCTACTATATCTTCTCCCGCTCCCGGACACATCTCTCTTCCCGGGCCGTCTCTTCGGGACGTTGGGAAGGGGCTGAATCCCTTCTCTACAAACCTTTTTTCAATCGGTACGGGGAGTCCCCCCTTTCCCTCCCCGATGTCGAGGGGGCAACACTGGGAGTACTTACGACCGTCATGTCCAGGGATCTTCTGTACCGGTACATGCGGGACTCTCTCATAGCCCTGGTATCGCTCCTACTCATAACCGTTATATTTATGATCGCGACCTCCGGAGGACACGGGGTCGCATCCGAGCCCGCGCCCGAAGAGGAGCCGAAAAGAACAGAGCACTTGAATGACTTCAGGTCCGAGGCGGATGTGGAGATACCCGCGGATTCGTCCGGTTCCAAGGAGGGGTGCGGGCTCTTTTCTCCCGTTACCGGACTGGGTTGGGGAGATTACCTCGAAAAGAGACTCAGCTTCGAGCTGCGCAGAGCCGCGTCCTTCGATCAGGATCTTTCCCTTGTGTTGATCAAATCGTCCGAGTTCGATCGAAGCTCCTCGGGGTATGCGGCCATAGCAAATGCGCTCTTGAGGAAATTCTCCTTTCAGGACCTCATCTTCGAGTACGGTGAAAAGGGATTCGCCGCGATACTGCCCAACGCCGATCTGGACCTGGCTATGAAGGAAGCGGAAGATTTTATATCCAAGAATTGCGCCAAGCTTTCGATGGACCGGTGCTCTTTTACCGTGGGCTTGAGCTCCCGGAACGGGAGACTCGTCAACGGCGGCAGAATTATCAACGAAGCCTCTCAGGCTTTGCGGAAGGCTGAATCGGATAAAGACCACCGCATAATCGCTTTCCGTTCAGACCCTGAGAAATACCGTCAGTACATAGCCACCCGGGTGCAGTGATTCCTATTCCGCATCATTCCTCTCGAGCTCTTCGCCTGATTTGAAAATTCGTTTCAATGCCCACTCCTTGACCAGGTAGACGTAGGGTGCAGCGGAAACCTCGAGGTAGCGGCTCCCCTCCTCCGCGGGGCTTCCGAGTATCAACCGGTACTCTTCTCCTCCTCCGGATTCGAACCGTATCGATGCCGCGGGGTCATCCAACCCCTTACCGGCGCGGTTTTGATCCTCGGCAAAGGCGAAACCCCTAAGCTCCGTCAAAGAAGTGATTACCCTCTCCGTCTCGGCAGGGTCCGCCGCGGATGTACCGATGTCGCCGGAAATAATTTCCCACCGTTCCTCATCATCCTCGACCCTCTTGACCAGGGTGTAGACTCCGGTGAAGCCGTACCCGTCGGAAAGCGTAAAATTTCCCTCCACGTCGACCCGGAACACCTCGTCCTGAGTAACCGCCGGAGGAAAGAGATCCAAATCGGCCCAGTAGTTTCTAGCTTGACCCACGTAGAAGAAGATATCGTCCTCCACTTGATAGATCTTTTCCGCCGGCTGTATCCTGACATAACGGGGGCCCGCCTCCGCCCCGGCCTCGACTTCGGAGAGGATGAGGCTTTTTACGAGCTCGCCCTCGTCGTCTCTGAAGCTGATGTACCTAGCGGGCTCGGCTACTGAGAAATCATCGAAGAGCTCTTCGTCATCGGTGGCAAACCGGAGGGTCCGGGTATTGAGGAGGGACTCTAGAAAACGGTCCACCTTGTCCTCGGAAGCGGGCAGATGAACTTCCTCCGTCACGATCCACCACGATCCGTCTTCGCCGATGCTCAAGCTTAAACTACCGGTGCCGCTCCTGATCTCGAAGGAATGGATGGATTCCCGTTCCAGAGGAGTGAGAATCGGAACGGAATGGATTCCCTGCTGTCTGCCGGTGCGGGTAAATATCGACCCCAGAATATAGACTATCACGAGGACCAATAGAACGATGCTCAAGGTTAGAATCTTTCTGTCTCTAATCATTCTCTATTCTCCCCATGTGATATTCTGATGTTTGCGCCGCTTGAGAAACCGGCGAACACCGAATAGGATTACCGCCGACGGGATCACAATAAGATTGATGATGACGGCAAGGAAGTAAACCCTCCTTTCTCCGGCCGGATCCTGTATAGTGTTGAGCCGCAAATTCCGCACAGACCGGGTCTTTATCCCGGTCAGCTCCTCGTCGTTACTGAGCCATTCCACCGCGTTTTCGACAAAATCGACGTTGTACGGGCTGTTCGAATACTGGAGCACGTTGGATACGCAATCGTAGTCCGAGATGACCATGGCCCGGCCGTTTTCCGCGCTGCCCCCGTATAGGCCAGGAAGATCCCCCGAAAGGACAACCGCAACGGCCCGCTCCTTCTGCTCGCCGGTAGGAGTGGAGAGCATATACGCCTGATAAGGATTGGTCATGAAATTTTCCCGAATCACCCAGCTCTCCGCGGAACTGGTGGCAATGACTTCGGTCTCGATTCCTTCCTTCTCTTCCACCGTTATAGGAGAAGCCCATAGGAGGTCCATCCCCGCGTACCTCGCCGATATGGGGTGTTCGGCGGAGACATTCTCTTCGAGGAGGGCTATCCAGTAGGGATAGGTTCCGATGATCTGCCAGGCCATCTGTCCGAACATCTCGGTGGGAACACGGAAATCTTTGGCGTAGACATCCAGGATGATTCCGGTGTCCACGGTTATCCCGTAGGATGCGAGCAGGGGCTCCAAGGGACGCTCATCCAAGGGGGCGGCGGTAAGGTTCTCGTTCAAGTCGATGTAGACCGGCTTTACCATAAAAAGTACGCTGCCGCCGTTTTGGATGTATTCGTCTATGACCCGTACATGGTCGCCGCTCATATCCTTGTCCCCTAGAACGATAACCGCCCTGACTTCGGGTCCTATCGGCTCACCCAAAGAGATCTCCTCGACATCGAAGACCCCCGAGAGCTCTTCCGCCAAGAATTGATAGTCCTCGGAAAAGGACCTGCTCGTGTCTCCGACGACCACGCCTATCGTGCGGGTTATATCCTTGACAAGTCCCCGTATCTCGGTGGTCAGCTCGTATTCGAGAGTCTCCGTTCCGGAAACCAGGGGTATTACCTCCTGTTTGTTCAGGTAGCGCACCACGATGCCGGAATAGATACGTGCAACGGAACGTTCATTTCGTTCTACAACCTCCACCTGTTGGGGGATGAGACCCATCATCTCCACCATCTGCTCCTGCCCCGCAGCCGCCGGATCGACGACCTCCATGGTTATACGTCCCCGGGAATGGGCGGTATACTCCTGGAGGAGATCCTCCACGAGTCGTGGAATCGGTGAGAGATCGTCGAGCTTGTCGGACCGGTAGTAGGTAATGTGGACGATTTCCGGTATCTCCTTGAAGAGCTCCCGGGAGACCCTGGATATAGTGTAGACCCGGTTTTCGGTCAGATCGATCCGCTTGAAGAACCGCACACTGTTCATTCCCGCGAAAACGATGATCGCGAGAAAGAGAAATGTGGTTATAACCTGTTTTCTTCGCTGCCGCATCATTATGAACCCCTTATTTCCATTTCCTAGACTTGAGCGTCTGGGTGTTGAGGGTCAGGAAGAAAAAGATCATCAGGAGGAAGTATCCCAGATCCCGGGTATCGATGAGTCCTTTCTCGAAACTTGTAAAATGGTAATCCAGCGAGATATAGTTGATAAGATTTCCGAGCCCTGAGGGAAGGTCGGCGGCGAGATTAACCTGCCCGATGAGGGTAAAGAACAAGAGGGCTAGGACACTAAAGATGTAGGCTGAAATCTGGTTCTTCGCGACGGATGAGACGAACTGTCCCACCGCGATACCCGCGCCTCCTAGAAGAAGGATGCCAAAATACTCTCCGACTATCTCTCCGGCTTCGAAATCACCCAAGGGCGCAACCGTCAGGGGCACGGGAATGGTCAGCACCAAGGCGACCGCGAGAAGGATAACCTGGGAAAGGTACTTTCCCGCCACGAGCTGCCGCTCCTTGTAAGGGAGGGTCATCAGGATCTCGTCGGTTTTCAACTTCCGCTCCTCCGCCCAGATACGCATTGTCAGGGCGGGGATAATCCCGATAAAGATAAGGGGCATCGTCGAAAAATAGCCCCTGAGTGTAGCCATGTCCCGGGCGAAGAACTGATGAAAAAAGAAGAACCATGCGGTGGAAAAGACGATAAAGAACAAAACGGCGATGTACGCGACAGGAGTATTGAGGTAGGATCGTACTTCCTTGGTAATGATTGCGCCGACTTTACTCATGGGCCGCTCCCTCCTTACCGGTGAGTTGAATGAATATATCTTCGAGGCTCATCTCGCTCCTGCTCATTTCGGTCAGCTTGAGGCCGTTTGTAACCGCCCAATCGAAGAGTTCCTCCCCCGCATCCCCGTCCTGCCGAACGGCGACCTGGAGCCTGAGACGCCCTTCCGCCTCCTCGGTGGAGATGACCTCCTCCACGGCGCCGACCGCACCGACGGTTTCCACGGCCCTCTTCTTATCCCCCTTTACCAAAAGGGTAATGACGGTTCCGCCGCGCATCTGCCGGCCTATCTCCTCGGAAGTCCCTGAGGCTATGAACTCACCATCGTTCATAATGAGGATCCTGGTACACACCGCCTCCACCTCCCTCAGAACATGGGTCGAAAGAATGACCGTCTTTTCCCGTCCGAGCTCCTTTATCAATCTTCGTATCTCCATGATCTGGTTAGGGTCGAGTCCGGTAGTCGGCTCGTCGAGGATGAGAATATCGGGATCGTGGATGATAACCTGGGCGAGACCGACCCGTTGCCGGTATCCCTTGGAGAGCTGGTCGATAGGGCGGTAGACCACCTCGGTGAGACCGCATTCATCGAGAACTCCTGCGATGGCGGTGTCCCGTCTTTCGGGACCCAAACCCCGGGCCCCGGCGATGAAATCGAGGTATTCGTACACGGTGAGCTCCGAGTAGACCGGTGCATTCTCCGGGAGATATCCGATGATCGATTTGACCATTTCCGGATTTTCTAAAATATCCTTACCCCCTATCATGACCCGGCCGTAGTCATGGTAATGATATCCGGTCAGAATCTTCATCAGGGTGGTCTTACCCGCTCCGTTCGGACCGAGCAGACCCACGATCTCCCCCTTGCCGACGGAAAAGGTAACGTCCTTCACCGCCTGAATAGGGCCGTAACTTTTTCCTATTGCAGTAACCTCGATCATAGAGCCTCTCCTCGTTTCTCGTTAATCCAAATAGGGAATCTCTATTTTTTGTCCGTCCCTGGTCAGGAAGGTCCGCTTGAATACCTTTCTGCTCTCCTTCAAGAGCTGTTTCAGATCGTATTCAGTATATCGGGGACTGTAGTGGATGAGTCCGAGTCTTCCCACCTCGGCATCCCGGGCGTACCCGGCCGCCTGGGCGGCGGTGAGGTGTTTCTTCTCCCGGGCGCTCTCTTCGAGATCGTCGGTAAACATTCCCTCGCAGATAAAGAGATCAGATCCCGCGACATTGGGGACGATGGTATCCGCGGCGGTTGTATCGGTGACGTATGAAAACTTTCGCCCCCTCCGATTAGGTCCCATTACCATCCCGGGAGGCACAATTTTTCCTTCCGGGATGGTGATGCTTTCTCCCGACTGGAGCTTAGACCACATCGGACCCCTGGGGACGCCTAACTCTTCCGCTTTTTCGGGGAAAAACACCCCGGGTCTTTCCCGCTCCGTCAGGGTATAGCCGAGGCAGGGTTTTGAATGGCGCAGGGGAAAACAGGAAACCGCGAAATCCTCCCGGGTAAATACCTCTTCCGCATCGGCTATCTCATGTACCTGTATATCGTAGTTGATGTACATGTCGAGGACCTGACGGCTCATCTCTACGTACTCCCGAATCTTAGGCGGCCCGTAGATGTACAGCGGCTCGTCCCGGTCGACCTGAGAGCTCAGCATCAGTATTCCCGGAAGACCCGTTACGTGGTCGGCGTGGGTATGAGAGATGAAGATTGCGGAGATCTTCTTCCATTTGAGATTGAGTTTTTTGAGAGATACTTGTGTCCCTTCGCCGCAGTCGAAGAGAAATAGATCCCCCTCCCGACGTAAGAGCACGGAGGTAAGATACCGGTGCGGTAACGGCATCATACCTCCGCTGCCTAGTATAAACGCTTCGAAATTCATGAGTCTCCGTGGTTGCCTGAGCGGCCGGTCTTAAGAGACCGGCACGGGTTCTTTGACTTTCTTCTTTTTTTTCCGCCGAAACTGAATTTCATTGTTCTTTATTCCAACGGATACTGTATCGCCCTCTTTGAACCGGTTTTTGAGAATCTCCATCGACAGGGGATCTTCGATCTCCTTCTGAATGACCCGCCTCATGGGACGTGCACCGAATTTAACATCATACCCCTTCTCGATCAAGTTCTCTTTAGCTTTTCTGGTAATCTGGAGCTCGATGTTCTTCTCCCGGAGCCTCGCTATGACCTCGTCGAACATGATGTTGAAGATGTCGTTTATCTCCCGGCGGGTCAGGCTGTGGAAGACCACGATTTCGTCCACCCGGTTGATGAACTCGGGACGAAATACGCGTCTGAGCTCGTTCATGGCGGAGTTCTTGATCTCGGTGTAGGGTATGAGCCCGTCCTCAACCTGAAAGCCTACCGCGGATTCGCGGGATATCTCCCTGGCCCCCGCATTGGATGTCATGATGAGGACGGTATTCCTGAAAGAGACCTTATGCCCCAGGTTGTCCTGGAGCTCTCCTTCCTCGAGCACCTGCAGAAGGAGGTTGAAGACGTCGGGATGGGCCTTCTCGATCTCGTCCAAGAGAATGACGCTGTAAGGACGTCTCCGGATCTTCTCGGTCAACAGTCCCCCTTCCTCGTAGCCGACGTAGCCCGGAGGCGAGCCGACTAAGCGGGAAACGTTGTGCTTCTCCATGAAGTCGGACATGTCGATCCTGATCAACGCATCTTCATTTCCAAAAAGAAATTCCGCGAGGGTTTTGGCAAGAAGAGATTTTCCCACACCGGTAGGTCCTAAGAAAATAAAAGATCCCATGGGGCGCTTCGGCGAATTGAGCCCGATCCGGGATCTCCTTATCGCCGAGCTGACCGCCCGGATCGATTCGTCCTGGCCGATCACGGTCTTGTGGATTTCGTTTTCGATATTCAGAAGCTTATCACTCTCGCTCCGGGCGAGCCTGGCAAGGGGAATGCCGGTAATATCGGATATCACCGTTTGGATATCATACTCGTTGACGAGGTTCTTCTCGCTCTTGAGTGTTTGCTGCCAGTTCTTCTTGAGATCCTCCACCTTCTGCTTGAGCTGCCGAACGGTATCCCTGACCGCTGCCGCTTTTTCGTAGTTCTGACTGTTGACCAGGGAAACCTTTTCCGCGGTGAGCTCTTCGATCTGGTTCTCCAGGTCCGCGAGCTCCCGGGGGCGTACGCTGTTGTTGATCCTCTTCCGGGAACCGGCCTCATCGATCAAATCGATGGCCTTATCGGGGAGAAACCTTTCGGT
>CAZXMO010000103.1:0-8896 GCA_964641125.1 uncultured Spirochaetales bacterium
GGGAAAGAAACTTCGAAAAACCCTCCGAAACCGATCCTACCACCCCTTTGTCCACGAGGAGCCTGGCAAAATGGGGCCTTCCGACGACATCCCCGGAGGCGATCTTCTTTACCTCCGTATAGTCGGTTTCGATGCCAGCCTCGAGCATGTTTTGAACTATCTTCATGTTTCGTTTGTCCCGGTTTTCCTGGAGCTTGACTATCTCCCGCTGAAAACCCTCCTCCCATCGGCGGATGTCGAGACCCAGGAGATGGAATTCTCCGTTCGTGTAATCGACCTCGAGCTCGATTCCGGGAATGAAGGTGATGCCGTGACGAGCACACGCCGCCATTGCCCGATCGAGTCCCGCCACGGTATCGTGATCGGTGAGTGCTAGGGCGGTAAGGCCCCGTTCAGCCGCCAGATCGACGAGCTCTTCCGGGGTGAGCATACCGTCTGAGGCGGTAGAGTGGGTATGAAGATCGATCATAGTAAAACTATACATGTAAGGGAGCGATGTGAAAAGTTTTTCCGTTAGAAATCCTAGGGTCCATGCCGATATTCAAATTAATCGGCTTGTTGACACCTGAGTGTTAGGAACGTACAATTTTAGCAGTGATTTAATACGTGCATCCATAAAGCCACAGGAGTTTCTATGTCGCCAAAGGCTATTCAGTTCAAGGCAAACTCGATTATTTACTTCCAGGGCGATCTGAACGAGAAGATTTTTATCTTGAAGAGCGGCAGGGTCAGTCTCAAATCCACGGATGTCGAATCGGGCCAGGAGATGCAGGATATGATCCAGACCGGGGAATTCTTCGGGGTCAAATCGGCCCTCGGTAGGTATCCCCGTGAGGAAACCGCCGTAGTCTTGACCCCCTCTAACGTTATCGAGTTTACCGTGCCGGAATTCGAGGCTTTAGCGTCGAAGAATACCCGTATCATCATGAAGATGCTCAAGGTTTTCTCCAATCAGCTCAGGAGGATGCACAAGCAAGTGCAGAATCTTCTGTCCGCGGATGCACAGCAGGAGGACCCCGAGGCCGGGCTCTTCCGCATCGGCGAATACTACATGAGCGCAAAGAAGTACGCCCAAGCTTTCTACGCTTTCCGGAGGTATATCACCTACTACCCTTCAGGAAAGTTTGCCGATCAGGCCACGCGGAAGATGGCGGAGGCGGAACAGCTTGTCCAGAGCCACGGCACGGAGAGCGGCATGAACAGTTCAGGAGGGGGGATGACCGATACTTCCTCGCAGGGGATGCAGCTCTCCGACGTAGCCAAGCAGTACTATAACGGAGTCAGCCTGTTCAGCCAGCAGAAGTTTCCCGAGGCCTTGAGAGAGTTTCAGCGGATCGTCGCCGACGGAGGAGATCCCGAGTACGAAGCCAAGGCGATCTTCGAGATCGGCCGATGCCTGTTCAGCCTGGAAAAGTACGATCAGTGTATCAAACATTACACCGGAATGATCCAGAAATACCCCAAACATCCCGAACTCTTGGAAGCCCTCTTCTACGTCGGAAGCTCGTACGAGAAGAAAGGTGAAAACGACAAGGCCAAGAGTTTCTACAACAAGATCCTGAGCATGGCACAGGATGACGATTCGGTGTACCGAAAGACGAAAAAAGCCCTACGGGCAATCGAGGGGAGCTAGAATGGCTTTTGATTTATCGTTATTCGAACGCTTTGCGGTCACCTTCCAGAAAGGAGACATCATATTCTGTGAGTACGAACCGGGGGATAACTTCTATCTTATCCAGTCGGGAACCGTGCAGATCGTCAAGATCATGGGGAATATCGAGAAGATTATCGACATTCTCTATCCCGGAGAAATCTTCGGCGAAATGGCAATTCTCGAGGAGGCTCCCCGCTCGGCTACGGCAATCGCCAATGAAAAGGTGAAGGCCCTGGAGTTCAACAGGCAGAACTTCGAGGTTATCATGATGGGGAATCCCCAGATAGCCTTGAAGCTCTTGAAGCTCTTTACCAAGCGGATCTACGATCAAAAGCGGAGATTCATGATCCTGACCTTAGACGATATTCAGGCCCGGGTGGCCGATGTCTTCGTGATGCTCTCCGAAACGCAGCCGGCCCAGGAGGAAGAGTCTGACGAGCGGTCTTTTAACGCATCGGTGGACGACATCGCCCACTGGGCGGGAATGTCCACGGAGAAGTGCAAGCAGGTCCTCAATCATTTCGCGAATCAGCGGCGTATCGAGATGATGCAGGATAAGATCATCGTCAAGAACATCAACGACTTTTCCCGCTTCGTCAACTCGAGGCGGAAACACTAGATGAGGAAACCTCTTCGAAAGTTTCTCCTTCAGATCCGATAAGCCTCGAGATCATCTCCTTTCTGCCGCCGACCTTAAGTTTGTGATAGATGTGAAGGACGTGCCGCTCCACCGTTCGCGGGGTAATCCCCAATATTCCGGCAATTTCCTTCATCGTTCTCCTTCGCAAGAGGAGTCCCGCTAATCATTTCTGTTGTCAAGTTAAATTTGTATTTCTTGAATTATCTACATGCCCTGTCTTGCCGATAGAGGAAAAAATCCGTATAGTTTTCGCAGATATGAAAAAACCTGTACTTTTGGCGGCGGGATTTCTCTGCACGGGAATAGGAATAGCCGGAATCTTCCTTCCCGTCGTTCCCACCACGGGCCCTCTCCTCCTAGCCGCATGGTTCTTCGCCCGCAGCTCGAAGCGGTTTTATACCTGGCTGGTCGAACACCGGCTCTTCGGGCGCTACATACGATCATTTATCAAGTACAAGGCGATAACCCTAAAAGGAAAAATCTTCTCGCTGGTTGCTATGTGGGGGATGATAGGGGTTTCAGGAATGTTTTTCGTCGATTCTTTGGCGGTACGGATTATTTTAGGTGCCTGCGCGGTCGGCGGTACGGCGTTGATCCTCCGCTATCCGACCCTGAAGCGGTCGGATAACGAAGCGGCCGATGAAAAGCCCATTGAAGAGGCGAGAATCCCGCGATAGTGACCTCATTGACTACCGGACCCGGTATTCGAGGATGCTCCAGTACGATTCCTGACCGCGATATGTTATTAAGGCCGCGACGGTGAGTTTTCCCGCCTTCGGGCTGATGGTTCCCTCCAAGAGCCCGGCTGTGTACTCGAAGAAGCTAAACTCCCCGTTGTTGATAAACGCGGCGCTTTCTACCCCGGGGACGGACATGACGATCCTAACCGGCTCGCCGGGTTCGAGAAGCTCGGCAAGGGGAGCATCGGTAAACTGGATGTGGTAGTCCGCATACCGGTAAGCGGAGGGAAGCCCCAGATTGTTCTCGAGAGCACCCAAGACAAAAGTATCCGAAAAGCCGAGAGAATACAGGCTTTCGAAGTACGAAGACATGTAATATTTCCGGGAAAAGTACTCATCCATCGATATCTTGTCGGAGGTGAGCTGCCAGCGCTCCTCTTCCGGAAGATGAGTCCAGAGATACAGTTCCGGATGGGGATCGAACCAGAAGCCGCTGAAGTCCTTGACGAATTTCCGTCCGTCGACATGTCCGGCCCCCCAGGTGGCATCGAAAAGGTGCCACTCTCCGTTGATCCGAACACCGTTCCACGCGTGATTCGTCCGGTAGAGGATTCGGTCTTCACTGTATCCGTACCCCTTAGCATATCCCGAAATCATCACGGCCTCGAGACCCAAGCCTTCGGCCAAAGAGACGAAAAGCTCCGCGTATCCCTGGCATACCGATTTTCCCGATCGAAAAACACCTGCCGCGTCGGTTACGGCCGCACTGCCCGAGAAGTAAGAGGCCGTGTCGTAGGCGATGTTTTCGGTAAGCCAGATGTAGACCGCCCGGGCCCGTTCCCAGTCGTTTGAAGCTGCACCATCGAGCAACTCGATCGTATGAGCGATACTCCGGGCGGGAGGCAGCCCTCTGACCGCCGCGTCTACCTTAGAGAAATCCCTGTCGATTCTGCCAAGGTCCACCGGTTCGGCGGGTGATAGGGCGGGGGTAAAACATACGAGAAGAAAGAGCAACAGCCTTCGCAATGTCATGATGATACAGTAGTAAGAGTTCCGAAGGCCGTCAAGATGGTTCGAGCTCATTCGGCAGCGGCGAGTGCAGGCTGGCCGTTGTAGCCTCCTTTCGCAAAACGCTTCTTTCTAGTAGTGTATCATTCTACGGTAGTGTAAATGATTCAGAAGAAGCATATTGTATTGTTAAACGGTTCACCCCGGAAAAAGACCACCCGGGACTATCTCGACGGGATTGCCTCACTCTTGGACAAAAAGGGGATCGAGAGTGAAATCATCGATATTGGTGATTATACCGTCGAGTACTGCACCGGGTGTGAGCGGTGTATCAGAGAAACGTCTTGGTGCGTTTTCGAAGACGATTCGAGAACCATTCTGGAAAAGATTCTCCAATCGGACGGACTGATTATCTCATCGCCGGTTTTTATGGGCACCGTAACCGGCAAATTGAAAAGCCTCCTCGACAAAACTGCGAGCTGGCTGCACCGGCCGCCAGCGGCGGGACTTCCGGTACTTCCCCTCGTGACTACCGCCGGTTCAGGCGAAAAAGCTACCCTCGATTATTTGGCGGAAGCCGTTACCTACTGGGGCGCCCATCCGGTAAAGGGCATAAGCCGAAACGCTTCGAACCGTGAACCGGTCCGAGGGGAAGAGCTCGAAAGTTTTTTCAGCCATGTCGAAATGCCGAAAGAGCGCTACAAGCCCTCGCTACATCAGGTGATGCTCTTTCAGGTCCAGAAGGTCTTGGCCCTCAAAGTGTCGCGGTTAGACAGGGAATACTGGAATGAACGGGACTGGGACACAAGGGATTATTACTACCGGTCCAAAATATCGTTACTCAAGAAACTCCTCGGAAAGATTCTGTTCGCGGTGCTCTATCGAAGTGTACAGCCCACGGAACCCTTTTGAAAACCAAAAAAATATCCTGGGCTGATCTTTAGGAGCTGGGCCTCTATAGCCGAATATAGACTCGAATTATCTTTCCGGCGGAGAATAACTACATCGGTCCTGATCGGTATACGAGCCCTTCCGGGCGCTTATCGTACTCCCGTTTATCTTGTCCGGGGAGATTTCCCCATGTTTTTCCAGGTGCCCGCGTTTCACGAAGAGTGTCGTTTCGAAATGATCATAGGGGGATGTAGCCTTTACCCTATCGGTGTCGATCCCATCGTTCGGCCAGCCGATATTGAGTATGATATCGATCTTTCGGTCCGGAAGGGCGGGATAGATCTCCGAAACATCTTCGATAGAGGTAATCCATATACTGACTAGTAGAAAAACTCGCTAACGGTAGAACCCTATCTCACTTACCTCGATATCCGCGTCGAACTCGGCCTGGGACGCAACTACGGCGACACTTTTGAGCTTGTCGACGGTAAGGCCTGGGACTGAGCCGTAATCTCCCCCGGTAAAGAGCGTCCAGGGCAGCTCGATTTCTACCCAACCGGGCGAGACAAGGAGAGGTGCGCTGTAGTACTTCCAGGGAAAGATAGTCTTGCTGGTCCGCACATGGATATAGTAATTATCCCCGGTCCCTCGGGCTTTAACCCGGATACCCCGGTATCCTGAAGCGTCGAAGAAGCCCCGTCTTTCGAAAAATTTCAGACGCACCTGAATGAATCCGCCGTTGTTTTCCAGGGAAACCTTTCCGCGCATGCGCATAAATGCCTCATCGTCCTGTTTGACGATTCCGGCCGAGATGTCGGACCGCCCGCCCATGTCCCGATAGGTCGGAAGAAAAGTCGTCGATGAGGAGATAGTCTCCTTCCTGAGCGGAAATCGGCACATTAGTTGAAAAAACGAACAGCCCTACGAGAAAACCGGACATCTTCATAGTATTATCCTTATATATTAAGATAACGAATTTTCAGAAGACGTCCAATCTTTTTCTAAAGAGATAATGATGCGTTCTACAATTCCATGATAGTATCGGGCTATGGACGGAACACAAAGAAGCGACATAAAGCCCGGCATCATAGTCAAGGTGGTCCAGAAGGCCGATCAACGGACGGGACGCCTCACCGAAGGCGTGGTCAAACACATTCTGACCAATTCGCCCCGCCATCCCCACGGAATCAAGGTGCGCCTCGAGTCGGGGGAAGTGGGGCGGGTCAAAGAGATTGCAGGCTGAGTACTAACGCCGGCGGCCGGAGGATGCGCCGTTTCGACGCCCTGCAGCCGTGGTATTTCTGTTCGCAGGCCTGCCGCCTGCATGTCCGCTTTTTTTCCTAGGCGGCCTTGATCTCGATACACCCCCGCCGGCGGAATTATTTTTCGAAATCCGTATCTCCGGCTCGAAATTACCGTAGTCGAAATCGGGAAGCCTTTTCTGTTCGATCGGAAAATCGAGGACCTTTTCGATACTCCGTATCATCGCCGCGTCCTCGGAGGTCGCGAAGGTATACGCGCTTCCGGTTTTCAAAGCCCTTCCGGTGCGTCCGATCCTGTGGGTGTAGGCGTCTACGGTGTCCGGCATATCAAAATTGATGACATGGGTGATCTCCGAAACATCGATTCCCCGGGCGGCGATATCGGTTGCCACGAGTATATCGTATTTGTTTCCCCGGAACCCGGTAATGGCGTCCTGCCTGCGGTTCTGGGAGAGGTTTCCCTGAAGAGAAGCGACCCGGTATTTTTTCTTCATGAGCTGGGCCGCGAGGCCCTTCGCGCGATGTTTTGTTCGGGTAAAGATCAAAACCTTTCCGGTCGCCGTATTCTCGAGCATCGAGAAGAGAAGAGGCTTCTTCAGCTCATTGGATACCGGGTAGAGCGCGTGGGACACGGTTTCAACCGGAGCGGTCATGCCGATCTGGACGGTCTGCGGATTGTTCAATATGGTGTCCGCGAGAGTGCGTATTTCGTTCGGCATGGTCGCGGAGAAAAACAGGGTCTGTTTTTCTTTCGGCAGATGTTTGAGAATTCGCCGGATGTCCGGAAGGAAACCCATGTCGCACATTCTGTCCGCTTCATCGAGAACGAGGATTTCTACCCCGGACAAATCGATTGCCCGCTCCCCTAGATGATCGAGCAGCCGCCCCGGACAGGCTACCACGATTTCCGCGCCCCGCTTAAATGTAGCAAGCTGAGGGTTCTTACTTACTCCTCCGTATACCGAAACACTCTGAATACCCGTTCCCTTTCCGAGCATACGGATGTCCTGATGGATCTGTTCCGCGAGTTCCCGGGTAGGAGCAAGGATAAGCGACCGGACGCGCCTTTTCGGACCGGTGATGAGTTTCTGCAGTATCGGCAGAACGAAGGCCGCGGTCTTGCCTGTGCCCGTCTGGGCGAGGCCTAGGAGGTCTCTGCCCGCTAAAGCCGGGGGAATTGCCTGTTCCTGGATAGGTGTCGGGGTTACAAAACCCGCATGGTCGATTCCCCGGTGTATCCGGGAATCGAGAGAAAGCTGATTAAAATTCAAAAAGTACTCCCTAACTTTTCTCAAGATCAGGGTTACTACCTCGTGAATTGGAAAAGTCTAAGTTTGTATTGGATTTGCTTACGCGCATATGATACGCGTTCAAGCAGTGTTTAATGTAACACTTTTTAAAAAAATAATCCAGTGGCTGCGGGGTGTTACCCGCTCTTCGCCTCGATCTTCCTGTTCCGGGCGGGGAGCGTGCGTTTGCGAAGGCGGATCGATTTCGGCGTGACCTCTACCATCTCGTCGTCGCTGATGAACTGGATGGCCCGCTCTAAGGTCAGGGGGAGGATGGGGGTAAGCTGGACGGCGTCGTCCTTTCCGGAGGCACGCATGTTGGTGAGCTTCTTTTCTTTGCAGGGATTGACGTTCAGGTCGTTGTCCCGGTTATGCTCGCCTACGATCATCCCCTCGTAGACCGGGTCGCCGGGGACGACGAACAAGTATCCCCTCGGTTCGAGATTGTACAGGGCGTAAGCCACCGCGGCGCCCTGCCTGTCGGAGACCAGGGACCCGGTATGGCGGAGGGGGAAATCTCCCCGGTACTCTTCGTAGCCGTGTAGGTAGGAGTTCATGATTCCGGTACCCTTAGTATCGGTCAAAAATTCGTCCCGGTAACCGATAAGAGAGCGGGCGGGGATGCTGAACTCGAGGCGCACCCGGCCGTGCTCGTGATTGACGTAGGAGGTCATCCGTCCCTTCCGCTTGGAAAGTTTTTCGGTGACAACCCCGGCGAACTCCTCTTCGCAATCCACGAAGAGATGCTCGATGGGTTCGAGAAGCGAGCCGTTACTCCGCTTGAAGATGACCTGGGGCTTGCCGACGGAGAGCTCGAATCCTTCCCGGCGCATCGTTTCTATGAGGATGGCCATCTGGAATTCCCCCCGGCCTTTGACGATAAATCCCTCTCCGTCCTCGGCGTTTTCCACCTGGACCGAAACGTTGCGGAGGGTCTCTTTGATGAGACGCTCCCTGATCTTACTCGATTGTACGAAGCGTCCCTCTTTCCCTGAGAAGGGAGATGTGTTCGCGGCAAACCGCATCGAAACCGTCGGTTCGTCGACGGTTATGCGGGGAAGGGCTTTCGGAGTGTCCCGGGTGCAGATAGTATCGCCGATGTGGACGTCTTCTATTCCCGAGAGGACCACGATATCTCCCGGCTCTGCCGATTCCGCTTCTTTGAGGACCGGACCCTCGTATACTTGAATTTTTGAAACGTTCAAGGGGCGTGCCTCTCCGTCGGGTCCGATACACACGAGGCTGTCCCTGAAGCGGGTACTGCCGTTGACCACCTTGCCGATGGCGAGGGCCCCTAAATAATCGGAGTAGGAAAGATCGGAAATGAGCATCTGGAAAGGCTCGTCCCGGGCGTAGCGGGGAGGGGGAATGTCATCTATGATGGCCTCGAAGAGAGGAGAAAGGTCCTCCCCGACGTTATTCAGGTCCGGTCCCGCCTTTCCCTCGCGGCCGTTAGCGTAGAAGACGGAGAA
>CAZXMO010000104.1:0-8435 GCA_964641125.1 uncultured Spirochaetales bacterium
ACAGTCGTCATCGCCGATCGGCTCGAGCCCGGGTCGAACCTCGAGTCGATGGTGGAAGGATTCAGAAGAGCCTTCACCCTGCCGCCGGAGCTCATCGTTCTCGAAGAAGAGGATATCCGCGGCGGATGCCTCGGATGTCTCCGGTGCGGATTCGACAACACCTGCGTATGGGAGGGAAAGGACGGCTACCTAGATCTCTTCCGAGACAAGGTCTTGGGCAGCGATATCGTGGTCTTCGCGGGGGAGGTCAAGGACCGGTTCCTCTCCGCCGAATGGAAGAAGTTCATGGACCGGAGCTTCTTCCGCACCCACCAGCCGAGCATGAAGGGACTACACACCGCCTTCCTCGTCTCCGGGCTCCTGACCGATAACGGAAGACAGGTCCTCGATGCGTGGATGCAGATGCACGAGACCGATTACTTAGGCATCGTCGGCGACGGCGGCAAGAGCGGCCCGGAAGAAACCGCGGCCGCCCTCTCCAATCTCGCGGCGGTCCTAGTCCGGCACGCGGAAACCGGATTCGTCCGGTCCCGGGATTTCCTCGGTATAGGGGGGACCAAAATCTTCCGTGACGAAATCTTTGGAGGGCTCCGGATCGTCTTCCAGGGGGACCACCGCTTCTACAAGAAGCACGGGACCTACGACTTTCCCCAGCGCAATCCCCTCAAGCGCTTCGCCGTGTGGGCGGCCACGGGCATCGTCCGGCTTCCCTTTATCCGCAGGGGCTTTTCCGGATCGATGAAGGAAAACATGCTCAGGGGGTATAAGAAGATATTGGCGGAGTAAAGAACCGCACCTACTCCGGGCGGTCCGCCTTGAAGGAAGTAATGAACAGAGCTCCGATTATGCCGAGGGCGGCAATCCCGATAAAGGCGTAGGAGCCGGTTATATCCAGTGACAAACTGAACAGATAAGGGCCCACCGCGCTGCCCGCGACCGTCCAGGTGGCGGCGAAACCGGAAATAGCGCCTAAGTGTCTGCGCCCGAAGAAGCGCACCCAGGTAAGGTTGTTGGTAACTCCCATGAGCCCCTGGGTAATCCCGTTTCCGAGGATAACCAGAACCACCGGCAGCCCGGGACCCAGAAGGACGATTCCGAGAGCCAGAACCCCCATTCCCGCGGCCTGCAGCGCCAGGAGATACTTGAGCTTGACGTAGTCGCTCCCCCAGCTCGCCAGAAACTGCACCGATATAGCCACGATGGATGAAGGAAAGAAGATCGCCACCGCCCGGCTCCGGCTCAAACCCGCTTCGGCAAATATCGAGACAACGTGGAAGGTAAACGCGGTTACGATGAGAGAGGCCATGGTGAGGGCAAGGATGAAAGCCCAGTAGGAAAAGGTACATCGCGCTTCCTTGAGCTCGAAGTCCCTGCCCGCCTCCGCCTCGGGATGAAACAGCTTCCGCGTTTTGACCTCGCCGCCGTCGGGCTCGAGACCGAAATCCTCGGGACGGTCCCGGAAAAAGACAAAGGCGAACAGGCAGAAGACCCCTCCGATAACGATCCCGAGAAACCTCCAGGCGCTCTGCCATCCCCCCGCCTGAATCAGCCGGTCTAGGATACGGGGAGAATAGGAAAAACCGAAGCTGACCGCCACCCCGAGGACGGCATTGACTATCCCCCTCCGCTTCTCGAACCACTCCATTACCATGTTCCGCGAGACGAGAGTCAAACTTCCCTGTCCGAGAAAACGAAGCAAAAAGAATCCGATACTTATGATGATAAAAGAAGCCGCCGTTCGGCTCAGGAAGGGAAGCAGTCGGGAGAGGACGCCGGAAATCCCCGGGGAAAAGGAAAGATAGAAGAGCACCCCGCCGAGTCCGAGGCTTACCACTACTACCATTGTCCTCGCCCCCGCCCGGTCGTAGAACCTCCCCGCCCGGGTCAACAGGAGTGCCGAGGTGGTCGTTCCCACGAGATAGGCAAGGCTCAAATGACGCCGAGTCAGGGAGAGGGCGTCGATAAGGAAATCGGTAAACACCGAGACGCCCACCGTCTGTCCCGGAACGCTCATAAGCATCCCGATGGTTCCCGCGCCGAGGATTATCCACCCGTAGAAAAACGGCCACCGGGCCGGATCGAAGGGGAATCTTTTTACTTTTTGCATATGCCGGCATGGTATACGAAACGGCCGGAAGAGTACAGGGTGTGCGCCCGGACCGAGCTATTCGGTCTCGGCGGGGAACCGGACGGTGCACTCCGTCCCGCCCTCATCGTGAACGGTAAAGCTCCCTCCGAGCTGCTGACTCAGCGCCTCGACGAGTTTGAGCCCGAGGGTGTCCCCGGGACCCGGACTCCCTCGAGATATTCCTATCCCGTCGTCCCGCACGACGAGGATAATGAGTCCGTCCTTCTGCTCGAGGGTCACTGAGATGGTCCCCTCTGCTTGTCCCTCGAAGGCGTGCTTGACGGCGTTTGAAACGAGCTCGTTCAGGATAAGCCCGGTCAACACTGCCTGGTCGAGGTCCAAACGGTAAAAGCGTACCGATTTTTCTACCGTGAAAAGGGTGTCTTCCTTCCGATAGGTTTGGATCAGATAGCCCGTTATCTCGGATATATACCGTTCGAGCTGAGGAACGGAAAAGATCTCGTCCCGGTACAGGCTCTCGTGTATTCGGGACATCGCCTGGACACGGTTTATCGATTCCTGGAGGACATCCCGGGTACACCCGCCGTCCGCGGTCCCCGCCTGCAGATTCAAAAGGGAAATGATGATTTGGAGGTTGTTCTTGACCCGATGATGGATTTCTTTCAGGAGGATTTCCTTTTCATCGAGGGAGGCGGCGAGCTGCTTTTCCCGGGCCTCGAGGTTTTCCCGCTCTTCATCGAGCTTCCGCATCATCGCCTCGAAGTTCTCTATAAGTCCTCGGGCTTCGGGATTACGGATACCTCCCCGGGAGGGAACTGAGAAACCCCGCGCCGGATCGCGGGTAATTCTATCGAACATAAAGAGGAGATACCGGTAGGTCCGTATAAACGGGCTTATCAGTCCGATGGATACGCCCATGAGTCCTAAGAAGACGGCGATTATAAGGAGGCTTACCGGCAGAATGGTCGAGCGTACTAAGGAATTGATGTCTCCTATGTACATTCCGGTGCCGATGTAGCAGTCGAGGGAATCTATACCCCGGACGAACGAAATCTTGAACTCCGGCTCCCGTGAATCCGGGGGCGGATAGTAATAGGTTACGTATCCTGACCCCTCCTTCGCCCTTTCTACGAGACTCCGGATGATATATTTTCCTCTCGAGTCGACGAGGTCCCACTGGGATGTGCCTTCTTTACCGGGTTCGAAGGGCTGTACCAGCATAATTCCCCGGTAGCTGCTCATAAAGAGGTAATTTTCCTGGGTGGAATCAGTATAGGTCATCTTCCTGACAGCATCGGTTACTTGGTCGAGAGCGGACGATCTCGATAATTCTCCGTCTTGGTAGGCATAGACGATAGGTTCGACGGTATTATATCCGACGGCGACTAACCGAGCGAGTTCTTCCTTCCGCAGGTCGATCATACCGCTTCGAAAGTAGACGGCCACGACGAGGAGGACCCCGAGAAGCGCGACGAGCCCCGTCCCCATGGATATGAGAAACCTGACGGCGCTTTTTTGGTGGATGGGTATATCGCTTGCGGTATTCGTGTCGACGGGGTTCTTTTCCATTTTTTTTGTCGATATCCAGCCGAGCCTACTTACAAATATAGCCGCATCTTTAAAAAATAACCATTTCCGGAAAAAAAACTTGCGGAATTTGCTTACCTCTCTTATCATCTATATTCCGAGTAACATCTCAAGGAGTGTATATGGATCTTTCAGTGCTGTCACAATTGTTTTTGTCCTTTATCCTGCTTGTCCCGATTCTCCTTATTGCACGAACGGTGGTGGCGGGAACGAAGTACTCGCCGATACTGATCATCGTGGTCTTCGGCCTGCTTATGGGGTTCCTCCTCGAACGAAGCGGCGTAGCCGAGGCGGGACTGCCGAGCTTTTCGGTGGTGGTCCTGTTGAGTAAGGTAACGGTCGTTGTGCTGATCATCGCCTTCTTCGTAGGCGGCCAGGAGCTCAACAAGATCATTCTCAAGCGTCATCTGGAAATAGACGAGCTTGTCATCCCCTCGGAGCACGAGGTGCTCTTAGGGACCAAACGGACCCAGCTCTTCTACATAATCAGGGCCTTCTTTATTCTTCTAGCGGTCCAAGGGGCTTACCTCCTTCTCCTCCGGCAGACCGGAAGCGGGGTCCTTGCCAAGGCATACCCGGTTATTACCTACTTGGGTGTCATGGGAGCGATCATCATCATCGACTCCAAGTCCACCATCAAGCGGAAACCCTGGTATCTGGCCAAGGGTGTTATCGAGATGACCGGTATATTAGCGGTCCTGATCCTCTCGAACTATATCTCTATCTGGATCAATCCGATCATTCCCCTTCCGCAGATCTTCTTCGCCATGCTCGTTGCGGCGAGCCTCGGATTCATATTCGTACGATGGCACTTCGGTCCCACCATGAGGGCCCTCCTTTTCGCGGGTATCCCCCTGGTCCTGGCGGCGAACTTTCTGATCGGCGGCTCGCGGATACTGCAGGCCTTCACTATAAGCGGGATGACCCGGGTTATCGGGTACGGTTTCTTCGGGCAGCTCTTATGGATGTTTTTAGGAATCTTTCTCCTGATCGTCATCGGCCGGGCCAATCACGTCCGGAACCTCGCTCCTGGAATGGCGGGCTCCCTCTCCCACTCGGGACTGACCGGTGCATGTACCGCCGAAGACCTGGGCAAGGAAGCCGCAGCCCGGGCGCCGATTATGATCAACGTCCCCTTCTTTGGGCACATCTTCGTCTTTACCATCCTCGCCTACAGCGCGGCCCGGGGCGCCCTCTTGGTGGTTCCGGCGTTCATCGTGGCGCTCGTCGGGGTAGTGCTCACCCTCCTCAGTCTCCTTCGCCTGAGAAAGGCGGACGGTGTCGAGGCGAAGGAGGTGACCGGGCTCATGCTCTTCTGCTTCGGATGGCAGCTGACCGCGGTGTTCGGGAGCTTTATCGTCCAGCATTTCGCGAATATCGAAATTTGGAACGCCGCCATGGGGGCCTCTTCGGCGATCTCCCACTTCGGACTCTTCGCGGCGGTGTTAGGGGGAATGTTCGGACACGGGACTCAGGAGCTCATTCCCTTCATCTTCGCGATGCCTTTCCTCGTCCATCCCTTGGTGTTCGGTATGTTCGGACGGGCCATGAAGAACGACGGGAGGATGCCGTTGAAGCCGGTGATCGTCCTGACAATTTTAGGGGTTATCGGGAGTATTATCTCCTTCGTGTGGTTTTAAAAACCGTGTACCCGTACCGTTTCCCGCCGGTCCTCGCCGACTATAGTCGGCGAGGGTTATACCGGTCTCTTCCGAATCCGATGGGCCCGCCGATTCGGTAAGAGCGGCTTTCTTCCCGGCCCCGTTCCGCTCCCTGCCGCGTCCGCCGCCTATGGTGAAAAACTCCATAGTCGCCTGGAGCTGCTGGGCCTGCGCGGCAAGCTCCTCGGAGACCGAGGCCATCTCCTCCGAGGCGGAGGCGTTCTGCTGGATGACCGTGTCGAGCTGGGTCAAGGCGGTGCTGATCTGGCCCGCCCCGGTGCTCTGCTCGCGGCTGGAGGCCCCGATCTCCTGGACGAGCTCCGCGGTCTTCCTGATGTCGGGAACGAGCTTGTCGAGCATCTGCTGTGCCCTCTCCGCCAAATCGCCGGTAGTCGACGACAGCTCGCTGATCTCTCCGGCGGCATCTTTGCTCCTCGAGGCGAGCTTTCCCACCTCCGCGGCGACCACGGCGAAACCCTTACCGTGCTCCCCCGCCCGGGCCGCTTCGATAGAGGCGTTCAATGAGAGCATGTTGGTCTGCCGGGCGATCTCCTCGATAATGCCGATCCGCTCGGCGATCTTCTTCATCGCCGCCACGGCGTCGACGACCGCCTTTCCGCCCTCCTCGGCGTCCCGGGCGGCCTGCTGGGCTATCCGTTCGGTCTCGGTGGCATTGTCGGCATTCTGATTGATGTTCGAGGTCATCTCCTCCATGGACGAGGATACCTCTTCGATGGACGAGGCCTGCTCGGATGCCCCCTGGGATAACTCTTGGGCCGTTGAGCTCATCTGTTGACTTCCCGAGCCGACCTGATCGGCGGCGGATTTTACGTCGGTTACGATTCCCGTCAGGGCCTCTTTCATCGTACCCATGGCTTTCAAAAGCATCCCTACCTCGTCCCTGCTCTCGACCTCGATCCGCCCTGTCAGATCTCCCCGGGCTATGGTATCGGTGATCCGCACCGCGCCGGATAGGGGCTTCGAGATGGACCGGGCTATAAGGAGAAGGACTCCCACAGTGAGTATCACCGCGGCTATTCCGGTGAGGGCGATCAACACGATCAGACGCCGGGCGTCGGCTAAGATCTCGCTCTCGGTGATGTTCGCGGCGACACTCCAGTAGGTCCCGGTATTCCCGATCTCGATGGGAACACCGTTGACGAGGACCGAGTTTCCGGTGACCGTGGAGGTATGGACCAAGGTAAACTCTTCATCGGAGAGGACCCCGTCGATGTAGTCCCGGGTTTCGGTGAGGTTTCGAATGTTGTCCCCGATGAGCTCCTCGGCGCCGGCCTTACTGGCGATGAGGGTGCCGTCGTCGGAGAAGAGATTCAGATATCCGCTCTCGTAGAGGACCACGTCGGCGAGGATGCCCTGCAGATCGTCGAGGCGGAGGTCTATCCCCGCTATGCCGAGGAAGCCGCCCTCCCCATTGAAGATGGGAACGACTAATGAGGTCAGAAGGACCTCCACTCCCTGGACCGGATAGAGAAAGGGATCAAGGACCGTTTCACGTCCGCGTTGTTTCGGAAGCTGATAGTAATCCCCGGCGCCCGCCGTTTCGTAATCCAGGAGAGGCTCCACCACAGCCTTCCCTTCCTCATTCAGGGTAAAATACGGTACATACCGTCCGGTCTCGTCGTGTCCGGAAGCTCCCCGGTATTCGGCGTCCCGTCCGTCGTAGGCTTCAGGCTCGAAGCCTACATAGACCCCGAGAAACTGGGGATTTGCCTCTATGAAATCCGCGAGTACCCGGTTCCCCTCTTCCCGGCTCACCTCGACGGCCTCGTCGGCGGCGAAGGTCCCGAAGAAATCGGCTAAGGACCGAGCGGCGTTCATCGCCTCGTTCAGCTCGCCCCGGGCGTTCTCGGCGTAGTGAAACGCGGTCTGCCGGGAGATTCTTTCCGCGTCCGCCTTTGCCTGGCGGCTCACGTTTGTACCTATAATAACCGAGATCGCCGTCACCGCCGCGACGATCAGAATACCGACCGTAACAATCAGCTTGGTTCCTATCTTTACCTTACTGAGAAGTGCCATATGTATACCCCTTGTTTCCCAATTACTCTAATTAGATTATTTACTTGATTACTTTAATTACATCCATGTATACCAGAGGGGTATAAAAAAAGCAAGGGGTAAAACGGCTGGCCTGACGGGCGCAGGCCCTCGAACTACCGCAGGCGTTGTACTATCTCGATGAGCTCTCCTTGAAAGAAAACATCGAACTGTCCATCGTCTCCGGGATAGGCCGCGGCGGAAGGCGCCGCGAAGAGCCCGGCCATTGTGAAAACCGAAAGGAGTAGAAGTAACGCTGTACATAATTTGAATAAGTATCTCATAATCGAGATAATTACAGATTTTCTTCCGGAACGCAAGGTAAAATCCGCGGGGATTCGATCATCACACTTCCCTCGAACATTAGCCCCCGAGAATACCGGCTGTCCTTTCCTTGAGTTTTTTCGAATCAACCGTATCGAGCTCTTTATACTCCGAGTTCTCGGCGGTGGTATCGCTGTTCTCCACGATTATGATCGAGGCGTCCTTTTCCATAACCACATGGTGGTACACGCCCTTTTTTATGTTGTAGAGAGTGTTCGGTTTCATCGGGATGACCTCGAAGGGGTTCCCGCGTGCCGCGCCGGTCTCATTCTCGCCGCCTCGCTCCACGATAAGTGCGGCCCGTCCCGCGGTGAGGAGGAATACCTCGTCCGTCTCCAGATGCCGCTCCACCCGGGTCAAATTCGCGATGTCCACGAGGTCGCAGTGGTTTAAGCCCGCCACCCGCCAGGATTCGAAATCGACTAGGGGAGCGTAGCATTCTTTGATATTGGGAATGATTTCGATGTTGGTGTTCACTATGTGGTCCTTTATTAATAGTATCCAAAATCGCGGCCTGCCTGAGAAAAAGCCATGATGTTCTCGTAAGGCGTATTATCGAAAAAGAAATCGGTCGTAGACAAGATCCACAGTCCGCGCTGTTTTACCTTTTCCAACAATTTCTTTACTTTTTCAGTAACTTCATGTGGGCTCGCCTTGTACATAAAATCTACTTGGTCGATATTCCCTCTTAACGCAATTTCCGGGTCTATTGTTTTGAG
>CAZXMO010000105.1:0-6071 GCA_964641125.1 uncultured Spirochaetales bacterium
CGAGGAACGGGGCGGATCTACATTGACACAGCCCCTCTTCACGCCGGATACTAGCAGGAAGATGAAAAAAGATAACACATCTATAGAATCCGCTGTCGATCTCGGACTCGAAATTCTCTCGTTATCGCGGGAGGATATCCATCAGATTTCATTCAAAAAACGGATAATCGAAAGCCTTATTACCTTTTTCGATACTGATGAATTGGGAATATTTATACACGGTGATACGTACCGCTATCTGTGGAAAGGAATAAGGCATTCTTCCGGTGAAATATCGATCGTCAAAATTAGCGACGAAAATCACCTCAATGGTACGATAAAAAATTGGGGGATAGACGAAACACTGCATGGAGCATCGAAGGGGAGATGGACGGTAACCGTTCCATTCGATATCGAAAAACACAAGCACAGCGGTATCCTTGCGATCCGCTTCGACGCGCGCCCGTATGATAAAATTTCCGAAATCACAGAAATAATCGGCAGCCTTTTGGGAATTGCAATTTCCTACCGTAATACTCACTGGAATCTGCGGGAGCGGATCAAGGAGCTTAGCTGCCTTTTCCAAATAGCAAAGCTTATACATAAACCGCCGTATGAGCTGGATTCTATACTTTCACAGATAATATCAATTATTCCCAAGGCATTTCAGTATGAAGACGTAGCGACTGCACGAATATGTCTCGAGGGGAGATGTTATGATACCGGCAGCAGCGGTGAACCGGTCCATGTGCTGCAAAGTGATATTTATGTCGAAGGTAAACCCCTCGGATTGATCGAGGTCGGGTACAAGGAATCTATAGGACAGGAATTCGATGAAAAGCCGTTTCTCGTCGAAGAGCAGAAGCTTCTCGACAGTATAGCGGAACAATTGTCCCTTATTATCGAAGATCTCAAACGTGAGGACGATAAGAAAAAACTGGAAGATCAGCTCAGGCATGCCGATCGGCTGGCCACAATAGGCCAGCTGTCCGCGGGGGTAGCTCATGAACTAAATGAGCCGCTTAGCAGCATACTCGGGTTCGCGGAGCTCCTCAAGAAATCGGACGCGGTTATGGACGAGGCTCATTTCCTGGAAAGAGGTAAGGATGTAGAAAAGATAATAACCGCTGCAAAACACGCACGGGAAATAGTAAAAAAGCTGCTGATCTTCGGCAGACAAGTAGCGACTACGGTAACGGAAGTCGATGTGAACGAGGTGGTGCGGCAAGCCGTAGACTTTTTCGAGGGAAGATGCCGGAAGGAAGGGATCGAGCTCAAGGTAGAACTCGATAAGGATATTCCAAAGATTTGGATAGACCCTTCCCATTTGAATCAGATGGTTATTAATCTCTCGGTCAATGCACTGCAGGCCATGCCGTCCGGCGGTCTGTTACGGATAGCGACACGGCGGGATAGAGAAAATGTCTTTATCGAAGTAGCCGACACCGGATATGGAATCAAGCCGGAGCTCGAGGAAAAGATTTTTCTTCCGTTTTTTACGACTAAGGATATAGGCGAGGGTACGGGACTCGGGCTTGCCGTAGTTCATGGATTAGTATCTTCTTATGAAGGAAGCGTTACATTTACGTCACGGGAAGGCTTCGGAACAGTATTCCTGATCAGCCTTCCTCTCGCCCGTGTGAGAGGTTCGGGAGTAAGGAGGGACCGATAAATGAGCGGCGATACCACAAGAATTCTCGCGGTAGACGATTCGGAAGATACTCTCGAGATATTAAAACGCAATCTGACCGCGAAGAATTACGAGGTAATTACGGTTAAATCGGCAGAGGAGGCAATCGACCTAATCCCTAAGGAATGCCCGGATATCCTTATTACCGATTGGAAGATGCCGAAGATAAGCGGAATGGACCTGACACGGTACGTCGGGGAAAATTATCCCGAGATTCAAACGATGATGATTACCGGGTATGCGACCTTAGAGGGCGCGGTAGAAGCGGTAAAAACCGGTGCAAAGGAATACCTGGCTAAGCCTTTTACCGAAGATGAGCTCTTGAAAAAGGTCGAAAAGCTGGCCGAGTCCGCTCGTGAGATCCGGCTCCGAAAAAAATCGTGTGAACAGACCAAGAAGCCTGAGCTTCCGGGGCTCATATGGGCATCCCGGTCGATGGAAATTTTAAGCGGCAGGGTTCTCCGGGCCGCGGCGGTTCCCGCGACCGTACTCATAACCGGAGAGAGCGGAACGGGAAAGGAGCTCGTGGCGAGGGCCGTCCACTACCTGAGCAGCCGTTCATCGGCGCCGTTCGTATCCATCAATTGCGGAGCTATACCGGAAAACCTCCTCGAGAGCGAACTTTTCGGATATGTAAAAGGGGCCTTTACCGGCGCCGAGGTTTCCCGTGCCGGTTTTTTCCAGACCGCTGAAGGCGGTACCATCTTCCTCGATGAAATAAGTGAGACAAGTCTCCTGATGCAGGTCAAGCTGCTTAGGGTGTTACAGGAACGGGAAATCTATATGGTCGGTTCCTCGAAACCGTGTCCTATCGATGTTCGGATCATCGCGGCGACGAACAAGGATTTGTCCGCACTCATCGAAAAAAACCGGTTCCGGGAAGATCTCTACTACCGCTTGAATGTGCTTACCCTCGATATACCGCCGCTGCGGGAACGAAAAGAAGACATTCCGCTGCTGACGGACCACTTCCTCTCGAAGTTCGCGGAAGCCTACGGCCTCGAGAAATCGGTTATAGACCGCCGGGCTATGGAGGCCTTCACATCCTATCCCTGGCCCGGAAATGTACGGGAGCTCGAGAACATAGTCCAGCGTCTCGTCGTCATGAATAATTCTAAGGAAATTGCGGTAAGTGATCTGCCTGAAGTCATGCGCTTTACCATAGATGTCTCGGAAACCGAGCTGCTTCCCCTCGAAGAGATGGAACACCGGTACCTCGAAAAAGTACTCAGAGCGGTGGATGGAAACAAAACTCAGGCCGCGTCGATCCTCGGTATCGACCGGAAGACCCTCAGGGAAAAATTGAAGAAGTCTGAAAAAGAAGAAGAGTCGTAATCCGCTGATGATACAAGAATACCCGGCGGGGAAAAATACCCCGGTACCTAAGGTGTGATTTCCACCGTTTATTCGTGCCTTCTCCTGTAAATCTTTAAAACATTATCCTGCAAGTAATTAACAAGACATTCGTTTTGCTCCGTTTGAAGCTTTTGGCACGCTTACTGCTTAAGAGTTGATGAAGTCCAAGTAAGGAGCAAGACAATGGAACAGACTTTAGTCAAGAAAAAGGACCAGAAGGACCGGGATATTCTCATAAAATATGACTTTAGCGAGAATATATCCGAATCTATCTGCACAACGTGTATCCATGCGAAGACGTGCATATATTATGCCCGCAGCCGGTACCCGGTGCTGTTCTGCGAAGAGTTTTCGACCGGATTACCGGAGGTCAAACCGGTCTCTAAAGGCCGCACAGGAGAAAAACGGGACCACAAACTGAAGGCCCGGGGACTATGTGCAAACTGTGAGCTGCGGGAAACCTGTACATTTCCCGATAAAGAAACGGGCGTATGGTACTGTGAAGAGTATCGGTAAGGAGGAATGATAATGAGTTTACAAACAACGGAAATAACACGTCAGACAGGGCCTGAGGAAAAGGCAGGCATCTACAAGAATGTGATCTCTCAGTTCGAGAAGGCGTCTCATCTCATGGGTCTCGAGAAAAATATCGCAAAAATTCTTTCGACAACGAACAATGAGATTCTAGTCCATTTTCCGGTGGTAATGGACAGCGGCGAGGTGGAAATCTTTACCGGGTATCGGGTACAGCACAACAACATACTCGGGCCTTACAAAGGGGGACTGCGGTTTCATCCGAGCGTTAATCTCGACGAAGTTCGGGCCCTTGCCACCTGGATGACCTGGAAAGCGGCCATCAACCGGATACCCTTCGGCGGTGCGAAAGGCGGTATTCAGATCGATCCGGCTGATTACTCACCGCAGGAGGTCGAGCGGATTACCCGGCGGTTCACGTTTTCTCTGGGTAACAACATCGGTCCGGAGTATGATATCCCCGCGCCTGATGTAAATACCAATGCTCAGATCATGGCATGGATTCTCGACACATATCTGACGACGGTACCGCCGAATGAAAGAAACAGATCATGCCATGTCGTTACCGGAAAGCCGGTGGAATCCGGCGGCAGTCTCGGTAGAAACAAGGCGACCGGTCAGGGTGTGGTATATACGATCGAGCAGTGGGCAGTTGAGAAGAATATTTCCTTAAGCGGCGCAACGTTCATCGTACAGGGATTCGGAAACGTCGGCTCCTGGGCGGCGAAACTCCTCTGCGAAAAGGGCGCTACAATGGTGGCGGTCCAGGACGTAAACGGGACCTTGTGCAATTCCGACGGGATCGATCCGTGGAACCTCGAGGCCTTTATAAAAGAACACGGAACTCTGAATGATTTTCCCGGAGCGACCCCTAAGCTTCCGGAGGAGCTCTTCGAAATCGAAGCGGACATCTTTATTCCTGCCGCCCTGGAAAGCCAGATTACCGCGGAAACGGCTCCCCTCTTGAAGGTCAAGCTGGTCGCGGAGGGAGCAAACGGGCCGACCGACCCCGAGGGAGACGAGATCCTCCATGCCCGCGGTATAGATCTGATCCCGGACATCCTCTGCAACTCCGGTGGAGTCATCGTCAGTTACTTCGAGTGGCTCCAGAACAAGCGGAGTGAAACCTGGGAGCTCGAGGAAGTCGATTCGAAACTTTACAAAAAGATAGTATCCTCGTACGAACGGGTGAAGAAGGCCGCGGAAGAGTACTACACGGATACACGCACGGCGGCATATATCGTCGCATTGTCTTATCTCGAAACGGTATACAAAGAACGGGGAATCTATCCCTAGGGAACGAAGCACATCGTTTCGATAATCAGAGTACAATTTCGAGGGACCGTTCACAGGGCGGTCCCTTTCCATTTTTGAAGCTCCGCGGCAGGATTGATTTTTTTATTTCTCCCTAGTAAATTTCTCACCGGAAGAGTACTAATATGGAAGATTATTACCTTGCCTTAGGCGTAGGCAAAGACGCGGACACCGATACGATCAAAAAGGCCTACCGGGAATACTGCAAGAAATACCACCCCGACTCGTGCGAAACCGACGATGCGGCAACGCGGAAAGAATTTCTGGCCATACGGGAGGCATACGATACCCTGTCGGATCGGGATAAGAGAAGGAAGTACGATAGGAGCTTCGTGGGGAAAAATACCCGCAAAGACGATTCCGGCGGCGGAGCCGGATATGGGCCGATACACAGCGGTCCGAGAAATGAGCTCCACGCCGAGCTCGTCCTTTCGAGGCATGAGGCGGCCGAAGGAGGGATCTATAGGCTCGAGGTCCCGGTGAGCGGGAGCTTATGTCCGTATTGCTTTCGATTCGGAAGTCTTTTTCCGGGGTTGTGCCCGGTCTGCGGCGGAAGCGGCCGTATAGGAAGGGCACGTTCCGTGGTACTCGAGGTACCGGCGGGGGTTACCGACGGAACGAGAAACACCGTCCGCCTCGACGGTGAGGGTTCGGACGGTGTTTTTTTGACGATAGATGTGGCCGTCGAGTAACGGCCGTGTTGGGAGCATTATTCTTCGCCTCGTTCGTAGTACCAGAGCTTATCATCCTCGGTAATGGCGTCGGAAAATTCCTGGATAAAATCGGGATTCAAATAAGAAGCTTCAAGGAGAACCCACCGGGCGGGATATCTGTACGAAGCGCCGTAGTTTTGGAATTTCGTGTATATTTCGGCATAAGCTTCGTCGAGGATCCTTCTCGTTGCCTCGTTGAGGGCCTCCGGATTTACCCGGGAGGGGATGCGTAAAGTCATACCGGACTCTATCCTATAGGGATTTTCGACCTTGTCCATGTTGACCAGGTAAAGCGCGGGCCATAACCGGTAGTTTCCCCATCTCTCCTCGGAGATTCTCACCAAAGTGTCACCGGGAACGACCGTGTATTCATCCACGATATCGACATCCTCCGGCAGTTCTATGTCTTCGAGATAGTCCTGAACCTGGGCAAAAACCGGCGTTCCCAGGACGAGAAAAATTCCCATCAGAATCAAGAGTGTTTT
>CAZXMO010000105.1:6171-7863 GCA_964641125.1 uncultured Spirochaetales bacterium
GCGATTACCCGGACCGCCTTCGAATACGCCCGGGAGAACAACATTTCGGTTATTCCGAGCTGTTCATACGTCAGGCACTTTTTAGAGAGCCATCCCGAGTACGCCGATCTGACCGTCGAAAAAAAGTAGCTTTTTTCCTCCAAATCCCTTGCATAAACACCGGTTTCCCGGTAGATTCCCGTCAAGGTGTTTCTATGTATAAGAACACCTGCGGCGGCATTCTTCATCGGGAATTCGGAGAGGGCGGCCAGATTATTTGCTTAAAAAGGAGCACACTATGAGTTTGAAAAAGATAGCAGCGGCCGTTCCCGTAACGGTCCTGATTATTGCAACGGTCCTAAGTCTTTTCGGATGCGGAAAGGATGCAAAATCGGTAACCGAGGAGACGGCCGAGAAGACTGACGAGAAAGTGGTCATCGGCATCTCCAAGTTCGTTCAGCACCCCGCTCTCGATGCCGTCGAAAAGGGAATTCAGGACGAGCTTGCCGAATTAGGGTACACCGATATTATGTACGACTTGCAGAACGCCAACGCCGACGTCAATACGGCGGCACAGATCGCCTCGAAGTTCAGGAGCGAAGGTGTAACCCTGGCCGTGGGAATCGCGACCCCCACCGCCCAGGCCCTGGTCAAGACGATCACCGATAGTCCGGTTATTTTCTCGGCGGTCACCGATCCGGTCAGCGCCGGTTTGGTACCCTCCCTGGATGCCGGGCACACGAACGTTACCGGGTATTCCGACATGACCCCGGTTCGTGAACAGATAGAGCTTCTCCTGGAAATCGTGGAGATCGATACCCTCGGGCATGTCTACACAAGCGGTGAGACAAACGCGGTCGTTCTCGCCGACAAAGCGCGGGAGGCATGCGAGGAATTGGGTATTGAGTTTGTAGAGGCGACTATAACCAATTCGGCGGAAGTCAAGCAGGCGGCTCAGAGCATCGTCGACCGCGTCGACGCCTTCTACGTGAGCAACGATAATACGGTTGTTTCCGCCTTGACCTCGTTGTGCGACGTGGCTATGAAGGCGAAGAAGCCGATTATGTCCGCCGACCCGAGCTCGGCGCAGGAATTCGAAGTCCTCGCGGCCCTCGGGTTCGATTACTACAAGCACGGCCGGGCTTCGGGACGTCTCGTTCACCGGGTCTTGAGCGGCGAAGATCCCGCGTCAATACCGGTACAGTTCATGTCGGATCCGAAGGATGTCGATCAGCTTCTCATCAATCTCGACGTTGCCCGTGAGATCGGGGTAGAAATCCCCCGCGAGATAATTGAACGGGCGAATATCATCCGGGAGTCCTCCGGCTAAAGATGATTCAAGGAATACTAACCGAAGGCTTTATCTACGGAATCATGACCCTGGGGGTGTTCATCACCTTCAGGGTCCTCGATTTTCCCGATCTTACCGTAGACGGATCGTTCCCTTTGGGCGCCGCGGTTTTGGCGTCGATGATCGTTTCGGGGGCGGAACCGTGGGTAGCGATTATGGTCGCCTTCGGGTGCGGGCTCATTGCCGGCTTCGTTACCGCGGCTATCCATAATCATCTCAAGGTGCCCAATCTCCTCGCGGGGATCCTCACCATGACCATGCTCTACTCGGTGAATATCCGGATCATGGGAAACCGGGCCAATTTGCCGCTCTTGCGGGTAGAAACAACCTTGTCCAAGGTAACGGAAAGCTTGAGCGGAGCT
>CAZXMO010000106.1:0-7824 GCA_964641125.1 uncultured Spirochaetales bacterium
GCAGAGTCATCGAGGTTATCCGAAACATTCCCCCCGGAAGGGTCCTCTCCTACGGGGAGGTAGCCGAGCTCGCCGGGAACAAGATGGGAGCGAGGCAGGTGACCCGGCTCCTTCACACTCTTACCGACAGTTACAATCTCCCCTGGCACCGGGTGGTGGGGAAAGGCGGGGTCATACTAGTGAAGGGGGAGCAGGCTGATCTCCAACGGGCACTTCTCGAGGACGAGGGGGTGGAGTTCGACGAAAAGGGCAGGGTCGATGTGGACCGATTCAGCGCCTTCGAGGGGCTCGCGGGGGTGTAATGACCGCCGGCTTACGCCGGGGTGATGCGTAGCGTCAGCCGGGCGGCGGGATCAACCCCGGTTACAGTCAGGATTTGCGACTCCCGGGAGTACTTCCCCGCTCCGGTGCTCAGCTGTACGCTCAATTCTTCCGGATAGACATCCCGAGGCACGAAGATGAGAGACGGAGGGATGTCCGGGGCACCGCCCCGTCTGAGAAGGCCCGGCTTTGCGCGGCCGGCCGGCTTGCTTTCAACCGCGCCCGGTCCCTTTACCTCGAGCTCGAAGATCCGGCGTCGTCTGTCGTAGGTGATTTTCTCGACGGTACCGAAGACTGCGAGAGGGTAGGGGCGGACGAAACCGGCGGTCCCCCGCTCTCCGCCGTCGAGACTGTAGACCGAGAGGTCCTCGTCGTTCCATCTGTCACCTAAGAGATTGACGTTGTCGGGACAGTAGTTCCACAGGAAGGCGCCGACCCGGTTCGCCTCCATCGCTTGGTAGTAGGAATCGAGGGCCGCTTCGTGGTCGGAGTAGTCCCCTGTTTCGAAGGCGTCGCTCCTCTTTAAATCGAAGGGAACACCGAACTCACCGATGATTGTGGGAATTCCCCCCATCTTGTACTCCGCTGCATCTACCTGGTGCCTTATCTGCCGGATAAAAGAGCGCCGGACCCGTTTTTTTCCGAAGACCGGCCGCTGGCTGACCGTATCGTAGGCGATTCGGGGGGCGTGCCGTTTGGTGATGAGGGTGTGGGCGTCGTACCAGTGGCTGCCGTTTACCGCCCTGCCCCCGTCTTCCTCCGGGTCCCAGGAGGGGTGGGGTTCCGAGGGGATCGCCTCGATGAATACGAGAAACCTCCGGTCGATCTTCTCGATGTGGGAGTGAAACCGCTTTAGGAAGGGCTTGAGGAAGTCCCGGGAGAAGCTGACCGTACTCCCCTCCGGTCCGCCGGGACCTCCGGGAAGCGAGGCAAAGTAATGGGGCTTTAAGAGGACCGGCTTGTCGTGGGCCATGTCCCATACCCCCTCTCTCTTCCAGGGGCAGACACAGCCCGGTTTCCACAGGCTTTCCTCGTTTTTGTTGATGAAGGTGTACCCCGAGGCAATGGGTCCTAGGGAAGTGAAACGGTAGAATCTGACGTACCGCTTGCATCCCGAGGCCGCCGCCATTCCTTCTATTCCGGTGGGGGTGGGGCCGTTTTTCATGAGCCACTCGGAGGGGCGGTTCAAATCCTTCCAGCCGATGTATCCCCGGTGGGGCTCGTTCATGCTCCCGAAGCCGATGACGTGGGAAAGCCTTTTAAGCTTCCTAGCTACCTTTCCGATCATCTTGAAATATCGGTCCTGGAGCAATTCCTGGATGTTCCGCCCGTCCACCGTAAACGACGGGGCGTAGACAGATCCCCCGAAAAAGAGGGTGAACATGGTCGAGCAGGCGAACCGGGTGTAGTTGGTCGGCCAGATCATGCTCGGATAGGTTTTGGGAGGCTCCGGTCCCTCCGCTGCGGTGTCCCGCAAGCTGTCCTTGATACCTTCACGGATGCTTTCGCCTAAGGGAATGTTCTTCGCCTGGGCCCGTTCGATCCGGTGTATCTGGTCACGGAGGGCCCCTTCCCCCTCGAAGAGGGCGTGGACCACCGCGGCTCCGGCGGGGACGATCTTTTCGAGATCCATCCCGGCGAGCTCGAGGGTCCAGGCGGGCGCCCCGTCGCCTCCGGTCCACCGGCTCCATACATCCTGATGGGGATCGATCCATACTCCCAGGCCGTGCTCTCCGGCCTTGGCGACGACCGCTTCCAGATACGAGAGATAGTCCCGGTCGTACTTTCCCGGTCCGGCGTGCTCCACCG
Organism: uncultured Spirochaetales bacterium; assembly: GCA_964641125.1. GTDB lineage: Bacteria > Spirochaetota > Spirochaetia > SPDA01 > CAZSGZ01 > JBKHAJ01. The sequence goes on from CAZXMO010000106.1 coordinate 2,131, forward strand.
CCTCCCAGGTAATTATGAAGCGTAGGAATTTGATCCCCCACCCCGCTATCCGGGAGTAGTGCTCGTCGGCCTCCTCCAAAGGAAAGGGTCTTCCCACGAAGCTCACCGATTCGGGGCTTTTGAGACTCTCCGGACGGTAGGAGGAGCCGTCGGGGACGGCGGGGAGCTTCGAGGAGCCCGCCAGATTGATCCCCCGCATAATAACCGTTCTCCCCGCCGGATCGACCAGCCGGTCGTCTTGTATGTCGAGGGGCCACAGATCGGGCCCGGGGGACGGCTTCATGACCGGTCTCCCGAAGGGAGCCCGGCGGGATCGCCTGCTACCAGCGCATCGAGGACCGCGAAGAATCCGGGAAAGGTGATGTTCACCGTTTCGGCGGTATCGATGAGGGAGGGACCCGCCGCCGCGAGGGCGGCCACCGACAACGCCATGACCACCCGGTGGTCTCCCCGGCCGTCGAGCTTCGCGCCGTGGAGGGGTACCGGTCCGTTCCCCGGTCCGCGTCCCCGGATGACGAGCCCGTCGGGGAGCTCTTCGATATCGGCCCCCATTTTGGCAAGCTCTTCCCGCATGACGGTAATCCGGTCGGTTTCTTTGAGCCGCGCCTGGGGGACGTTTACGAGGCGGGTTTCCCCCACGGCGTAGCAGGCCGCCGCGGCTAAAGCGGGGAGGGCGTCGGGGGTGTCGTTTAAGTCGAGTTCCGCCGCCCGGAGCCCCCGGGCGGACGCTTCGCTCCCCCGTACAAGGAGTCCGTCTTCCACGGCCTCGGAAGGACAGCCCATCTCGGCGAGCATATCGACGACCCGCTTATCACCCTGGGTGTCCCCCATATCGAGCCCCTCGATGAGAAGGTCCGATCCGGTTACCGCGGCGGCGCAGAGAAAGAAGGTGGCCGAGGAAAAGTCGCCGGGGACGGTTTTCTGGAAACTGCGGTACCCCTGTTTGCCCGGTACGGTGAAACGTCTGTATCCGTCCCGTTCGAGCTCGATCCCCAGTTCACGCAGCCAGGCTAAGGTCATATCCACGTAGGGCTTTTCGTGCAGCAGGGGGACGGTGATTTCAGTGTTCCCCTCGGCGAGGGGGACGGCGATTAAAAGGCTCGAGAGGAACTGGCTGGTGGGGCACTCGACGGAGGTCTCGCCTCCCCTGAGGGGCCCCCGCACCCGGATAGGCGGATTTCCCGAGAGGTCGAGGCTCACCGCTTCCGCGCCCAGGTCTTGGAGGGCCCGGAGGAGGGGTCCCGTCGGGCGGGACCGGAGCTGATCGTCTCCTGTAAAGATTACCGGAAAGTCGGCGAGGGCCGCGGCGGAGGCGGCGAGGTACAGGGTGGTCCCCGAATTGCCCGCGTCTATCTCCACCGGTCCCCCGGTGTGCCCCGGCGGGGGCGCGGGCCTGCCTCCCATTCCGGTTATCATCAGGGTCCCGTCGGCGCCCTCTTCGATGAGCGCTCCCAAAGTCCTGCACGCGGTTACGCACGACCGGGTGTCCGCCGAATCGAGGGGTCCTGTTACGGTGCTTTCTCCCTCGGCGAGGCTTGCCAGGAGGACGGCGCGAATGGTGTGGGATTTGGACGCGGGAACCGACACCCGGCCTCTCAGTTTGGAGGGTCGTATCTCTTTGGTCATCCTAAAAAATCTACTGGGTATCGGACAAAATGTCAAAGAAGAGTGTCCCCGCCGCCGGGGGCGCTACCGCATCATGATCACGAAGGTAAAGAAAAAATCGAGTGCCGGGAGGAGGACCCCCGCCCCGCAGAAGATGTAGGCGTGGAAGGGGAGAAGGACATCGGAACTCTTCTTGATCCGGGAGACGAGGAAGGTGACGAAGATGATCGCGAAGATCGCCGCGGTCCCCGCTACTAAGGGTTTGAGCAGAGTGCCGATAAGGGCGCTTCCCGCCGCGGGATCGGCTTTGACCCGAAAGACGGCGGTCAGATAGACGATCGACATAATCACCTGGACGGCGAAGAGAACGTAGGCTGCGTAGGTAAGGATACGGGAGAGCTTCATGAAGGGATAATAGCAGAGGATACGGCGTGAGGAAAGGTGAGTGCCCCCGATCGTGGGGATAATATACGAGATACGGGTTGTAGTAAAACAAATTAGATCCTTCCCTCTATATGGAGGGACACGACACTCCCTAAATCTATGTAAACCAAGATTTAGGACGAATTTTGTCCCCACGATCGGGGGCACTCTCTAAGGGTATGAGGGGCGTAAATGCCGCTTGAGCCTGAACCGGGAAAACACCTGCCGGAACATATTCTACCCGATATGTAGCTGCCGTACTTTACTCTCCTTGTGCTGATCTTGTACGGAAGGAGGAGAAAAGCGTAAGCTAAAATATCTATTCATTATCATCATACTTTTCGGGGCCCTTGGAATTCTATTCACGGCCTGTCCGGGACCCCAGATCCCCGTCGATCCGGTCGTCTACGTCGCCGGATACTATTCCGCCGGATTGACTCATCTTCACGATACCTCGACGAGCAAAGCGCGAGACATCGATGTCCTAGACGGGACCGTCTATGTAGCGGGATACCACTACGACGGAAGTAAGAAGATTGCGGTCGTGTGGGAGGACGGGACGAGAACGACCCTCTTCGATACAGGAACCGCCGGAGTCAACGCCGAGGCCCTCGCCGTCATGGCCGTCAAATAAGGTAGAAACGGCGTTTAGTCGATATATCATCCCCGCTACGGGGAAAAGCCCTCGAGGATTTCGCTTTCAAAGCACTCCCCCGGGCCGTAGACCGCGGGTTTTCCGTATCCTCCTTCCGGCTCCTGTCCAAGGGAATACACCGAGAGGATCTCTACGGCAATATCCGGAGCGGCCGTCGCCCCCGAATCGTCCAGGCTCTCTTCGGAGCAGAATACCGACATATCGGGCTGCACTACATTGATAATCTCATCGTCCCGGTCACCGTGGTTTTCATCGTCAGGCCAGTTAAGATAATCCACGTAGGTATACATCCTGTCCGCTTTTTTTATCGGGATTCCCCTCTTGCTCATGCCTCCTCATTGTACCATATACACGGTAGAGGGGCCATTTGCTTCAATCGTACATTGGTATATACTGGTATTTATAAGCAGGTTAAGAAAATGCGGCGGAAAGAAGATTTTCTCGTTCTTATTGAATCTCTCAAGGGCGACTGGGCGCTGTGTGAAGAAATTCTCTCCGATAACAGCCGGGCTTGGGAAAGAATCGAAGCGGGTGCACAGGACCATCTTGATTGGGCGGCCTTAGGGTATACTATGCATGCATTTTACAACACCTTAGAGAATTATTTTCTACGAATCGGAAAGTTCTTCGAGAATAGTCTTTCAAGAGACGCCTGGCATCGGGAACTCCTCGATCGCATGTCGCTGGAAATACCGGGGTTTCGCCCCGCCCTGCTCGATAATAAGGAGTGCAAAGAGGCCTTAGAAGAACTCCGCGGCTTCCGACATGTTTTTCGGCATCACTACGGAAGAAAACTGAAATCGGAAAAGGTAAGACTTGTCCAGAAATATATCACTGTTGTGGCGGGGCTTTTCCCCGATGAACATCGGATATTCTGTGAAAAACTGTCCCGTATAGCGGATAAAATGGAGTAGATTCTGTAGTATGAAGAAAGGCGTTAAGCATAAATTTGATCCCGCACCCTACGCGGCATTCCATAGATCGCGAAACGCGAAGGAAGAGAAACTGATTAACATCAGGATTGGAGAGGCAAGAAAGGAAGCCCGCCGGATGGCAGCTCTTTTCGCTGAACAAGCCGGGGTCGAGCGGGTAATTCTCTTCGGATCTCTTGCCGAGGGTACTGTACGGAGTATAGATTTTGATATTGATCTCGCTGTCGTCGGAGGAGATGAGATGAGGGCCCAGGTCATAGCGGAGAAAAGCGGTTTTTCTATCGACGTTACCGATTATGAAGACCTCCCCCCGCATATTCAGCGCCGGATAGATGACTACGGAGAAAAGTTGCTCTGAATCGCCCGGCAAATAATAAACGCTGAAAGGCGCCGGGAATTGGTTCTATCATCTCGAGATTATAGCTTTTTGACCGAATATGGTGTATATTTTATATAGAGAACTAAATCGCAGCTGAGTCCCACACCTGTTTTTTTAGGGGGAAAACATAATGAAAACATCAACCAAAATTACGATAATTTTTATCATCCTATCCGCAATCCTTATCGCGGGATGTTACGGACCCTTGAATCCGGCCGGACCTGGAGACGGAACAGGGGGAATTGTCCTGCCGAAGGACACGGCTTCCGACACGGCCCGGTCATACTCCGGAGAGTTTGCCTTTGAGACCCTCCTTCCCGTAGATCTTCGGGTTACGGTCGAACACTATGAGGAAACCATCGGTCCAAAAGGCGGAACGGCGGTCCTCGAACCCGGAGCAGTCAGGGTGTACATCAGCCTTACCGACGAATCGGGGAGTACCGTATTCCAGGGGATGACCGGAGCGTCCGGGGAAATAAACAGAACAGTCTATCTCCCCGCAGCGGAGGAAGACATGACCCTCACCCTCGAAGCGGAAGGGTTCGAAACCCGGAGAGTGGTCATACAAGATATGGTCCGGTACGAGAAGATCGACCGGGTAATGGCCATGGCCGGGACCGGCGGTATCATTTCCGCCAAGGGAATGGAGCCGGATTCCGACGGCGACGGTGTTCCCGACGCCTACGATATAGACCCGTATGACGCATCAGCAGCATTTGAAATTGGAGTACCCGCCGACGGAAACCTCACTATCGCTTTCGAGGACCTCTACGGCCGTGCGAATGCCGGAGACGCCGATTATAACGACTTCGTGGCGGAGTATTCCATTGTCGAGACCCTCGACGGCGACTCACGATTAAAAAAAATCAGGGTCGACGTGACGGGTATAGAGAAGATCGCCGGCTACGAGCATACCTTCGGGATTAGAATAAACGCCTTCGGAGCGGACAACACCGCCGATGTGGAGGGAGAGTATATCGACGCGAACGGCAATACCGTTCCTTTCACCATGACGGACCGGAAGAGTCCGATAAATATCGAGCTTTTCAAACGCACCTCTAAGGCGGAGAAAAAGAGCGCCTACTTCGTTCTGACCTTGAAGAACTCGGAGAATATAGATGAATTAGCGGAGGATGAAGATGTAATTGTGGACCGTCCCCCCTACAACCCCTATCTCTACGTGAAAAACACAGGGAAGGACGTCCATCTCATCGGAGAGGAAAGTCTCGACGGAAGCTATGACCCCCTCATGTTCATGGACGAAAACAACTTTCCCTGGGCCCTCCTGGTCCCTGACACCTGGCAACCTCCCACGGAGGCCCACCGTATAGAGGAGTTCTACCCCCGCTTCACCCGCTGGCGCGAAAGCGGCGGCGAGCTCTCACCTGACTGGTACCATCATGATACGCCGTGGGAGCCGGTAACCAACATCCTCGTATTTTCCTCGGATCGCGACGGCGACAGGGAACTCTACTCGCTTAATCTCGACACCGATGAGGTGACACAATTGACTGACAATAATGCCACCGACAAGCATCCCGCCTTGTCCGCCGACAGAAGCAAGATCGCATTCGTATCAAACAGGAGCGGTGACTGGGGGATCTACACTGTTGACGTCGAGGGTAATGAGGCTCCGGAATTAGTCGTAAACATTGGTGGTTCCTATTACGGGCATCCAGCATGGAGCCCCGACGGATCAA
>CAZXMO010000107.1:0-4990 GCA_964641125.1 uncultured Spirochaetales bacterium
CCCTGCTCACAGCCGGATGCTCGGTGGTCTTCACCGCATCGATAACCGGGAGCACCATCGACCGGGAAGCCTGGGAAGAAAATGAGACCACAACGGGTATCGGCGACGTTATCGTCTACCTCTACACCGACGAGCTCCAGTGGACCATCGACTATTCGCGGTATACCGAGTCCGATCTTCTTCCCGACGAACTCAACCCGGGAGAGAATCCGAGATATTTTGCCAGTACCGTTACGGGGGGAGACGGCTCCTTCTCGTTCAACGGACTTATATGGAACCAGCTCTTCCCCCAATACGGTAAGTCCGGGGACCGGAGGGAGGTGTACTTCCTTTTCTACAATAGGAACTACGGACTCTCCCAAAACGACGTTCCCGCGTTTGTTGTAAGCGACGTCACCAACCGTCTTCCCCCCTTCAGGCTCCGACCTATAACCAACTCCGCCCGGATCGAGGGGCGGGTAGTCGATTCGAGCACCGGAGACGGTGTAAACGCGGTGAATATCGGAATTTACGTGGCCACCTCGCTCAGCCCCAATGTCTACCCGGACGAGCCCGATTACACTACCGCCACCGGCATCGACGGCAACTACGGGGTGAACATATCCTTCCATCGTGACTTAGGGGATTCGACCGCCGTCAGGATTACCGCCCGAAGAAATAACTACAACTGCGACGACTACGACGGCGAGCCTTTAAGCGACTCCTTGGAAGAATCTCCCGTGGAAAAGGATACCACCCATACCGCATCGGATATCGAGATAATTCCGATTATCCTTACTGTCGAAGGGCAGCTCCGGGATACGATAGGAGATCCCGATTCGGGCCTGGACGGTGAAATTTTATGGCTCTTCTATGACGATCCCGCGATTCTCGGCGCCGGGAGCTCTCCCGAGGACATTACCAGTACCTTTGCGAGGCCCGTCGGGGTGGAGGACCTTCAGCACGGATATTTTAACTTTACGGGAATCGATACGGAGGACCCCGAGGTCGCCGACGAAAACAAAGTATGGTTGTATCAACCCGAGGCTGCCGAGATTACCGCGGGGGAATTGGTCGGCATTGGGGGAACGACTGATGAATATACCCTCCAATTCTTCGGCGAAAACTGGGTAGTGATCGACAATGACTGATGCTGAACGTTTTTTTCGGCTCATAATCGCGCTCCTCGTTACAGCCGCCGGGCTTATCGCGCCCGCGTTGGCTGCCACAGAGGAGAAGGCGCGCTCCGGTACGATTTCCGCCGCCCGGGGCTACCTTCCCGACGGGCGTCCGCTTGTCCTGACCCGGGAAACCCTCGTCAAGTCGGCAATGGAGAACAACCCCGAACTCCTGCAGCTCGGGGTAGAGAAGGAGCAGACCCGGATCGACCTGAAATCGGCCCGGGCCGGACGGTACCCCGACATCGGGGCGGAAATTCGGTTGAGCCACATAGCGAACCCCATGGAACCGATATCGGTAACCGCCGGGGAATACGGGAGTTACGAGATCCCCGGGGAGGGAGAAATCCTCATCCCCCCGGAGGATTTGGAAGTCTTCGAGGGGATGGAACCGATGCTCTACGAGTTTATCGTGACCCTCGAACAGCCGATCTTTACCTGGGGTAAGATCCGAAACTCCATCGAACTCTACAAGAGGGCATTAGGGGCCAACGAGCTCAATATCGAGCTCAAGCGGCGGGAGATTACCACCACTATCACCGTCTATCTCTACTCCCTCTACTTCTTAGAAAAGATCGACCGGATCATCCAAAAACAGCGGGAGGCCGCGGATAGGCTGATATTCATCTCCGAAAAGAGCTATGAAAACGGATTTATCGTCTACTCGGAGTTCCTCGAAGCGCGAATCAAGGCTAAGGAGATCGACTTAGGCAGGACCAGGCTCGAAGAACAGCGGCGGCAGCTCCTCTTGGAGCTCGAGCATCTGACCGGGATCTCCGGCCTTCGGTCGCCGGAGCTCTCCTTAGACTTCGTGGATCCGAACATCGCCAATTATCCCACAGCGGGGAAGGAAAAGCTCATCGAGCGGGCGCTCGAGACCAACGTGCAGCTCGAGCTCCTAGGCCGCCTCCGGGAAATTGCCGATTACAAGCGGCAAATTGCAAAAGGGGGGAACTATCTCAAACCCGATATCGGCCTCAGATTCGAGCTCTCCTACGGGGGGCCCCGGTTTCCCCTTATAGAACCCGACTGGTACGGGAAAGGCGATTACAACATCATCTCCACCTTAGCGTTCGTAACCAGTATCTACGACGGGGGAAAGCTCCGCTCGGAAATACTGATGAGCGAGGAGGAGCTCAAGCACAGTACCTACGAATACCGGAAGGGAAGGTCCGAGATAGAGAGATTTATCTCTACAACCCTTCTCAAGCTCGACCTCAATCGGGATAATATCGAGTACTATACCTTGAAAAAGGAGGCCGACGCCGACCAAGTGGAGCTGAAGCGGACCCGCTACGAGGCGGAAGCGGCCCCGGAATCGGAGTATTTGATGGAGCTCATCGAAGCCTACAAGACCGATATCACCCTTTACCAGGAGAAGATAGACTTCTTTAGCAACTACTTTACCCTTCAGAACGTCGTCTACGGAGACTGAGTATGCCCGTCGACAAGTTTCTGACACCGGAACGGACCGTCTTCCTTACCACCGCCGACAAAGACGAGGCCCTTCGTGAGCTCGCCTTAGAGATCGCATCGGAGGGACGGGAGGGAAAATCGGTGGGGGCCATATTCGTGTTAGGAGATTACGCCGCGGTGAAGAAACAGAGCAGGCAGATGGTGGTCAACCCCTTCCGGGGCTACTCGAAGGCCGAACGGAGCCTCCTCGACCCGAGCCTCGAGGAGACGGTCAAGGAGTTTTCCCGCATCGACGGGGCCTTCCTCATCCGGGGAGACGGGACCATCATGTCGGCGGGCTCTTACCTGTTTACCGAGCGGAAGACAAGCAGTCTTACCCGGGGATTAGGCGCCCGGCACGCCGCGGCCGCCTCGATTACGGCCTCCACCCGGGCCATTGCCATAGCGGTCTCCGAATCGACCAAGCAGATAAGCATCTTCTCCGGCGGCCGGAGGGTGATGCTGCTGTAGCCTCTTTTTACTTTTCCCTCAAAAAGTTGTAGCTTAGAGGAAACGACAGTCATAAGGAGCGATACAATGGCCTACCTACCCGACGAAAAACGATACGATACCATGACCTACAACCGCTGCGGACGAAGCGGGCTCAAGCTTCCCGCCCTATCCTTAGGGTTATGGCACAACTTCGGAGGGATCGACAGCTTCGAAAACGCCCGGGCCATGTGCCGCACCGCCTTCGACTTAGGAATTACCCACTTCGACTTGGCTAATAACTACGGTCCCCCCGCCGGATCGGCTGAAGAAGCATTCGGCACTATCATGGAAAAGGATTTCCGCGGCTATAGGGACGAGATGATTATATCATCCAAAGCGGGATACGATATGTGGCCCGGGCCCTACGGCAACTGGGGATCGCGAAAGTACCTTTTGGCGAGTCTCGATCAGAGCCTGGAGCGGATGGGGCTGGACTACGTGGACATCTTCTATTCCCACCGGTTCGATCCCGAAACCCCCTTGGAAGAGACCATGGGCGCCCTGGCCTCGGCGGTAAAAATGGGGAAGGCCCTCTACGTGGGGATTTCCTCCTACTCCGCCGAGATGACCCGGGAGGCCTCGAGCATCCTCCGCAGGATGGGGGTCCCCTGCCTGATCCACCAGCCGAGCTACTCGATGCTCAACCGGTGGATCGAGAACGAGCTTGTCGACACCCTCGAGGAAGAGGGGATCGGGTGCATCACTTTCTCACCCCTCGCCCAGGGGATGCTCACCGACAAGTACTTGGGCGGGATCCCCGAGGATTCCCGGGCGTCCCGGGAGGAATCGTTCCTCGACCCCGGTATGATTACCGAAGAAAACCTGAACCGTATCAAAAATCTCAATCAGATAGCTCAGGAACGCGGGCAATCATTGGCCCAGATGGCCCTGGTGTGGAACCTCAGGCTTCCCCAGGTGACCACGGTACTGATCGGAGCGAGCAGGCCCGATCAGATTCGGGAAAACGTGGCGGCCCTCGAGAAACAGGATTTTACTGAAGACGAGCTCGACCGGATCGATAAGTTCGCCCGGGAGGGGGGTATCAACCTCTGGGCCGAGTCGGTGGAAGCGGGCAAATAGTCTCCGGTGGTCCGTTTAGGCCTCTGCTGCATCTTTCGGGAAGAGCCGATCAAGTTCCGCCGCACCACGGCAAAGGTGCTCATGTCGCTGCCCGACCGGGCGGCGCGGCTGGAGAGGCTCGCGGAGCTGTGCCGGCACAATCTGCGCGCTCTGTCCGCCGCTCTCGAGTACTGCGCCCGAAACGGAATAGGTGACTTCCGGATAAACAGTCAGCTGTTTCCCCTCTACACCCATCCCGAGGCGGGGTACTCCTTTGCCGAACTTCCCGAAGCCGATGTACTCGCCGCCCTGGGGGAGGACTGCCGCCGAAGGGCCGCAGCGCTCGGAATCCGCACAGGCTTCCATCCCGATCAGTTCAATGTACTCTCCTCCCCCGACCCGGATGTCGTCGAGCGGACTCTTGCCGAGCTCGCCTATCAGGCGGAGGCGGCGGAGCTTCTCGGAAGCGATGTGATTACGGTTCACGGCGGCGGGGGCTACGGCGATAAGCCCGCCGCCCTTAAGCGGCTCGCCGGGGTCATCGGCCGGCTTTCCCCTCCTATACGGTCCCGCCTTACCCTGGAGAACGACGACCGGACCTACACCCCGGCGGACCTCCTTCCGGTGTGCGAGTCCTCGGGGGTACCCTTTGTCTACGATGTCCATCATCATAGGCTGAACCCGGACGGCTGGACGGTCGAGGAAACCTCCGTGCGCGCCGCGGCGACCTGGGGCGGCCGGGAACCGCTGTTCCACATCTCGAGCCCCTTAAACGGCTGGGAAGCCCCCGCCCCGGCGAAACACGCCGACTATATCGATCCCGCGGA
>CAZXMO010000107.1:5090-7547 GCA_964641125.1 uncultured Spirochaetales bacterium
CGTGATATCATGAACTGCGCGGATCAGCTCATCGACACTATTCATCGGACTCCTGTAATTTCTTTATTTTTTCCTGTTGATAAATTATACCCTCTATAGCATGTTCCCACTCCATCGCGTCTCTTTCGACATCCCATGAGAAATCATTTTTCTTCACTGTATTCCTTGCCTCAAAGTCGTCAAATCCCATACCGTATTTTTTCTTCAAACGTTCATCAGTGAGTTTATAGATGACTAATTTCCTTCTGCTTTCACTCAAAACAGCTTCTTTCAATTCATTTTCAGGTATAATATCTGCAATTTTCATCTTCTCTATCCCTTGTTTGTTATTATAGCTTAAATTTTATTCATGAACAACGTAACCTCCGACCAGCCAACTTGACAGCACCCTCTGGGGGGATTACGGTTGTTCTATGAATAGGGCATATAAAACAGGCGGAGAGCTTCGAGAGTTTGTCTTTTCCCTTCCCCTCATCGATACCCATGAGCACCTCTTTTCGAAAGAGGAGGTCCGGGACCGGAACACCGATGTCCTCAAGGAGTATCTCCTCCACTACTACAACCGGGACCTCATCTCGGCGGGGCTTCCCCCTGCCGATTATGACTGTATTATGAAGATGGAGCTCTCCATAGGCGAGAAATGGAAGCTCGTCGAGCCGTACTGGGAGGTTTCCCGCCTTACCGGGTACGGGCGGTCCCTGGATATAGCCGTACAAGAGCTCTACGGAATCGAGAGGATATCCGGAGATACTATCGAAGAATTGAATGAGAAGTTCCAGAAGTCCCTCGGGCCCGGACACTTCGAATACGTCCTCCGAGAAAAATGCGGTATCGAAAAGAGCCTCCTCTGCGTGGAGACCCTCGAGGCGGCGCCGAACTACGATCCCCTGAACGAGCGGAGTATTGACTGCGACCGGGAGCTCTTTACCCCGGTGTATATCGTGAACACTCTGGTAATGCCCGAGAGCTGGGAGGATATCGAACGGGTGGAGAGGGAATCGGGAGTGAGGATAACCTCCTTCGACCGGTGGCTTCAGGCCGCCGAGGCGAACATAGAGAGGGCGGTCACCGAGGGATCTCCAATACTGAAGAACTCCCTTGCCTACGTGCGGAGCCTCCGCTATGATCGCCCCACCCGCTCAGAGGCGGAGGAAGAGTTCAACACCGTCTTTGCCACCCGACATTTTCCCCCCTGGCACCACACCCCCGTCCTGCCGGGGAAGAAATTCCAGGACTACATGTTCCGCTATATCCTCGACATAGCCGAGCGGAAGGGGCTCATCTTCCAGATCCATGCCGGAATCCAGGAGGGGAACGGTAACATCCTCGCCAACAGTAATCCCGAGGATCTCGCCAATCTCTTTATCGAGTATCCCGGGGTCACCTTCGACGTTTTTCATATAGGATATCCGTATCAGAACATCCTGACCGCCCTCGCGAAGAACCTGCCGAATGTGTTCATCGATATGTGCTGGGCCCATATCATCAGTCCCAACGCCTCGGTACAGGCCCTCCTCGAGTACATCGACGCGGTGCCCATAAATAAGATATCCGCTTTCGGGGGGGACTATCTGTTCATCGACGGGGTCTACGGGCATCAGTACTTAGCCCGGGAGGATACGGCGAAGGCGCTGTCCATAAAGATGGAGGAAGGACTCTTCGGCCTCGACGAGGCGAAAAAGATCGCCCGGATGCTCCTCTACGAGAACCCGAAGCGATTGTTCAGGATGTAAAGCTCTTCCCTCTCAATCCGCCGCACGGGGTATGGTCATCGTTTGGAGGGAGAAGTATCGGGTAATCTGCTCGAAATGCCTGTCCCTGTGGATTAACGGCGCATCGGCCGAGAGTGCCGTTGCCGCGATGATCGCGTCCGTTGCCGGAATCGTAAACCCCGCCCTACGGAGTTTTCCGCAGATTGTCACAGCTTCTAAAAAAATATCCCCCGTCACTTCTAGGGTATGGAATCCGAAAAAATCGGATTCAATCGATTTTTGGTCCTTCTGTGAAGCAAAACCCGCTATTTCAACGAGAATTATTCCGTTTACCGCCGCGACATCCCGGCGAATAGCATCTTCCACGAGATCCGAAATATAGGTATTTCCCCCGGGGCTGTAGAATTCAATCCATGCGGAACTGTCGATGACGATCATGGGGTATTCCGTAAATTTTCCAGATCTTCATGAGTGATATCCAGCTCGATCGATCCCCTGTTCTCGATGGCCCGCTTCCGATTAACCGACCGGATCGCTTCCCGTAACGCCCGTTCTATGGCCTCTCTCTTCGTGGTCGTATTGAAAGTCTCCATAACCTGTTCTACGAGTTTATCGTCCAAAGTAACGCTCATTCTCATAACACCCTCCCGAGGTGCAACCTATTACACCAACTTATTACACCAAAAATATACATCAAACAACCGAAAGACGCAACCACATAGAGACTGCCCCCGATCGTGGGGAT
>CAZXMO010000108.1:0-3759 GCA_964641125.1 uncultured Spirochaetales bacterium
CCGCCGTTTTTCCGCCATACTCTACTACTATATACGGGAAAGTCGGGGAAAGGTTTGAAAAATTGTCGCCGTCGGCCCTGTCCCGGCGGCGGGATAGTCGGTATACTACACCGCAAAGGAGATTCTCATGGCGGACAATACAACAAAGATCGTTACCTTCGGCGAGGCGATGCTCCGACTCGTTCCTCCCGATTTCAGGCGGATAGAGCAAACCGATACTCTGCTGATGAATCCGGGAGGGAGCGAGTTCAACGTAGCCGTCGACATCGCCCGGCTCGGTGGAAAAGCCTCCTGGGTCAGCGTTCTGCCGGACGATCCCATGGGGAGGCTCATCCGGAACAAGGCCAGAGAGCACGGCGCCGATACCGATTCGGTCATACTGAGCGATACGGGCCGCGCGGGGATCTATTTCGTGGAATACGGGAGCTCCCCGAGGGCGAGTAAGGTCTATTACGACCGAGAGAACTCCTCGATAAGCCTCGAGGCGGACCGGATCGACTGGAAAACAGCGTTCCAGGGGGCGGACTGGTTTCACACCAGCGGAATAACCCCGGCCTTAAGCGGCGTCTGTGCCGATGCGGCCCAGCGGGCCGTCGAAACCGCCAAGGCCGCCGGCATGACGGTAAGTTACGACCTCAACTACCGGAAGAAGCTCTGGACCCCCGAGGAGGCCCAGCGGACGACCAAGAAATACGCCGATAAGATCGACTGCTGCATCGGAAACGAAGAGGACTTTCAGAAGGTCCTCGGGGTGGAGCTCGATACAAAGCCGGGCGAGAAGAAAGAAGAATACGAGGAGATCGACCCGGACTACTACAGGCGGTTAGCGGCGAAAGTACAGGAGAGTTTCGGTTTTACCTATGTCGCTATAAGTCTGCGAGAGAGCATCTCGGTCCTCCGGAACGGCTGGAGGGGACTTCTGTACACCGGCGGGCAGGCGTACATCTCCCGGAAGTACGAGCTCGAACTCGTCGACCGGGTCGGCGGCGGCGACAGCTTCTCCGCGGGGCTCATTTATTCTTTGCGCTCCGGAAAGGATCCGCAGGCGGCGGTGGAGTTCGCGGCGGCTTTTTCGGCGCTGAAGCACACCATCTGGGGAGACATAAACATCGTGGACCTCTCGGAGGTGGAGGCCCTGCTCGCGAGCGGAAGCGCCCGGATCGAGCGGTAAGCCCCGGATCGAGGAGAACGTCATGAACAAAAAACTGGAGAATTTGAAAAAACTCTACGAATCGAAGGTGGTCGCGATAATCCGGGCCGATGAGCCGGACAAGCTCCTGAAGGCGGTGGAGGCCCTCGAAAAGGGGGGAATTCCCGTAATCGAAATCTCCATGACCACCCCCGGCGCCCTCGAAGCTATCCGCCGGGTGGCGGAGAGTTTCGGCGGCGGGGTGTTCGTAGGAGCGGGCACCGTCCTCGATCCGGAAACGGCGAGGCATGCGATCTTAGCGGGGGCGGAATTCGTCTTTGCCCCGACCTCGAACCGGGAGACCATCGCCCTGTGCAAAAGGTACTCGAAGATCGTCATCCCCGGTGCCTTCTCCCCCACCGAAATTCTCACCGCCTGGGAGTGGGGAGCCGATCTGGTGAAGGTCTTCCCCGCGCACGAAGTAGGCGCCTCTTTCTTTAAGGCGGTCAAAGCACCCCTTCCGCAGGTAGACCTTATCGCGGTGGGGGGTGTGAACCTGGAAAATGCCGCTGATTTTATAGCCGCGGGGGCCTCGGCGGTGGGAATAGGGAGCTCTTTGGTCAAAAAGGAAATTTTAAAGGAAAACCGGTTCGGTGAGCTTACCGAACTCGCCAAGAAACTCGTCGGAAAGCTCGGGGAAGCGGGGAAATAGGCCGGGGCACGCTGGCCGCCGTCCGCTTATTCCGGAAACAAGAGGGTTTCCTCTATTCCCATCTCCCCTGCCACGTACCGGGCCGCGTTCTGGTTCAGCCAGTTAGGCTGGTGGGCGTCGGAGCTGATCACAAACCGGTATCGGCGGGCCGGGCCCTCCCCGGCAGCCGGGGTTACAAAAGGAGCGAGCTCCCGCCTCCAATTGCTCCGCCAGATGTACCGGTTGTTGATTTCTACGTAACAATTTTGAGGAATCTTACGTATATTCGTGCGCATCATAAAGGGATGGGCTATGATGACCGGCTTTCCCGAATCGGCGAGGCGTTCCGCGCCCCGGTACTCCTTATGTGAATCCCGGCAGTGATAGACGTAGTAATCGGCGTCTACCTGCAGCGCGTCGGTTACCCAGTCGGTTCCGTCCACCTCGGTCCCCACCTTGATCCCGCAGCTTCGAAGATCGGCGGCGTACTCCTCGAACCGGTCCCCGAAGATGAAGTCGAAATGATCGCTTATACCTAATATCCGGGCGTGGGCCACGGCGGCGATCAGCTCGACCGTCTGCTGCGAAGCGACAGAATCGTCTCCGGTGGAATAAACCGTATGCATGTGGAGATCTTGAGGCACCTGCTGAATGTAGCCCATACCCGCAGTCTACGTTTTAACAGGGTTAAGCACAACAGGGGGTAAGCAAAATTAACCCTTTGCTCATAAACTCCCCGTTAGTATCATATAGGTATGTCGGAAGAACAGGACGAACGGAACCTCGTCCCCGGGAAAGGGGATATCGCGGGATGGAACGAGTACCTCGACGAGGAGCTCTACGGGATAGGACGGATAGAGGACGACATCGAGGAACTCGGGTTCCGCTATCACGGGCTTATCGATCTGGACCGGCATTTCAGTTGCATCGAGAAGAAGCTCACCTTGGTATTGAAGATAACCCAAACTCCCCGCGACGACCTTCCCGAGAGGGCGGAAACCGTGACCCGGGAGCAGGCGGTAAGCGCCCTCTCTTATCTCGAAGACGTTACAAGTGCGTCGATCAGTCTCGACCAGAAGTCGCAGGTCCTTTCCGATCCCAAGCTCGAGACAATCCGGGGGCTCCTCGAGGAGATTATTGCCGAGGGCGGCGGGGATTTTTTTTCCGCTCCGGAATCCCTTGGCTCGAGGAGCAGGAAGCTGGTCGGGCTCGTGGAAAGGGCGGTGTTCAAGTTTACCGACCGGGACCGGGAAGCGAGTCCCGTCCCCGGAGAGATCGAGGAGGGACAGGAGGAGTTGATCGAGGCGGACCGCATCACCATGCCGGTTTCCCAGGCGGTACTCCTGCTTCGGGAGGAGTACATTCCCCGTGCCCGGAGGCTTCTCGAACAGAACCCCGGCGATGAAGAGCTTAAGCGTCAGCTCGAGCGGCTCGAGGAGATGGATCGCTTCTACTCCCGGGTCACCCGGCGGCCCCGGGCGAGGCCGCTTATCCCGGACCGTGATTACCTTACCCGGACCATCGCCGGGCACACCCGGGACGGGGAGATGCTCGTGCGGATGGACCTTCCCGCGGTTTTGAGCAGCGGAAACCGATACGACCGCCTCTTAGACGAGATCAAGCGGCAGGTGATCCACACCGCCGCGGGAAAACGGATTTCCAAGGACCTCGATGATGAGGCGCGGTACGGACCGGCCGTCCGCGGCGTCCGCCGCAAGCCACTGTACCGCTCCCATGATCACCTGAAGGCGTTTCCCCAATACCGGAGGCTCGCGGAACAGTATCCGTTCTTAAGGAGGCTGGAAGACCGGGAGGAGCTTAAAAAGCTTATCCATATGGCCGAAAGCGGCGACCGCAAGGGAGTCCACGGGTATCTGACCCGGGCGGTGCTCCGGGACCGGAACCTCCTGTGGACGGGAGAACCCCTGGAGCTGGATAT
>CAZXMO010000108.1:3859-7511 GCA_964641125.1 uncultured Spirochaetales bacterium
TCATGCCCTACATTCTGAGTGAGAAAATTCGGGTCGGGGTCAGCGCGTGTAACGCCGGGGCACGGGTACGGTGGAACCGGGCCGGCTGGGACCGGCTGAAAAGCCTCGACCGGGAGCTGTCCAACTTTATCTGGACACCGGTGTGTCCCGAGACCATGGCGGGGCTCGGAGTGCCCCGGGACCCGATCCGTCTTGCCGGGGGAAACGGCGACGACTTCTGGGCGGGGACCGCCGACATCAAGAACCGGAGCGGACGGAATGTGAGCGCCGACATACGGATCGGAACGCAGGTGTGCATGGATACGATTCGGAGGGCCGGGGTGGAGGCTTTCATCTTTATGGAGGGGAGCCCTACCTGCGGGGTCTACCGGACCACCTTGAAAAACAAGCGGCTGGGCAAGCCTCCGGGGACCTTCGGATCTCTCCTGTTGAGGGAAGACCTCTTTTTGATTCCCGCTATCGAGATGGAGAGCCCCGTCAAATGGTGGGACTGGAGGCGTCGCCTCCACGCCTTCTGCTGGCTGGGGCGGCAGAAGCTTACCGGCAAGCAGCAGCTCTACGAGATCTGGCACAACTTCAAGTTCCTGTGCCAGGAGATCGACGAGCCGGAAGCGCGGGAGATCGGAAGTATCCTCGCGGGGATGCCGAAGCGGTTCGAGACCTCCTTCGCCGAAGAATGGCGGAAGCGGGTGCTGCGGCTCCTCCGCAGGCCTTCCTCCATCGAGCGGATTTCGGCGGTCATGCTGAAGCACTTCGCCTATTACCGGAAGCACGTGGCAGGCGGGGCTCCGGAGGTAGAAGAAGGCCCCGAGGCGGTAACGGAAAGCACGGAGGTTGAGACCGGCCCCGGAGAGCTTCCGACACCGCCGCATCCGGAGATGTCGAGGCACAAGTTTGTAGCCGAGCTCTTAGAGATGGAGAAGCGGGCCGTCCGGGAGGACTTCCTCTTCGGAGGGACCCCGGTCATCTTCCGGGAGAACAGGTAGGCAGTTTTTGGAGTAAATAAATAAATTTGCATTTTAGAGGCGATGGGCATTATACTATGCTTACCGATGCTCCGAAGGTTCGCCCGCGCAATTTTATACTTTGTTGCTCTCGCCGTTCTTCTTACCGCCGTCTCCCCTCGGGGCGGCGCGCAGGAAATCGACCAGAAACGGGTCCTCATCCTCAACTCGTACCACAACGGATTCGAGTGGTCCGACAGGATCATGGAGGGGCTCAAGGAGACCCTGGGGAAGAATTATCTCTGCTACATCGAGTATATGGATACCAAACGGTTTCCCTACGAGACGCAGGTCGGACGTGTTCGGGGTTATCTCCAAGGGAAGTACCCCTCAGGTTTTTTCGATATCATCGTTACCACCGATGACAATGCCCTCAAATTTCTTCTCGAGTATCGCGATGAGTTGTGGCCCGGTGTGCAGGCGGTCTTCTGCGGGGTGAACGATTTCCATCCGGCACTGTCCCGGAACAGGAACTGGCTTACCGGGCTCTTGGAAAAGAACGATCATGTGAAAACGATCCGCTCGGCATTGATGCTTTTCCCCTCGACCGAGCGGATCCTGGTGGTGACCGATAATACCACCAGCGGAAAGGCCCAGCTCGAGACGATGCGGGTATTGGCCGATTCGGAATTTGCCGATCTGGAGTTCGAATATTTAAACGAAGACGGCAATGTCACCCTCGACCGGGTCCGTCGGGCCCTAGCCGAAGCGCCTTCCGGCACGGTGGTCTATTTTTCGGATCTCAATCTTGACGGGAACCTCGAGTACCTGGATTACCGGAATTATCTCGACGATCTGACCCGGGAATACCCGGTTCCCGTCTTCGTCCACAGCGATTTTCTCTTCGGACACGGAACGGTGGGAGGCATGATCAACTCGGGGTATCATCAGGGGACCTATGCCGGACGGACGGCGGAGCGGATCCTCCGGGGGGAGAGGACCGAGGATATACCGGTTCTCAAGAGAAGCCCCAATCGATACATGTTCGACGCCCGGGCCCTTGAGAGGTTTTCCATATCCGAAAGGAGGCTTCCCGAGGATGCGGCTGTACTGTACGAGGAGGGGACCCCGCTTAAGGAGATGCTCGGCTGGCTCATCCCGAGCATACTAGGTATTCTTTTTTTCGCGGTTCTTTCGCTCGGCCTGGCCGTCAATGTCGGCCGGCGGAAACGGGCGGAACGGCTCCTTGCCCGGGAGCGGGACCTCTTTCATACCCTTTTGGACAATATCCCCGATTTCATCTTCTTCAAGGACAGGGAAAGCCGCTTAACCCGGGTCAACACCGCCCTGGCGAGGTACTTGGGGCTCGAAACGCCGGAGGACGCGGCGGGACGCACCGACGCCGACTATTATCCCGAGGACATTGCCGCCGAGACCCGGCGTGACGAGTTAGAGATCATGGAAACCGGCCGACCTCTTGTCAACAAAGAGGAGAAGCTCGAACTAGGGGATGGAAATATCCGCTGGCAGACCACCACGAAGCTCCCCCTCTACGACGAAAAGGGGAATGTAACCGGGACCTTCGGGATTGCCCGGGACCTAACTGAGCTCAAGCGGTACGTGGACGAGCTCAAGCGGTCTTTGAACGAGAAGGAGATCCTTCTGAAGGAGGTCCATCACCGGGTAAAGAACAATCTGGCCATGATCTCGAGTCTCATCAATCTCCACCCGAAGGACGGGCTGCCTCCGGATGCCGTTAATCTCCTCGATGACCTCAAGGGGCGTCTCTATTCGATAGCCCTGGTACATGACCGGATCTACACCAGCGAAGACTTCACGTCCGTAGATCTGACCGAGTACATCACGAAACTGGCGGGAACGGTAATCGGCGCGAGCGGCGGGGAGAGTCCGGATATTGACGTGGAAATGGATGTCCGGGACATCAAGGTAAGCTTGGACAAGGCGGTCCCCCTCGCCCTGATCCTCAACGAGCTCATTACCAACTCCTTCAAGCACGGCTTGAGCGCTGCCGAGATTCATCAGAGGGGCCGCGGGAAAAAATTGATTGTAACCGGCCGTGTAAGCGACCGGCAAGCGGTTATAACGGTCCAGGACAACGGACCGGGATTTCCCGAAGGATTCGATCCGAATACCACCCCGTCGCTGGGCTTTCAGATAGCGTCGGCCTTGACCTTACAAATAGAAGGAACCCTGAGCTGCCGCAGCGACGGCGGCGCCCGGTGCGAGCTTACTTTTCCCTTGTCCGAGTAAACTGCCCGTTCCGGCCGCCGGCAGGGACCCCCGGCGGCGTAGAGAAGTCCCTACAGCTCTTCCGCGGTCCTCACGATCAGGTCCCAGGCGTCGTCAACGTGGCGCTGCTCGGTGTTGGTCTGTCCGATCATGAACCGGATGGTATACCTTCCGTCGAGCTTGGTGTGGGTCAGATAGGCCCTGCCCGACATGTTGATCCGGTCTAAGAGCTCCGCGTTGATCTGATTGATCCCGTTCTCGTCGGTCGTCGTTTCGGGGAGGTAGCGGAAGCATACTGTGTTCAGGGGCACCGGGGCTAAGAGCTCGAACCGGGGGTGGTTCCTGATGTTTTCTTCCACCCGCCGGGCCAGGGCTATGTGGGTGCGGATTCGGTTCCGGATATCCTCCACCCCGAAGGTCCGGATGACGAACCAGAGCTTGAGCGCCCGGAAACGCCT
>CAZXMO010000109.1:0-7349 GCA_964641125.1 uncultured Spirochaetales bacterium
TCTCCTGATTCAATCCCCACGATCGGGGGCACTCTCTACTCCTTCCGCCACATCCCCTGCTCGATGTCGTTTCGCAAGAGGTAGTATGTCACGGTAAAACGCCCGTACCGGTGGGTCAAATCGAGGCTTAAGGCGATCCTCCCCACGGCTTCATCAATCTCGACCTCCCGGTTTTCGACTGAAACTATCTCGAATCTCTCTTCCCTGCCCCCGGATGCGAGGACAGCCTCGACCCGTCTCTCCCCCTCAGCGGGGCTCATGACCACTTCGAGCCGCCCCTCCACCTTCCGTCCGGTCCGGTCGACAAAGGAAACCGACTCGGTATAGCGCAGCTCCCCGTTTTCCTCCGCGGGCTGATCGAACCGTCTGTAGGCAAGCTGCTTCATACGGTAGAGAGTGCCGTTGAAATCCCGGGTCTCGTCCTCGACGACCACCCGCTTTCCGGGTTTGATCTCTAGAGTTTCTTCCCAGTCGTGAAAGGTCACCTCGGGAAGCTTGACGACCCCGAAGCCGCCGCCTAAATGGGTCCTCACGGTATGTTTTCCCGGGGAGACATCCTCGATGATGTAAGGTTCCCTCATGTCCCCGGTGGTGTAGCCCACGAACTCGCCGTCGAGATAGATCTTGGCATCGATAAGAGGTGAATGGAGGGCGATCGTCCCGGGACTCTCGTCCCGGAGGCTTACGATCGACCGGCCGCCCCCTTCGCTCCGGAGGGAAACCTCCTTCCCGGTCAGCCGGTAGACGATCTGCTCCGTTAGGGCGTGGACGGTATTTTCGGTATAACCCCGCTCGGCGAAGCTCAAACTCTTTGCCGTTTCCACGTCCAGGAGGGATATATTAATCAACAGATCCTCGCCCAAAAAAATATAATCGCCCTTGAGGAGATATCGTGCTCCTAGTATCTTTCCGATCTCCGCGGCGTTCTCACCCGCGGTTACCCCCGAAAGCTGGAGCTTCTGCTCCTCGAGAACACGTTCGAGGTCGGTGCGTTCCACCAGGGAAATCCCTTCGGCTCTGGAGAGATCGAACAGGAGGATTCCCTCGATCATCCCCTCCAGATAATCATAGCGCGAATCGAAGTGACTGTTTTCGACAGTCAAGAATGCAACGGGAATATCCTCGCCGAACAGCGCTCCCGGCACTGTTATAATGAGTCCCGTCATCACTAAGAGAAGCAGTAACCGTTTCACCGTATCCTCCCCGCACACATAGTGCCTCAAAGATTCAGGTTTTTCAACTAAAAAGGTGTGTAATCCCTACACAGACGCTGAAGTCTTCCCCCGGCCGGAGAAAGGCACCGAAATTGGCACAGAACTTGCATTAATATAGAAAAGACAGACGGAGGTTGTATGGACAGAGACGTAAAGATAGAAAGATTCGATATCGAGCAGGCCTTTCTCGAAAACCCGAAGAAGCACATCCTCATGATTACAAATCACGGTATCCACCAGTGGGACATTGTCCCCGGATTGGTGGACACCGGAGGACAGAATATTTTCGTCAACGAGATGACCCGGTCAATGACCGAGCTCGACTTCAAGGTGACCATCGTCAACAGGGGCGGGTTCCCCCATCCGGTGACCGGCGAACCGAGGAGCGGGGTCGATTGCCTGAACCCTAACCAGCGGATCCTCTTTATCGAGGACGGGAAAAAGGAATTCGTCCGCAAGGAAGACATGATCGAGCAGGTCCCCGAGCTGGTGGACGATCTGTACACCAAGCTCATGGACGAGGAGGGACAGACCATCGACCTGATCATTTCCCACTACTGGGACGGGGCTAAAATCGGAGTACTCCTCAACGAACGGCTCACAGCCAAGGTGCAGCACGTGTGGATACCCCACTCACTGGGGAACATCAAGATCAAGAAGCTCACCGACGAGGAGAAGGAGGATCTTCGGATCTTCGAACGGATTGAAGAGGAAAAATGGATCTTAGAGCGGGTCGACAGCGCGGCCTACACCTCGAAGGAGATCAAGAACTCCCTGGAGAAGGAGTACGGCTGCACCAGCGACGTCTTCCTTCCCCCCTGCATCGATACCGACCGGTACTTCCCCAAGCGACCGGGGGACAACGACCCCATCTGGCGGACCCTGGCGGCCCTGGGACCGCGGACGCCCCAGGATTTGAAGGAACGGTACATCATTACCGAGATCTCTCGGACCGATCACACCAAGCGGAAGGACGTCCTCATCAAGGCGTTCGGCCAAGTCCACGAGGAGCGTCCCGATACGGTGCTCATCGTGGCCATAGACGAAAAGCGCCGGGACATCGCCCACGAACTGCACACCTTGATAGACGAGCTCGATTTAGGTGAAGCGATCATTCCGGTGGGCTCGGTCCGGGACGAGCTTCCCGACATCTATTCGGTCACCTCGATCTACTGCTCTCCTTCGGTTATGGAGGGGTTCGGTATGTCGGTACAGGAGGCGGCCGCCTCGGGGGTCGCGGTGGTGGCGAGCGACCTAGTTCCTTACGCCAAGGAATACCTCCTAGGGAGCATGGTAGACGAGATCCCCGTGGACGGCGGTTCCATACAGGTCGGCGAGGGGGCCGTCGTCGTTCCCGCCGACAACGTAAAGGGCTTTGCCGAGGCGCTTCTCTACCTCCTGAACAACATGGAGGTCAAGCAGAAGATGGCGGTGAACGGATATAGGATTACCATCCCCCAGTTTACCTGGGAAAAGATGACCCGGGACTTTCTCTTAAAGATAGGATTCGACGTATGAGATACCATTTGACCGAAGAGACACTCCAAACCATCCTCAAATATGACAACGTGACCGCCTTAGACCGGCGGGAGCTCGAGTCGCTGGTCGCCGCCGAGCCGGGGGTCTCCGACCACAAGCCGGAGCAGGCGGCCCAGATAGATCCCCGGGACGGGATCAAGATCCTCTACAACTCGAGCCGGGCGGCCCGGCCCCATGACAACGTAGTCCCCCCCGAGGCGGGAGGGGATGAGGAAGACTTGAACGCCGAGGCCAACTTCGTGACCAAGGGAAAGACCACCAGCGTCATCGATACGGCCCCTCTGAGCGAGGGTTTTACCTTTATCAATTTGAACCTCTTTCCGGCCCTGTTCCCCTTCGGAGCGAAAAAACCCATATCGGGAATGCACTTTCTCCAGTGGACCTCGTCCTACCAGGATCGGGACTGGCGTAACATGCCCCTCGAGGACTGCACGGTGGTCATGGAGCGGGCGGCCGCCCTGGGGAAGACTCTTCTGAAAGACGGCGCCGGCTACTACACCCTCTTCAAGAACTGCGGCCGGCTGGTCGGAGGTTCCATCGCTCAGGGGCACCAGCAGATGGGCTATTCCAGCGTCATCCACCCCAAGGCGGAACAGCTTAAGGACCTTGCCGAGGAGAGGGGCTACACCTTCGCCGATTACCTCTTGAGGGACAATCCCTCGTCTCTCATGCTTAAGGATTTGGGAAAGGCGGTGCTCCTCATTCCCTACTGCATGCGGAGGCCCTATGCGATGATGCTCGTCCTCAAGGAAACCTCCAAACGGCACCTTCACGAGCTCTCCGACGAGGAAACCGCCTCGGTTGCAGCGGGGTGGAAGATGGGTATTCTCATCATGCGGCGGGTCCTAGGGTGGTCGGGCAAATCGATCGCCTATAACATCGTGGCCCACACCGGCCCGGGATGCGGGATCTTCTTCGAGTTTATGCCCTACACCCAGGAGATAGGCGGCTTCGAGCATTTGGGGCTGTTCATCTGCCAGTCGACTCCCGAAATCTGCGCCGAAAATATCAAGTCGGACTGCGGGGATTACCTCGGTATCGTGTAACGGTCAGAGCAGGAGTACCGCCCGGGAGACGAGGAATCCGCCTAAAAGAACGAATAAGCACGGTCCCGCGAGCCCCTTGAGGCTCTTTACGAGGGTGGTGGAGAAATACTCATTGGTCACGATGAAGCACACGTGCACCGGCGAGACGAGCTGCCCCACGTGCCCGGCGGCGTAGCCGAGGACCGCGGTCGAGAGGAGGACGGCGGTGGACGGATCGGCCCCGGCGAGGCTGATAATAATAGGAAAACTCGCCCCCACCATCCCCAAAGCGATCCCCGTGGTGACACCCGCGATAAAAGGGATAATCATGATCAGCGGAAGGAGGGGCACCCCGGTCCTCGCGAGCTCTGCCCGCATCAGGTCCACTATGTAGCCTCCGTCGGGCAGAGGGGCCTCGAGGAAGGCCCCGTAGATCCGAATGACCGCAACAAGGACGGCAAGGCTTACCGTTTTCGGGTTTAAGAGGATTTTTCTCCAATCCGGCGGTGAAAGGGGACTACGCATCTGAAGGTATATGATAGCGGTAATGATGCCGAGAGCTATGGGGAAGTACTTGCTGATACGGGTCGTCCCGGGAACGAGGAGACTCAAAACTGCATAGATGAAGATGACGATGAATACCGGAATCAGTGAAGAGAGATCGAAACGGGTATGCCCGGACCGCTCTTTCTTCGGGACTCTCCGGAGGAGGAAGAGCCATCCACCCAGGACCGAAAAGAGGGTTACCGGAATCCCCGCGGCTATAAAGTGCCAGATTTCGAGACCCGAGAGCTCCACCGCCAACAGCACCCCCGCGTACAGGGGCCACCAATACTCCCAGATGTGCCGGAACCAGTAGTTGATCCTCCCTTTCACAAGCGGGTCCACCCTCCTCTCCTCGTCGCAGTCGTCGACCAGGGGCGCCGAGAAGAGTGCG
This sequence comes from uncultured Spirochaetales bacterium, assembly GCA_964641125.1. Taxonomy (GTDB): domain Bacteria; phylum Spirochaetota; class Spirochaetia; order SPDA01; family CAZSGZ01; genus JBKHAJ01. Next base: position 4,716 of record CAZXMO010000109.1, read on the forward strand.
CCCCCCGGCATGGGAAGGAGCCCCACCAGGGCCGGCAGAAGGGCCATGGAGGCCCGATTGGAGACCCGGGACTGAAACGAAGCAACCAGAGAGCTCATGATCCCCGTTTCGGCCATCTGCGCGCTCAGCCAGATGATGAGGACGATGATGAGCATCAGAAAGAGATTGTCCCTGCCCGAAAGGCGATCCCAGGCGATGACCGCGGCCCCCGCCGGAGAATGCCCCGCCCAGAAGGCGATAACGACGGTACCGACTGTAATAGCGATAAGGAGATTCTTCGTTATCCTGCTCACAACGAGGATAACGGCTAACGACATGAGGATTTTCAGCAGGGCCGGGGCGGTGAGTAAGAATTCCATTGCCGCTACTCAGTAGAGAGTGCTCCTAAAAGGTCCGAGCTTAGGTCTTTACCGATTACCACGATCCTGTTGTCCGGCTCGGCGGCGACCGGCTCGATGGAAAGGATTCCACCGGCCCAGTCGACACGAACCGGACCGCGGTCGGAGGTATCGATAAGCCCCTTGATCCGAAGTATCACTCCGCCGTCCGCGAGGATCTCTTCTACCCTCCGGGATATTTCTCCGGTACTCGCCGGCCTATCGATCTCGAAACAGACGCTCGAAAAAGTTTCGGCGCTATGATCACGGCCGGCCGTGCTCTGTCCGCGAGCAGCCGCTGGAGCAGCGGCGGCGTCCCTTGACTCATCGAAATCTTCGAGGAAGCCCGCGAACTCCTCACTGTGCCAGGGGACGGCGAGGATTTCGGCCCGGGGGTTACGCTCCCGAAGGAGACGCACGGTTTCGGAAGCGGATTCCGCCGCCGGACCGCCGATCTTGCTTACCAGGATTGCATCGGCGTTCATGACTTGATCGAGGTAGAAAGCGCCGAACCCCTTCGCATATGATGGGTAGGTGTTTACGTCCACAACGGTTACAACCCGGCCGAGACGGACCGTATCGGCAGAGACGCGTGCGACGGCGCGGAGAACGTCGGTAAGCTTCGCCACCCCGGAGGGCTCTATGACGATCCGTTCGATGTCCGGCTCGGCGGCGAGGGTTTCTATAGCTTGTTGAAAATCGAGGGCCAGTGTGCAGCAGATGCACCCGGAGACAATTTCGGTTATCCTAGAGCCCGTGGATTCGAGGAGCTTCCCGTCGATTCCGGTCTCTCCGAAATCGTTCTCGATAACGGCGATCCGTTTATTGCGGTAGGGGCCCTCGAGGAGGCGGCGGATGAAAGTTGTCTTTCCGGCTCCTAAGAAACCGGAGACGATATCGATGGGGAGCGGAACCATATCGGCATAGTATCCGAGAGCGGTATCCCGTGCAAGGGACGGATTAGAGAAATGACGATGCCCTGGGTCCCTTCTTTAACTCCGCCTACAGCTCGACTTGTACGAAAGCCCGCGGCTCGAGGACCCGGTAGTTAAAGGTCTCGGTGATAAAAAACCGCACACTCTGAGTTGTATGGGATTCATATCCGATTGAGAAGTCGATACCGAGGGTGAGTATAAAGTCCCCTCCCCTCTGGGATATGATATATCCCTTATCCGAACTCTGATTGAAGACCACCGAGCCTCCGAGAAGATCTGATATCTGCCGGCCGATGGGATATCCCTTACTCGAATCCACAATGCTGTACCATTTTGCCGAGGGAACCACGAGGGAATAGGGACCGGAGATCCCCGCATTCTTCATCTTGTCGATTGCCTGGGCGAACAGAGCGAGGTAACTTACATCATTTCCTTTTTTGAGCTTTAAGCTCGCTTCCTCCGCCATCCCGGTAATACTACCGAGCTTGAGCCCGTTGTACACCGCATCCTCTTCGAAACGGGCCGCCTTTTTCGCGGCCTCCTCGAGGGGAGCAAGCTCCGCGTCCTTAGCTCCTCGGGATATGTTGTCGAGTTCCCATGTTTCGAGCTCGAAAGGCACACGAGTTTCCACCAGGGGTTTTACCATGCGAATACCGTACTGAACGTCGCCTTCTTTCTGCCCTGAAGGGACCTCCAGTCTTCCCAAGGATACCGAAGAAGAGTTCCATCCTAAAGGCCCTTCCACATCGACGACCTTGCGTGCCGAAAGCTGGGACGTAATAACGTCTTTCGCGAACCCGTCGATTTCTTCCCACGCCTCTTCCGTAATCGGCGCTACTGATCGTTTTAAAAAATCCATGTTACATACTCCTTCAGTCTAATTTTCCGATTCCTAAGTCTCCGCCGGACGACTGCTCCGATTCAGATTCCTCTTCTTCTTCGAGCTCGGTTATGGGGGCTTCGGTAAAGAGATAGGTCTTCATAGCCTCGTCCCATTCGCCCATGTTCCGTCTAAGCCATTCCAGGGCCATTACGGCGTGTTCTATCTCCTCGTCCCGGTTGTGGGCGAGCACACTTTTAAGCATCGCGTCGGACCCCGCGGCCACCCGCTGCTGATACCACATGATAGCTTCGACCTCTTCTTTCAAGCTGGTCAGCGCCCGGACAAGATCCCTGTCTTTGCCGCTCAGCTCTTCTACAGGCTCATGATATTGTTCCGCCATGGTTCTACTCCTTGTTTCATATTCTTTTAAGTAAATTTAAAGCTTGTTACGGCCGCGGTAAATAACCCATTTGGGTTATTTCGGCGCCCTGTACGGGCT
>CAZXMO010000110.1:0-1230 GCA_964641125.1 uncultured Spirochaetales bacterium
TGATTTCGCGGTTTTTATCCCCACGATCGGGGGCACTCTCTAAGAAATACTGCATTTTTCAATAGATATTTTTATAGAACATTCCTTTTCCAGGCTGTTGCAATTTTTTTTGCTGTGTTCTTACTCGTTGCATTTTCATTTCCCCTAGGGTAGTGTTTCGACATGGAGCGGAGTATGTACATAATAAGCGGAATACAGCAGTTGGGGATCGGTGTTGCCGACATGGAAGCCGCCTGGGCCTGGTACCGTCGGTTCTTCGGAATGGACGTGCCGGTGTTTCAGGAGGCCGCCGAGGCGCCTTACATGACCCGCTACACCGGAGACAAGGTTCAGTCCCGCACCGCTACCTTGGCGGTCAATCTCCAAGGGGGCGGGGGATTCGAGATATGGCAGTACACCAGCAGAGATACCCGGAAGCCCGACTTCGAGGTCACCCTCGGCGACTTAGGAATTTTCGCAGGGACTATGAAGAGTCCGGACCCCGAGGCCGCTTACGATCTCTTCGCCCGGGAAGGGGTGGAGCTCTTAGGGCCCGTTACCGCCGATCCGGCGGGACGTACACATTTCTTTTTGCGGGACCCCTTCGGAAACATCTTTCAGATTGTCGAGTCGGATACTTGGTTCTCCAAGCCCGTACGCCCTACCGGGGGGCCCTCGGGATGCGTCATCGGAGTCGGCGATATCGACGCCGCCATGCCGGTCTATAGGGATATCTTGGGATACGATAAGATAATCTACGACGAAGAGGGGACTTTCGACGATCTCGCTCTTCTTCCCGGAGGTACCGGTAAGTTTCGGCGGTGCCTCGTGACCCATTCCGTACCACGAAAAGGGGCCTTCTCCAAGCTCCTCGGGAAGAGCACCATCGAGATCGTCACCGCGTTGGACCGGGAACCGAAGAAGATCTTCCGGGGACGGTTTTGGGGGGACGCGGGATTTATCCATCTCTGTTTCGATGTTCACGGGATGCGGGAGCTCGGAGAACACTGTACAGAGCTGGGTTTTCCCTTTACCGCCGACAGCAGGGACAGTTTCGACATGGGCGAGGCGAGCGGCCACTTTTCATACATCGAAGACCCCGACGGGACCCTTATCGAGTTTGTGGAGACCCATAAGATCCCCATTATGAAGAAGTGGAACTGGTATCTCGACCTGACGAAGAGGAACCCGAAAAAGAGCCTTCCCGGCTGGATGCTGGGGGCGCTCAAGTTCGGCCGGAAAAAAGATTAG
>CAZXMO010000110.1:1330-7218 GCA_964641125.1 uncultured Spirochaetales bacterium
GCGCAGGCCGCAGATCCACGCGTCGAGTTCGGATAGGCGGCGGCGCAGAGGATGGACCTTTCGGAGACGGCAGCAGAGCTTCCGGTTTTCCACACTGTAGTAGAAGAGGTTCGGCCCGTGCTCCTTTACCATCAATTCGATCTCACTCCGGTCGGGAAACAGTACCTCGATCTCGAGCCCGTATTTCCGGGCGGTTTCCTCGATGAGATCGTAGGTTTCCTGGAAGAGCCGTCCGGTGTCGAGGGTAAAGACCGGGACCTCCGGGGCGGTGCGGGCGACCATGTCGGTGATGATTTGATCTTCGAGGCCCAAGCTGGTAGCGAAGGCGACCTTCCCTCGAGGAAAGGTGTCCGCCGCCCAGCTCAAGATCTCTTCGGCGGATTTGCCCGTAAGGGCGTCCGAATATTCGTCGACTCGGACTTTATGATTACTTCCCATACAACTTGTTGACTTTTTTGCGATCGTCCTCGGTCATAGCGAGATTGAGGTTCATGTCGTCCCGCATGTCCTTGAAGGCGGCAACCGTACGCTCTACGTCCTCCTCGGTATGACTTGTCGTAGGTATTATTCTGAACATGCACAGACCGAGGGGGATGACCGGGTAGATGACGGCGGTCACGAATATGTCCTTCTGCTCGCGCAGGTAGCCGACAAGTTTGGCGCCGACCTTTTCGGTCTCGTCCTCGCCGACGGGAGCGAACACCGCGCAGATCGGACTGTCGCCGTGGCCTACATAATAGCCTAAGTCCCGAAGTCCGGCTTTGAGTTTATTGGAGATGTCCCACATCTTCCTGCGGTTTTCATCTCCTCCTTTGACAAGCTCGAACGTTTTCATTAGAGATTTTACATATACCATGGGAAGGCTCTTGGCGAAGACCTGGGTCCGGGCGTTGTAGCGGATCCATTCGACCACTGCGTGGGTGGAGGCGGTAAATCCCCCGATGGAGGCGAAGGACTTGGCGAAGGTGCCGAAGAAGATATCCACCTTGTCCTGAACACCCAAGTGGTCGGCGGTACCCCGTCCCTGCTCGCCTAAGACGCCGAAGCCGTGGGCGTCGTCGATGAACAGCCGTGCGTCGTACTGTTCCTTGAGCTCGCAGATTTCTTCGAGCTTGGCGAGGTCTCCGGTCATGCCGTAGGTCCCCTCGGTGACGATCAGGACCCCGCCTTTCCGTTCCTTATTGACCCTTTTGAGCACTATCTCGAGGCTGTTCATGTCGTTGTGCTTGAAAACCCTAAACTGGGCCGGAGCCAGAAGCACTCCGTCGACGATGGAGGCGTGGGCGAGCTTGTCCATGATGATCATATCGTCGGGTCCGGTAAGGGACTGGATGGTTCCCAAGACGCCTAAATACCCGTAGTTGAAGAGAATAGAGTCTTCCTTCCCCGCGAAATCGGCGAGCTGCCGTTCGAACTCTTTATGGGTCGAGGTGTTTCCGCTCATCATCCTCGAACCCATCGGTGAGGAGACGCTCCACTCCTTCAGCGCGTCGAGGGCTGCCTGCTTGATCTCCTCGTTCTCGGCGAGGCCTAGGTAGTTGTTCACCGACCACATCAGTTTTTCCTTGCCGTCGTACTTCATGACCCTGCCCGGCTTGTCGTCGATGACGGGCATGGTGAAGTATTTGTCCCCGGAGGCCCGGAGTTGACCGAAGTACCCCTCGGCGGTCTTGCATTTGTCGAATAAATCCATCTTTATAAACTCCTTTAGAGTGTTGCCAGTACTTCCCGTACCTTGTTCTCGTTTATATCTTCCTTAGGGATCACCCGGGCGGGCTTCAGGGTAAAGATCTGCTTTTCCCTCTTGATCCGGTCCATCCCGCCGCCGGTGATGTTGAGCATTACGGGAAGCGAGACGTCGATGTCGCCGGTCTTGACCGCCTTGAAGAGGCTCGCTAAGGCCACGCTCGCCGCGGGGGAGATGTCGATCCCCTCTGTTTCGAGGAATATATCGGCGGCTTCCTTCGCCTCCCCGTTGGTCACCGCGTAGACGTCCCCCTCGGAGTCGAGAAGGGCGTCGTAGAGGCCCCCGGTAAGAGAATAGGGAGGCTTCCGGTTGGAGAGGACCTTGGCGTCTATTACGTCGATCTGCTTGGAGGCGGTTTCGAGGTCGAGCTCCACCAGATCGCGGCTCTTCCGTTTCCAGGAATCGTGGATCAGGAGAAACGGCGCGTTCTGAGAGACGCGAAGGCTCATTTTCCGTGAGCCGAAGCGTCCGTCCTCGATGAGTCTTTGGTTTGCTTCCCACGCGGCGATCGCTCCGGTGCCGCTTCCTACCGCCTGGAAGTAGTAGGCGGGGATGGTCCCGGTGGTGACGGCCGCGCTCAGGACGGTGGTGGCCATTCCGTCCCTCCTTGCGATGTTCTTGGCTCCGCCTTCCGGAAAGTAGCCGTCGGTACCGGCGATGATACCCGAGAGGTGGATGGCGTCGAAATAGTCGCTGTCGCCGCCGGTGGCGATGAGCTTGACGCAGTCGTTAACGGGTTCGGTAAACCACATCGCCTGGAGGTTCTTTTCGGGAACCACTATCACAAGGGGGATGTTGTTGGCTGAGCACACCCGGGCGAAGGCCCGAGCGGTGTTTCCCGCGGAGGCGACGACCAGGGTTTTCGGGTAGTCCTTCGGTATGCGGGCGCAAACCGAGAAGGCCTCGCACTCCTTGAAACTCCCCGACTGCATGTCGGCATTCTTCTCCGGCCAGTATCCGTTGAAGGTGATGATGAGATCTTCGACCCCCGCCTGTGAAGCGAGCTTATCCGAACGGTAGGTTATAGGCGGCGCCGATCCGTCCAAGGTGCGGCGTACCGGCATCCAATCGGCGAACCTGTACAGTCCCAAGTCTTCCGGTCCGGGGTTGAGCTGCTTTTTTTCGTAGACCGCCCGAAGAAGAGCGGGGTTGCCGCAGTTACAGCTCAGGGGCATCTCTTCGTCGGAATAATTCTTTCCGCAGGAATTGCAGACGACGGAATAACTGGTTTTCATGATACAAGCTCCTGAACTTAAGTCCTATAGGGGATGAAAGATGATCTTGTTCTCCACAAGCCGTTCTTTTATGGCCGCCAGGGCCTCGTCGAGCCCTATATTGTTGGACAGGTGGAGGTCGGCCTTGAGGTCCGTAGTCACCTGATCTCCCACCCAGATGGTTTCGATCCGGTCGGGGGCGATGGCGAACTGCATGAGCTCGAGATCTTCCTGGGTCAATTCCACGGCGGTAACGATCAGAATCATCCCCGCGTCGAGGAAGAGATGGGCCACTTCCGCGAGACGGCGGATCTGCTCGGTCCGGCCTCCGTGCTCTTCGGTCACGTCGGCGCTCACCCCGCTTAGGATGTTGGAGATCCCGATGAAGTAGACCATCTTACCCTCGGTAAACAGCTGATCCTCGAGACGCTCGGCTATATTCTTCTTTCCGTCACTCTCCTGTCCGGTGATAAGAACGAGTGTGGCCCGCTGGCTGTACCGGGCGGCCCTCTTTTTGTGGGGGATGTGGCTCGGCTGCCACATGTAGTTTCGCGCGAGAATGTTTTCACGGGCTATGCTCTGTTCGTCGGCTATGGCCTCCCGGACGATTCCTCCCCCCCGTATCTCGTAGTCGTCGACGATGACGAACCTGCTCGTCTGGGGTACGTCCTCGACGAGGTCTAAGGCGATGGGCTTTCCGAGTCGCAGCACGCATTCGGCTACGTCGTGGAGCTCGATTTGGTCCTTCTCTCCCTTAGCGTCGAGAGACGAAGCGTCGATGATCCGGATAATCTCTTCGACCTTCGCGGAGACCCGGGCCGTCCCCAATTTAAAGATATACTCCTTCTTCATGGTCACCGGGGCCTTTCCGAGCCAGAAGAGGTTGACCTTGACTAAGGAAGCGATCTTGGGCTGAGGATCTGTTACCTTGGCGGCGATCTGTCCGCGGGTGACGTAGATCTGCTCTTCCAGTGTAAAACCCGCGGAGTGTCCCGCCCGTACCTCGAGCTGGGGAGGACGGTTGAAAGCCTCGATCGATTTGACCCGGCTCCTCTTTCCCGAGGGATAGAAGACGACCTCGTCTCCGAGCTTCAAGGTCCCCGATTCGATGCTTCCCGCAATAATGCGGCGCTTGTCCCCGAAGCGGGTGAACTTATACACGTCCTGTACCGGCATTCGGAAGGGAAGTTCGCTCCGGTCGGCTTCCTTTTCGAACTTGTCGAGCTGCTCGAGAACCGTTACCCCTTCGTACCAGGGGGTTTTCTCGCTGTGCTCGAAGATATTGACCCCTTCGATTCCGCTGACCGGGATGTAGACGACGTCGTAAATTTCTAAGTTTCTCAGGAACCGGGAAAACTTCCGGGTTATCTTCCGGAAAGTCACCTTATTGTAGTCCACTAAGTCCATCTTGTTGACCAGTACGCAGATCTGCTTGATTCCGAGCATAGACAGCATGTATCCGTGGCGTCGGGAGTTTTCCTGGATCCCCTCCTCGGCGTCGATGACCAGGAAGGCCGCCTCCGCCCGGGCAGCTCCCGAAACCATGTTCTTGAGGAATTCGATGTGTCCGGGGGCGTCGATGATGATGTAGTCCCTGTACAGGGTGTGGAAGAAGACCCGGGCGCTGTCGATGGTGATCCCCTGGGACTGCTCGTGCTTCAAGGCGTCTAAGAGAAAGGCGTACTCGAAGGGTTTCGAGTTTTTCTCGCACTGGAGCTTGATCTGCTCGAGCTTTCCCTCCGGAAGGCTGCCGGTATCCGCGAGGAGGCGCCCGATGACGGTGCTCTTGCCGTGATCGACGTGTCCCGCGATGACGATGTTCATCTGTTTCCGGTCGTTGGTGCTGATCATTACATGTACCCGTCGCGTCTCAAAGTTTCCAATCCGCCTCCGTCGTCCTTGTCCTGAGCCCGGCCGGACCGTTCGGCGATGTTCGCGAGCAACCCGGTCTTGAGCTCGGCGACGATGTCGGCGACGTTCTTCGATGTGGATTCGATGGGGGTGGTACAGGGTCCGCAGCCCAACGACCGGTACCGGGTTCCCTCCCCACAGTCGTAGTAGAGGCTTACCGTGGGTATTTTTTCCCGTTCGATGTATTCCCAGATATTGAGCTCGGTCCAATCGAGGAGGGGATGGATCCGGAGATGGGTCCCCGGAGCGAAATCGGTCTTGAACTGGTTCCAGAACTCCGGCGGCTGATCGTCCACGTCCCATTCGTTCTGCTGATCCCGGGGGGAGAAATACCGCTCTTTCGACCGGGACCCTTCCTCGTCCGCCCGGACCCCGACGATGACCCCGGTAAAAGGATCCCGGTTCCGGTCCACCTCGTACCTGCCGGTCTTGTGGTTGAACCTGAATCGGTCCCAGGCGCCGCTTAGGGTATTGCGCAGGGCCTGGGTCTTCAGGAGCTTGCAGCAGGTAATCCGGTCGACGTTCCCCTGGGGATAAGTCTGTTTCTCTTTGAGGGCGGTCACGTTTTGTCCGTAGATCATGGTCAGACCCCATTCCTTGGTCAACCGGTCCCGATATTCGATCATCTCCGGTATCTTGTAGGAGGTATCGATGTGGACTAAGGGGATGGGAACGTGCCCGAAGAATGCTTTCCGGGCGAGCCACAGGAGGACGGTGCTGTCCTTCCCGATCGACCAGAGCATACCTAGGTTCTTGAAATTGGCGTATGCCTCACGCAGTATGCGGACGCTTATATTCTCTAAATGATCAAGATGATCCATAAGAACTCCGTGTTAAGAGTTTTTTCCTATCTTTTTTTCCTACCGATAGTAGGACAAAAAACCCCGTTCTGTCACCCCTTCCGTATCGGTTCGGTTTCCGTGTACAGGGAGAGGAAATCTGGTAATGGCGAGGTTTTTTGGGTATCATACACTACAATCCCGGGGAATTAAAGGGGTCTTTTAGTCATGAAATCC
>CAZXMO010000111.1:0-7113 GCA_964641125.1 uncultured Spirochaetales bacterium
TTATCGAAATACCAAGGAATAACGGAAATCGTGCGTGGGGAGTGGTTCCCATTATAGCCGGGTCTACATGAGCGAAGTAACGATTTAGAGTATATGTATAAAGAATCATGTAGTATGTCCCGGCTGCTTTCGATGAAATAGGCCCCCTCCTCTCCGATTGCCGTCGTCAAGGACCTCTCTTCCCGAACGGCGCATGTTTGACTTTCCCAAATGGTCGGCTAAGATGAGCACGATATTGTCAATGGACACTCGTCGACGCACCCCCGGACGGGACATAAAAAAACCCCCGGCTTGTCGCCGGGGGCAGGTCCGGAGGTCGAGTCCGGTGGCTGGCCGAGGACTCGATTTTTGGACCGCAAATGCCACAATAAGTCCCACCCGAAGTTAGACCGCCTGTCAGCCCTTGGTCTTCGCCCGCATCCTCCTGCCGAGGAGCGAGAAGAAGGCGACAATACCTGCGGTCATTGCGACGGGTACGAGTATCCACACGAGCTGTCCCCCTGCCGCGATCTGGTAGAAGAGGGTCGCCGTGATCCATCCGAGAACCGTAAGGTACCCCACCGAGAGCCAGCCGAAGCCGGGGCCGACCTCCCGTACGATCGCGCCCAAGGCGGCGATGCAGGGGAAGTAGATCAGCACAAAAAGGAGATAGGAATATGCCCCGGCGGGACGTCCCCCGAAGCTTGACCTTAAGGTAGCGAATATACCCCGGTCGGTTTCCACCTCCGCGGCAACGGTTTCTTCATCACCCGAAACGATTCCCGCACCCAAGGGGTCTGAGAGACTGCCGAAGATCCCGGTAAATCCTTCGGGAATCGAGGCGAAGGCCTCCCGGACCGGAGGCCCTAAGCGAAAGGATTCGTCTTCCCCGGATGATTCAGCCGCGGCGGTGTCCATCTGACTGTACAGGCTGCTCAAGGTCCCGACCACCGCCTCCTTGGCGAAGAGACCGGTAAAGATCCCCACCGTCGCCGGCCAGTTGTCTTCTTCGATACCCATCGGCGTGAACACCGGGGTAATGGCCCGGCCGATCCTCGAGAGGACCGATTGATCGGTATCCTCGTTGCCGAAGCTTCCGTCGACGCCCAGTGAGTTGAGGAAGGCGAGGAACATGACTACGATAACGATTACCTTTCCCGCCCGGAACAGAAACACCTTGAGCCTGAGCCATGTATGGTTCATGATGTGTCTCATCCGCGGGGCATGATAGGGGGGAAGCTCCATGACGAAGGGGGATATCTCGCCGCGGAACAGGGTCCTTTTGAGGAGCAGTCCCGAAAGGACGGCCAGGATGATCCCCGCGAAATAGAGGCTGAAAACTATCACCCCTCCGGACCGGGGAAAGAAGGCGGCGGCGAAGAGGGCGTACACCGGGAGCCGGGCCCCGCAGGACATGAGCGGGGTTATAAAAACGGTCAGATACCGATCCCGATTAGACTCCAAAGTCCTGCTCGACATGACCGCGGGGACGGTGCATCCGAATCCCACGATCATCGGGACGAAGGCTTTGCCGGGAAGTCCTAAGAAACGCATGAACCGGTCCATCACAAAGGCGGCCCGGGCCATGTAGCCCGAATCCTCGAGAAGCGAAAGCATCAGGAACATCATGAAGATGATCGGAATGAAGGTCGCCACCGTCTGGATACCCGCTCCCACGCCTCCTGCTATCACCGTAACCAGCCACTCCGGCGATCCGAGCCCCGTCAAGAGGGCTCCGAACCCGTCGACGAAGACGGCTCCGAAGAGGATATCGAAGAAGTCTATAAAGGCCCCGCCTACGTTGATGACGACCCAGAACATCAGGTACATTACGCCTAAGAAAATTGGGATCCCGAGAAACCTGTTCATAGTAATCCGGTCGATTCTCTCGGTGGCGCTCACCTTAGGAGGCTTCCTGGCAACCGATTTCTTGACCAGCCCGTGGATGAAGCCGTAGCGGTACTGGGCGACGACGACATCGGAGGGCTCGCTCAAGATCTTTTCGATCGAGTCGAGTCTCTTTTTTATACTCTCCCCGGAGAGGGTCCCGGTCCTAACGACTTTCTCGGTAATCCAGTCGTCCTGTTCGAGGAGTTTCACGCACACCCACCGCGAATCGGAGCCGAGCTCCTCGGCAACGGGAGTGACCGACGGGAGCCATTCCTCGATCGCTTCCTCGAGCTCGTTGGGGTATTCGATTTCGGTAGTGGAACGCTGTTTCTTCGAGGCGTATTCGGCGATAGCCTCTTCGACCAGTCGGATATCCTTCCGGTCCACGGCGGTAATGCCGATGACCGGAACGCCGAGCTCTCTCGAGAGCTCATCGATGTCGATTTCGATCCGGTTGAGCTCGGCTAGGTCCATCATATTGAGCACCACGAGGACCGGAACCCTCATCTCGATGAGGTTCACCGTCAAAAAGAGGTTCCGCTCGAGGTTCGTGGCGTCGACGATGTTGACCACAAGATCGGCCTCACCGCTTAAGACGTAGTCCCGGGCGATCCGTTCGTCCTCCGATGCGGCGGACAGGGAATAGATCCCCGGCAGATCGACGACGTCGAAGGTGCTCGGCCCGGAGTGCATAATTCCGACCTTCTTCTCGATGGTCACCCCCGGCCAGTTACCGATCCTTTGGTTGCTTCCGGTAAGTCCGTTGAAGAGGGTGGTTTTTCCCGAGTTCGGATTTCCCACAACACCGACGGTACCGGTCCGGGTGAGCTGTGTTTTCGTTTTGGTCTTGTTCATTCTTCTATCCCTCGTATCTTGAGTGCGTCCGCTTCCTTCTTGCGGAGGCTCAGCTTGAACCCCCGCACCTCGATTTCAACCGGATCTCCTAAAGGGGCTACCTTGAGGAGGGTAAAAACCGTCCCCTTGGTAAGCCCCATGCTCATAAGCCGGTCCCGATAGGGCTTTGAGCCCGAATCGAAGCCGACGACCTCGGCCTTATTTCCCGGCTTCAGCGTCCGTAATTGTATATCCATAACGTCCTCCTATAATAATTAGCGTACCCTAAGTTTTGCTGCAAAAAAATACTCCTCCCTTCGTCGAGGTTCCCCTGCTCACCCCGCATGTGTTTCTCCGAATTCCTTGAAATACTCATCGATGCACTCGTCGCAGCCGAGCTCGGCGGGATTTTTGAGGTAGAACTCCTTGAAACCTTCGAGCCATGCCGGGTCTTTCTTGTAGGTAACGTAGATGTACTCGATGAACTGGGTAAACCGCGCGAAGACATCCTCCGACAGGGTATGCTCCATTCTGCAGGCGTTGTCGTCGGCGGTCTTCCGGTCGAGTCCTAAGACCCTCTCGAGAAAAAGCCGAAGGACCCGGTGTTTCTCCCGCAGGCTTCGGGCTGCGTCGTTTCCTTTCGGGGTCAAACTGATGATCCCGTAGGGCTCGTAATTGACGTAGCCGCCAGCTTTAAGGGCCCGGAGTGCCGAGACAACCGAGGAATTCTTGACTCCGAGACGCTTAGCGATGTCCTTGACCCGTACTCCGTTCTTTTCGACGATGATCATGTAGATCGCTTCGATGTAGTTTTCTAATGTATCGGTTAATACGTCCATATGCGGAACCTCGTATAAAATAAGATGAGACTAATAATATGTTGAAACCCTCATCTTTGTCAAGGGAAAACGGCTTTCACGAAAAGATTTTCTTTACGGCGAAGATTCCATTCACAATATGCACCGGCATACTCTATACTTGCCTGATGCTGATGCGACGAATAAAGCCCGTGGTCATCTCCATGTGGCGCTTAATATTTAGTATGGCGGTTTGCATACTGATTTTTACCGGATGCACCGAGCGGACGTCCGTGGAAGAGCCGAAAAACCTAACCTTCTTGTTCGTCCCCGGGGCGGCCGATCCCTTTTACTATACTATGGCGGAGGGGGTTCAAGATGGCGCCGAAGAGCGGGGAATTACCTTAGTCGAGGCACCGTACCCGGAGGTGTGGGACGCGGGGGAACAGGTGGGAATCCTTAATCACTACGCCCGATCCTATACCTTGGACTGTGTCATTATAGCCCCCGCCTCGACGGTCAAGCTTGTTGAGCCTTTGAAGAAAATCCATAAAGCGGGAACCAAGGTCATCACCGTGGACACCTACATCGGCGACGGTAACTATTTACGGTCCTCGGAGTGGTCGTTTCCCCTATCCTATATCGGAAGCGACAATACCTACGGGGGAAGGAGGGTTGCGGATCTTCTCTCGAGGATGACCAATCAAAAGGGGGAGATCTATATCTCCACCTCCCACTCCGATGTTTCTTCGGTGGAAAACCGGGTAAGCGGGTTTTACGACGGGATTTCGGGATATCCGAGCCTCCGCATCGTAAGTATCGATTACAATTTTAATGTCCGCACCCAGGCCTTCCAGCAGACCCTCTCGGCCCTTCAGACCTATCCGAATATGACCGCAATCTTCGGGACAAATGTCATCAGCTCGAAAGGAATCTACGACGCGGTCACATCTTCAGGGATGAGCGGGGTATATCGGATTTTCTTCTGGGATACCATACCCGAATTTGTCCAAGCCGTCCGGGACGGGGAAGCTGATGCAGTGGTAGCTCAGAAGCCGTACGAGATGGGATATACCGCCGTCGAGCTCGGGTATGAGTACTTTACGGAGGGGAAAACGGCTCCTAAAAAGGTATCCACCGATTTAGTCCTCTTTACCCGGGAAAACATCAACGACCCGGAATTGGATAAGTATATCTACCGGGAGGAGGCCCCGTGAAGCTCTTCGTCCGGTCTCTGCTGCTCTTTCTAAGTGTTATCCTGATTCAGTCTTTTCTTACCTATATCCTCATCACCAACGTAATCAACTCGGTAAACGAGACCGATGCGCGGGAATCCCTCGAGTCGGAGACCGCGGCGGTTTCGGCTAGTTTTGCCGAGGCGAAGCGCAAGATGTGGTACGGCTTAGTCCGGATGAAGAGGTCGGAACAACTTAAGAACTTTTTAGACGAACGCTCCGCCGAGCTCTTGGGGGGCGACTTTCGGAGTATGCTCAAAGAGCTTCTCCCGGCGGACGCCGCCGACTGGATAGCTTTCTCAAGGACGGAAATGGGAAGCGGGGGAATACCCGGAGGGGAAATGAGTATTCCCATCCAGCTCATAACCCTCGATGTGACTATGATACCCCCCGAGCCGTTCGGTTATGAGGACCTGTACGAGACCTGGCCTATGCTGCGTCTCGACACCGAGGACGGGGGAAACTTTCTGCAGGGGACGCTGCGGGTTGTCGTATCCGGATCGGGCTTTTGGGACATCAACATCGCACGACGTCTCGATAGGGAGTTCTTCTTTAGCTGCGCAACCACCCCGGCGACGCAGGTGCTCTTCTACCGAAACGGGAGTCTGAACGGATCTTCTTCTTTCCAGGCCGAGGAGATGGGTGAGGAACTGCCGCCGTTTTCCCGCTCTCCCCTCGACTATCTCTACGCGGAGACTGTGGGTGCCGAGCGGTGGAACCTAAGCTATAAAAGGATAGATGGAAACCACTACATCGTGACCGCTCTCCCCAACACACCCTACGAGCAGCGGATCGGATTGGTTGTATCGAATCTCATCTGGGTGTCGGCAATAAGCGTTTTGGTTGCCATAATCTTGGGGCTCGTTTTCAGCCGGCACATTACTCTGCCTGTTAGAAAGATGATCGGTGCCCTCCACGAGGTCCAGGCGGGCAATTTCGACGCCTC
Organism: uncultured Spirochaetales bacterium; assembly: GCA_964641125.1. Lineage (GTDB taxonomy): Bacteria > Spirochaetota > Spirochaetia > SPDA01 > CAZSGZ01 > JBKHAJ01. Next base: position 5,682 of record CAZXMO010000111.1, read on the forward strand.
CCTCAAGCCCGCATCGATATACGAATTTGGCGAGCTCGTCCGCGGCTTTAACTCGATGGCCGCCGTCCTCAAGCAGGATCGCACTGAAATGGACCGGTATGTATCGGAAATCACCGAGCTCAAGGAATACAATGAAACCATCGTCGATAGCATCGGGTCGGCAATTCTTATTGTCGGACACGAGAATGTCGTCGAGGGAGTCAATCGGGAGTTTCTCGAGAACTTTTCCTTTCCCGAAGATTCTGTCCGCGGCCGGCCCGTAGAGGAGATCCTGCCCGATCTCTTCGATCCCTCGATAGTAAAAAAGCTGGCTGGAGTCCGCCACGGAGATATCGGCGGGGTGTCGGAAAAATTGGTCGGTCGAGGAAAGCGGATCTACGAAGTCAAGATATATCCCCTACAGAAGCGCACCCCCGGGCGGGAACGGCAGGCGGTTGTGGTTATCGACGATATCAGCAAGGAGAGGGAGCTCGAAGAAAAGATATTCTTAGCCGAAAAGCTATCGTCCATAAGCATGCTCTCGGCTGGGGTGGCCCACGAGATGAACAACCCTCTCGCTTCGATCCTGTCCAATACTCAGCTTCTTCTCGACGGCGAGGAGGACGCGGACCGACAGGAGTCACTCCGATGGATCGAGCAGGAGACCTTGAGGATTCGCCGTATCACCAGGCAGCTCCTCGATTTCGCATCGGAGCAGAAAGAGCACGAAGACTCCGCATCGTGCAAGGGGGTTATAGAGAATACGGTTCAGCTCCTCTCTCTGTCGGAGCGGCGCCGCGGCACAATCGAAATCCTAGTCGATATTCCCGAGGGAATTCCGCGAATCGCCATAAGTCCGGATGAACTCAAACAGGTCACCTTAAATATCGTCAAAAACTCCCTGCAGGCACTAAACGGTCGGGGGGGCATACACATTGCTGCTGAGGTGCTCGACGGCTCCGACCGGAAAAAGATTCGGCTGAGCTATCGCGACGACGGACCGGGAATAGAAAAAGAGATTATCCCCCGCATTTTCGACCCTTTCTTTACCACAAAGCAGAATGGGATTGGGACCGGTCTTGGTCTTTCCGTGGTCTATGGTATTATCACTAAGTACGGCGGAACCGTTGAGGTCCGTTCGGAGAACGTCTGCGGGACCGAGTTTCTCATAACCCTTCCCGCACAGAGGGATGATAATGGATCTTAAAGATAGGACGATTCTAGTTATAGACGACGAGGCGGGAATTAGGATTGCCTTGAAAAAACTCTTCAGCCGGAGCAACGCAGAGGTGCGAACCGCCGAAACAGCCGACGAGGCAATCGAAATAGTCGAGGGATGGCGAATCGATGTGGTCATTCTCGATCTGAATCTCGGAAGGGGAAAAAGCGGAATAGATGTACTGCGGGCCATACGGTGTATCGAGGAAGAGGTCCCGGTCATCATCATTACCGG
>CAZXMO010000112.1:0-7064 GCA_964641125.1 uncultured Spirochaetales bacterium
CTCGAGGCGATGGATGTGCCGGAAACCGATCTCGGCCCCGATTTCTCCGGTCCGGTGGAGAGAGACGGCGGGGGCAGGGCGACGGGGATCATCAGGGAGACGAAGAGCAATCCCCTGCTGGCGAAGCATTTTACAAAAATTTCGAAAAGCCCGGCCCTTGCCGGAGAGCGCCTCGAGAGGGCCCTCGAGGAGTTCCGGAGATATGGAATCACCTCTTTCCAGGACAATACGTGGCTCTTTCCGGTCCTCTTGGGATACAGGAGACTCCGTCGGAAGGGGAGGCTTACCGGACGTGTTTCCTGCTGGCGGTACGGGAACGACCCGAAACGGTCCCGGTTTATGGGACTCCCCCTCTACGACGGCAGTTTGATTTCCCGGGGCCCATGGAAGTACATCCTCGACGGTTCCTTTTCCACCGGCACCGCCTGGCTTACCGAGCCCTATGCCGGCGGTCCCGGAAAACACGGAAACGGTACCCCGGCTAAGGTTATAGAAGGCTATCTCGATTTCGTCGCGAGGAAAAAGAAACAAGGCGCTTTCCACGCTATCGGCGATCGTCAGGTGGGTGAGTTTCTCGATGCCGTGGAGAGCATATGTAAGGACCCGGGGAGGGCCTCGACTCTCAAGGATCTCCGTCTTCGTCTCGAGCACGCCCAACTCATACGTGAGGAGGATATCCCGAGAATCCGTGATCTCGGTATTCTCGTCGCGGCGCAGCCGTCGGCCCTTATCTCACCGGAAAAGGACCGTGTTCTCTTAGGCAATGAGCGGGCGCTGCGGGCCTACCCATACCGAACCCTGATAGACGCGGGAGTCAGGCTCTCCTTCGGGTCCGATATCCCGGGAGAACGGGTTCTCGACCCTCTGCACCTTATTCATATGGCGGTCAATAGAGAAGGGGATGAAGCAATTACCCCCGAGGAGGCCCTCCGGTGCTACACCGCCGAAAGCGCTTACGCCGAGTTCGAAGAGGACCGGAAGGGGATGATCCGTCCGGGGATGCTCGCCGACTTGACGGTCCTCTCCGCAAATCCCCTCGAGGTGGGGAAGGAACGGATCAAGGATATCGAAGTCGAGATGACCCTAGTCGGCGCCCGGGTGGTGTACGACAGGCTCAACCGGGAAACTGCTTCTGGAGTTTAGATTCTTATCGCCCTTCGACCGCACCCCTGCGAAATCCGTCCCACACCTCGAGGGCCGGTTTGGGAGATCCCGGCCCGTGCTCGAGCCCTATATCCGCGAACAACGACAGGGTATTGAAATCATCCGTTTCCAAGCCCAGATTGTTCCATTGCTTCCCGAGTTCTTTGATGTCGAGGTCGTAGAGGAGGAGATAGACCCAGAAAGCGAGCCTTTCTCCTAATTGATCGTGGATCGCCTCTAAGTAAGCGACCTGGTCCGCGTAATCCAGCGATAAGGGGCCGACGGAACCCGTCGAGAATCCCCCCTCCGCAACCGCGAGGGGCTTATCTGTCCGCGTTAAGAGGGGCGTGTAATAGTCCGGAGGGATCGGTGTGTCCCCGGCGAAGACGAAATAGGGGTAGGATGAAATGGCCCATAGGTCGAGGTTCGGCTCGAAGATTTCTACCTGTTCCCAATTTATGGTGCCGGGTTTTCGCCCTTCGGCGGCCTGGGAAAACATATTGCACAGATCGTCCCATTGAAAGGTGACGAAGACCCGAGTCGCGGGAGAAAGCTCCTTTATCAATGCATAAGCCTCGTTGTAAAGGGAGATAAAATGAGGGGCGTCCTCCGGATGGGCGTCCATGTAGGTGTTGATCTCGGAGGCGAGCCCTACATAGCGGGGGTCGAAGGTTTCGACGATCCAGCGGACGAAGTTGAGGTAGGCCCGCCGTATCTTTTCGTTGCCGAAACCTGCCCGCCACCCGAAGGGAAGGTTGTGAAACTCCCGCCGATTGAGACCATTCAGCGGATCGATCACCACTGCCGCCTCCAGGTCATGATGGCGGGAGAGGACAACCTGATTGATGATATCCTCCCGGGCCTTAGATCGCCCTTCCACATCGTCGACAAAATCTCTCCAGGGGATGTTCGGCTGGATAAGGGTAAAATCGGCGTGTTTTTTCAAACCCCTAAAGAGGGTGAGCACCGCCCGGAGGGTAGGGGCAGGCGAGCTGGGGAAGAACCCGAAGAGGGTGCGATTCTCGTCGAAGACCGAATTTTCCGATGCCGCGGCCTTCGGCGGCCCCGTCCAGTCGGGCCCGGGGGTGGGGGACCGCGGCTGAGGCATCACCCGCCCGCCGCAGAGGACGAGGAGTGTCACGAAGATGACTGCGGTCATAAGCCTCCCGACCATACCCTTTCCGCCTCCTACCCTTAAGGGTAAGAGAATTGCCGAAGGAGGGCAAGGACGGCTTTGAAGGTATTTATCCCGCTAAACGTCCGACGGACACTCTCCGGTTATTGTAGGTAAAGTTATTCAGCGCGTCCGCGACCGTATCCGCCGACCTTTCTTCTATCTCGAACCGGGTCGACTTCGTTCCGATGTCGATATTTCCGACCGCTATTCTCCGGTCCCGGGTGCTCTGATTGATCAGTCCGATCAGCTGAGGGGGAAGGAGTTTGTCCTTTTTTCCCAAGTTTATAGTCAAATAAGTCAGGTTCGAACGACGGGTATTCTTGCGGTTCGCCGGCCGGTTTCTTTTCGGCGCCCTTTCGGCGTGTTCGAATTCTCGACGCCGGGCCGGTTTCGAGAATTCGGCGGGTTCCGGTGCCTTTCGATAGTATTCCAGTATGTGGCGGGCCTGAAGACTCAGTAGCCTGGCCGCAAGGTCTTCCTTCGACATATCGGCGAATCCCTCGTCGATGAGTCCTTTGAAAGAATCCATCATCTCACCATCGACAGGGGTTTTTTTGATGCTTTCGATCAGACTGTGAAGGCGGCGTTCGAGTATGTCCCGTGTTTTCGGGAGAACACCTTCTTGGATCGTTTTACGTATGGATTTTTCGATCCGTTTGAGCCGGTATCTTTCTTTTGGTTCCACGAAAGCGATCGATTCGCCCGATTTGCCCGCCCGGCCGGTCCTGCCGCTGCGGTGGGTATAAATCTCGGTTTTTTCGGGAAGCTGGAAGTGGATGATGTGGGTCAAGTCGGTGACATCGAGCCCACGGGCGGCGATATCGGTCGCGACGAGGATGCGGACGTTCATGTCCCGGAATTTTTTCATAACATATTCGCGCTGGGACTGGCTCAGATCTCCGTGGAGGGAATCAGCGTCATACCCGTCGTTCAAGAGCTTATCGGCAATTTCCTGGGTATCCCGTTTGGTCCTGCAGAATACGATACCGTAGATATCGGGGTGATAATCGAGTACCCTTTTCAGGCAGTGATACTTGTCCCGTTTGTCGACGACAAAGTGGGTGTGCTCGACATTTTCCGCCGCGGTGTTCTTTTTTCCAACAGTTATCTCTTCGGGATCGCTCATATAAGTGCGGGTAATGAAATAGACCGACTCGGGCATCGTCGCGGAGAAGAGGACGGTATGCCTTTCAGCGGGGGCCGTGGAGAGGATGGCATCGAGATCTTCCTTGAAGCCCATATCGAGCATAATGTCCGCCTCGTCAAGGACGAGATATTGAAGATGGGAGATGTCGGCAATATCCCGGCGTATCATATCGAGAAGTCTTCCCGGAGTTGCCACGAGAACATGGGCGCCTGATTTGAGCATCTTGATCTGCCGGTTCATGTCGGAACCGCCGTATACGGGAACGATCCGGAGCCCCGGTATATGCCGTCCGTAACTCTCGATATCGGAGGTTATCTGCCTGCAGAGCTCCCGTGTGGGAGCAAGGATAAGCGCCTGGGTGGAGCGGTTTTCGAGATCCATCTTTTCCGCTATCGGCAGGCCGAAGGCGGCGGTCTTTCCGGTCCCGGTTTGTGAGAGCGCTATGATATCCCTGTTCCCGGTGAGGAGTTTGGGTATCACCTTTTCCTGTACAGCCGTCGGCTCGATAAAGCCCAGCTCTTTCACGGCGGCCAGGCACGCTTTTCCGAGGCCTAGATCATTAAATGTCACGTAGTGTTCCTTATAGATTGTCTTGTATTTCGTTCTACGGTCTGTTGTGCAGGTACGCAGGCGGATTGAGCGAATAATACGTAGAACCGCGTAAAAAGTCAATCCGGGTTCTCGGTTACCACAACGAAAAAGAGTGAAAGTATCCATCTTTTCATTGCTTGCCGGCCTCCCTGCGAAAGAGTCTTAGCTTTATTCCTGCCGCGGGCCAGTCGTAGGCGACCCATAACCCCACGAACGAGTAGCGGATATAGTCGAACAGGAACTGCTCCGGAAATACCGCCCCAAGCCCCGTGAGGAGTCCCAAGGTCGTCCCGAGGCCGAGGATATACCTCAGTCCCTTGAGAAGGCGTGATCCCTCCGCGGGATAGGCCGTCTGTGATCTTGACGATAATCTTCCCTATTTATATACTTAAACTATTGCTTAATCGTTTAAAGGAGTGTCGGGCATGAAAAAACGGACTGAGAGCCTTTCATCCCTCGAAGTGTGCACCGAGTTCGGCATTACGTGTAAGGCGGCCGAACACGAGCTTCGCGGCGCTTTGGCCGAGGTCGAGGGGCTCTCCGAGCTCTTCCGGGCGCTCTCCGACGAGACCCGTACAAAGATCCTCCATCTTCTCGCGCGGCAGGAGCTCTGCGTGTGCGACCTGGCGTATCTTCTCGACATGACCCTTCCCGCGATATCGCATCACCTCAGGGTCCTTAAAACCTTGCGCCTCATCCGGTCACGCCGCAGGGGTAAGCAGGTTTTTTATACTCTCGACGACGACCATGTCCTCGCCCTCATCGAGGTTGCCCGGGATCATTACAATCACGGAGATAATTCATGAGCACTGCAGACAATCTAAAGAGATACCGTATCAAGGGCCTCGACTGCGCGAACTGCGCGAACGAGATCGAGACGGCCCTCCGCAATCTCGAAGGATTCGACAGGGCCGCGGTAAGCTTCTCCACGAACACCATTCTGATTCCGGAGGACCGGCGCGAAGCTGCCGAGGAGACGATCTCGAAAATCGAACCCGATGCCCGTATCGTCGAAAGGATGGATACCGGCCGAGGCGAAGCTGTTTCAGCCGGTATCCCCGCGGTCGTCCGGAGGATAGGCCGCATTGCGGCCGCCCTGGTTCTGACCATAGTCGGCGTTATATTTCACGATGTGCTCCATGAAACTCCGCTCCGGCTGGGGGAGTACGCAGTATTCCTCACGGCCTATCTCCTCGTAGGCTGGCCGGTGCTTGCGGGGGCGGCGCGTAATATCGCGCACGGCCGCGTCTTCGATGAAATGTTTCTTATGAGTATCGCGACCATCGGCGCAATCGTGATTCACGAGCTCGCCGAGGCGGTGGCGGTCATGCTTTTCTACTCCGTGGGCGAATACGTTCAGGACCGTGCTGTGGACCGTTCGCGCCGCTCGATCTCCTCTCTTATGGACCTGAGGCCTGATTTCGCGCGTACCGTAACCGACGGGGTTACGACGGAGGTCGATCCCGAGTCGGTGGAGGTGGGCGCGGTCATCGAAGTCCGCCCGGGGGAGCGGATCCCGCTCGACGGAGAAGTTGTCCGCGGTGAATCCGCGGTGGATACCTCGGCCCTCACCGGCGAGTCCGTTCCCCGCCGGGTGGAAAGCGGCGGTACCGTGCTCTCCGGTTTCGTCAACGGTTCCGGGACGATCCGTCTTCGGGTAACGAAGCCGTTTTCCGAGTCGTCGGTGTCCCGTATTCTCGAGCTCGTCGAGGACGCCGCCGCGCGCAAGGCGCCTACCGAAAGGTTTATCACCCGCCTCGCGAGGGTCTACACTCCCATTGTCGTCGGTATTGCCGCCGCCATCGCCTTTGTGCCGCCCCTCGTGATTCCGGGGGCGGCCCTCGGGGAATGGGTCTACCGTGCCCTCGTTATGCTCGTTATCTCCTGTCCCTGTGCTCTCGTCATCTCGATACCCCTCGGTTACTTCGGCGGGATCGGAGGCGCTTCCCGGAACGGGATTCTCGTTAAGGGGGCCAACTATCTCGACGCCCTTACCGACCTTTCCGCTGTCGTCGTTGACAAGACCGGGACCCTCACCCGGGGAACCTTCGAGGTGGTCCGGACCGCGCCTAAGGGCGGATTCGGCCGGGAAGAACTCCTTCGCCTAGCGGCGCTTGCCGAGTCGCATTCGACCCATCCCATCGCCCGGTCGATCCGTGCGGCCTACGGCGGAGATATCGACGACGACGCGGTAACCGATGTGCGGGAAGAGAAGGGATTCGGAGTAGTAGCTCAAGCCGACACACGGAGGATCATTGCGGGGAGTGAACGGCTGCTTATAAGGGAAGGAATCGATTACGACGAATACGAGGTAGAAGGGACGGTGGTACATGTAGCCGTCGACGGGGTATACGCCGGGTACATCGTGATCGCCGACACCCTCAAGCCGGATGCCGCGGAGGCGGTGGCTAAGATTAAAGAACTGGGAGTGGAGAGCGTCGTCATGCTCACCGGCGACAATGAATCCATCGCCGGGCGTATCGCCGAGGCGGCGGGAATCGATACAGTCTATGCTGAGCTCCTGCCGGAGGAGAAGGTCGCGAAGGTAGAGGAGATCGCCGCTGCGCTGCCCGAAGGCAAACGGCTCGCCTTCGTGGGCGACGGGATAAACGACGCGCCTGTTCTTATGCGCGCCGATATCGGCATCGCCATGGGAGCCCTCGGATCGGACGCCGCGATCGAAGCGGCGGATATTGTCCTCATGGATGACCGGATGAGCGGGGTGGGGGATTCGATTCATGTGGCCCGCCATACGAGATCGGTGGTCCTCCAGAATATCTGGTTAGCCCTCATCGTCAAAGGCGTCTTTCTTACTCTAGGCGCACTCGGCATCGCCACTATGTGGGAGGCGGTCCTCGCGGATATGGGCACCTCGATTCTCGCCGTCCTGAACGCGACGCGTACACTCCGCTTTTCACGAACGACGCAGGATAAGTGATTTCCTCAGTTTTTTTCCTTGCTCCCTCGGCATATTGCTCCTATCATAAAATTGATACCGGATATCCT
>CAZXMO010000113.1:0-7039 GCA_964641125.1 uncultured Spirochaetales bacterium
CTGGTCATTACAGGTACTTCCCTACCGTCTCGATAAACGCGTCCGCTTTTTTATCGATCTCCTCGTCGGAGCTCATCGGGTTGACCCCGAAGGCGGAACCGAGACCGGCGTCGACAACCCCGATGGAGATATTCACGGCCCGCTCGAGGAGGGCGTCCGTCCGGGGAAGCATCCCTTTCCGGTATTCCACATCCGTGGGGAATTCACTGCTTTGGAAGGGAGGTCCCGGGGTAAGCTGCTTCTTACCCAGGATCTGCTCCATGTTGTTGTATACGTGCCATCCCGAATGGGCGATGGTCTTCGTACCGAGGTCCCCGCATACCTTGTCGGCGATCTCCTTGGTGGGGAGGAATACCGTAAGAAGGGTCGCGCACTCTCCGGGATCATTAATTTTACGGAAAGAGAGCCCCTCGACACCTTGAAGCCTATCTTTATACCTCTTCTTGACCCTCTGAAGTCCCTCCTTTAATTGATCCAACTTTCTGAACTGTGCTAAGAGAAAGGCGGCGGTAAGCTCGTTCATCCGGAAATTCCATCCGATGACGGACCGGTTTCCGACTTCCACCCCCGCGCGGTTAGGCAGGTGCCCCTGATCATGAAAAGAGAAGGCGGTGGTATACAGATCCTCGTTGTCGGTAACGACTAATCCGCCGTCTCCCGCATTGATGGTCTTGAAGATGTTGAACGAGTAAATCCCCATCAGACCGATGGTCCCTAAGTATTTACTTTTGTATGTCCCGCCGAAGGCCTGAGCGGCATCTTCGATGAGCATGATATTGTTCTTATCGGCTATATCCTGAAGGGCGTCGAGATTACAGGGATTCCCGAGCATATGGACCGCGAGGATAGCTTTAGTCTTCGGTGTTATCCTCTTCTCGACGTCCGAGGGATCGAGGGTCAGGCTTTCGTCCACCTCGGCAAGCACGGGAACGGCTCCGCAAGCGATAACCGACGAGATCGAGGCGATAAAGGTATAGCCCGGCACGATGACTTCGTCTCCCGGTCCGATACGCGCCGCCGTCATAGCGACGATCAAGGCCGCCGTTCCCGAAGAAACGGCGAGGGAGTGTTTCGCGCCGAATTTCGTACATACTTCCTTCTCCAAGGTATATACCTTTTTCTTGAAAGCGGGATCGGTGATATCCCCGTAACGAAACAAATATTTCGAACGGATAACGTCCAGCACCTCTTCCTCTTCTTCTTTTCCTATCCAATAGTATCCTGGTCCCGGCATTCCAATCCTCCATGTTGTTATTTTCACTCGAACGAAAATAATTGTAGCATGCCGCCCCCGTGCGGTCAATCAGCTTTATGTAAATTATATTAGTAATATCACATTATATTCATCGTTTACGTGTTATTTATGATATATTTTTACTTAAGTCACCTTGCACCGCCCTTGTATAAATCTCAATTATGATTATTATTGGATAAACACGGCGAGTAAATCTCGTATTTACATTATCGGACTCGAGGAGTTATATCTATGGGTATGGACAAACCGAAAACGGGAATTATCTTCGTCACGTCGAACTGGTTTCGTCAGGTCGGGCTCCAAGACGACGAGAGCGATCTATCCGGGGAGGTCGAACGTATCGGTCGGGACATAGTCGAACGTTTAGAACCTTTCTGCGAGCCGGTCTATCCGGGAGTCATATACGATCCCCGGGACGGCGAGAAGGCGGCCCGGAAAATCCGGGAGAGCGGTGCCGAGATACTGCTGATATCCCCTCTCATGTGGTGTGAGGACGGGGTAGTAAGGGCGGTTCTGAAACACCTTCCGGACCTTCCGATTATACTCATGACCGTTTTTCCGGGGTCCGCCCTCCCCTCCTATCTCACCTATCAGGAAATGCTCAAAGGGAGCGGAACCGTGGGATCGCTGCAGTTCTCGGGGATGTTTCGAAGGGAAGGGCGTGCCTTCGTTTCGGTTTCGGGAAGCCACACCGACGAGAATCTGTACGACGAGCTGGCGGCCCATTTTTCCGCCCTCCATATCCGGACGCTCCTCAAGGAGCTTAGGGTGGGTATCCTCCCCTTCCCCTGCGATCAGATGTCAACGACCTTCGTGGACGATTTCGCCCTCCGCAGGCGATACGGAACGGAGACCCGGTACCTCGAGCTGGAACGGGTAAAGAATACGGCGGCCTCCGTTCCTCGGAGCAGAATCGATTCTTTTGTCTCTAAGATCGGTGAGCTGGGATGGGATATCGGAGTCGATGAAAGAAACCTCGAGGAAGGGATCCGATACGCCCTGGCCCTGGAAACTATTCGGGACGAAGAAAAGCTGGGGGTCCTCGCACTAAACGACGTCATCGACGAGATGCATGAGACCTTCGGATTGAGGCCGAGCCTCGATAATCCCGATCTATCGGCAACCGACTTTACGGTCTCCATGGAAGCGGATGTCTCGGCGGGAACCGCCATGTACATCTTAAAACATTTAACCGGTTCCCCGGTGCTGTATACCGAAGTCTTAGGGGTGGATATTACTGAAAATCAGCTGCTATTGGGGCACGCGGGATATCACGATACCCGCTTGGCCGATCCGGATAATCCTATTTCGGTTGTTCCCGACGTAGAGTACAAGACCACCGACACCTTTCCGGGAGCGTGTACGTGCTTCAAGATGAAACCCGGAGACGTAACCCTCGTCAATTCGGTATTCCATACCGGCCGATTCTCATGGACCATCGTCACGGGAAAATCGTTAGCCGGCCCAGTCAAGCTCGAAGATACCGTTCATGCGGTTTTCGCACCCTCCGTAGAGGTCTTGGAGTTTATCGACCGAACGGTGGAACACGGGGTCAGTCAGCACTGGATTGCCGTACCGGGCTCCCGGACCGAACAAATACTGACCGCGGCACGGTGGCTCGACATCGACACCGAGATTATCGGGTAGCGGCGGACCGGGCCGGGTCCATGAGTTTTCTCCCGCCCCGGTCTATACCCGCTGCCTCTTCCTAACGTGGACTATATCTGATTTTCCCAAATACCGCGACATAAGCAGAATCAAACCTAACGAGAAAAAGAGTATTATCGTGGAGATCGCATACACCTTCGGAGTCAGCCCGAAACGCATCATTCCGTAGAGATACACCGGAAGGGTCATCTGCGATCCTGTAACGAAGTACGAGATGACGATCTCGTCGAAGGAAATCGTGAACGCCATGAGGGCCCCTCCGATAAGGGCTGTTCGGATCATGGGAAGGGTAACGTACCACAGGGTTCGTCCGGGAGTCGCTCCGAGATCCATGGCGGCCCACCGGTAGGTCGGCCCCATCCTCTGGAGCCTGCTGGTAACCTGAAACATGATGACCGGAGTCGTAAACGAAACGTGCCCTAAAAGAACCGTAATTAGAGACAGCTTGACGTCGATATTCTTTAAGAATATCAGAAGGCTGATACCGACGATGATTCCGGGAAGAACGTAGGGAAGGAGAATGAGGGTCCGAAAGATCCCTTTCGCCGGAAACCTTTCTCGGTTAAAGAAAATTGCACCGGCGGTACCGAATACCATCGAGATACAAACCGCGGCAATCCCCACGATTATGGAGTTTCCTAAAGCCCTTAACAGGTTCGCGTCATCAATAAGCGCCCGGTACCAATTCAAGGTCAATCCGCTTAGCCCCACAATTGTTTGGGAGGGACTGAACGAGAATATCAACACCACGAGCAGCGGCAAATACAGAAAGAAGAAAACGAAAAACCCATAAACCTTGAAACCGATAGACCTCTTTTCGAGGCGTGTACGCCGTTTCATTCCGCTAACACCCCTCCTTCGGTTGATCCGTATCGCGATGTGAGAGCCAAAATGGTCACCGCTAATCCAAACAGGATGAATCCCAAGGCGGCACCGAGAGGCCAGTTGAAGGCGAATCCGAATTGACTCCAGATGAGGTTTCCATACATGATGCCCGAAGTTCCGCCCAACTGCTGAGGAATGATATAATCTCCCAGGGAAATAATGAATGCGAAAATGAAGCCTGTGACCATACCGGGAACCGAGATTGGAAGCACCACCTCTCGAAAGGACCGGCTCCCATTCGCTCCCAAATCTCCCGCCGCATCGAGGAGGTTCTTCGGTATCCTCTCGAGGGATGTATAGACCGGGATAAACACGAAGGGAATACAGATGGCGGTAAGAGTTATGATGATAGAAAAGGGATTGTAGAGAAATATCTCCAGCGGCTCCTGAATAATTCCTAGGTTTATGAGGATGGTATTGATGACCCCCCTATTCCCGAGGATGGTCCTCCATGCGATGATTCGTACCAGATAGCTGACCCACAAGGGGACGATACTCAGCATAAAAAGAAGGTTCTTGCCTCTCTTGATTTTGAACGCAACCATGTACGCGAGTGGATAGGCCATGAGCATAGCCAATGATGCGATCCCCGAGGCGAGGAGCAGGGTTTTCCCAAGTATTCTCGGATACAGCGAATCGGTGAAAAAAGCCGCGTAGTTCCTCAAGGTCAGATCCCGTTCTATAAAGAGCCCTTCGCTGGAAAAAAAACTCATGATAAAGGTCGAGCCCAAAGGAAGTATAACCAGGAGGATCATCCACAAAAGAATCGGCGATCCCTTCAACAGGGCACGGGGGCTCGAATATTTTACCCCATTCATATTACTCCTCCCCCCCGCCGTAATCGAGCACGTCACTCTCTTCCTCTCGGGGAAAAGCAATAACGTCATCGGCGTCCCACCCGACTTTGACCGAATCGTTTAGAGACAGCCGCTTATCCCACTCCGTTGCGGAGACCACCGCCCTAAGCTCCTCGCCGCCGGGGAAAGTACATGTGACTTCGTAGTCGGCCCCCCGGAAAACGATCCGGGAAAGCACGGCGTCGAGAACATTGTCGGAGGATTTTACTCCCCCGTTGCCCGGGTTGAGGACGATATTCTCGGATCTCAGGCATAAAAGGACCTTGTCGTTCTTCGAAAAATCCTTCCGGACCTGCGTGCTTTGTATCTTTTTCCCCGCCGCCTCCACGGCAAAACCATCCTTCTCCTCCCCAATGTATGTGCCGTAGATGAAGTTCATATCTCCTATGAAGGAAGCTACGAAGGCCGTAGCCGGATGCGTGTAGATCTCCCCCGGTGATCCGATCTGCTGAACGAGCCCGTCTTTCATAACGGCAATCCTATCGCTCATCGTGAGCGCCTCGGTCTGATCATGGGTAACATACACGAAGGTAATTCCGACCTCTCTCTGGATATCCTTGAGGACATTCTGCATTGCGATCCGCAGCTTAAAATCGAGGGCGCCTAAGGGCTCATCGAGCAGAAGGGCAGCGGGTTTATTGACCAGTGACCTAGCCAAAGCTATGCGCTGCCTCTGCCCTCCTGAAAGCTGCTGGGGAAGACGCTTCTCGTAGCCGTCCATGTTTACAAGTTGAAGCATTCTCCGAATATCGGGAAGCGCCTTCTCAAGGGGGATCTTTCTCATCTTGAGGGGAAAATAGACATTTTTCAAAATGTTCATATGGGGAAAAATCGCATAGTCCTGAAAAACGGTATTGACATTCCTCCGGTAGGAAGGAATTCCCGTCACGTCTTCACCGTCTAGATAAATTATTCCTTGAGTAACCGCCTCCAACCCGGCAATCATCCTCAAGGTCGTCGTTTTTCCACAGCCTGAAGGCCCGAGAAGCGAAAAGAACTCACCCTTACCTATCCGAACGCTGAAATCCTCGACGGCAACAACGTCTCCGAACTTTTTGTTAACTTTTTTCAGTTCGATGGCGGGAACATCGTTACCGACTTGTTGCGGGGTTTCCGTCATAGCATTACCTTTCGTGGTTATTATTATATGGTGAAAAGGCCGCCGAAGCCACCCGAATTACAAGCGGGCCCGGCGGCCTTGCATTCAAACTCTATACTTAGCTTACTGGGAAGCCTTTACCTTGTTCCACAGTTCCACTCTCCTGCCCGGGTCCTCTTCGGGAACCATGACATGGAGGGGCGCGGGGAAGTCATTGATATCCTCGCCGTACCAGTAACAGCTGTCCAGGACGACAGGATTGAACCCTTCCGCGCCTTCGGGATTGACGATTCCGAAACCGACGAGCTCGGCGAGCTCCCTCTGTCCCTGACGGCCGATCATGTAGTCCATATAGGCAAGCGCCAGCTCGTATGATCGCCCCTCGGTCGGCTCGGTAACTACCCAACCGTCTATCCAGGTGATAGTTCCTTCAGTCATGGCGAATTGCTGGAAGTTATCCCGGATTCCCGCTTCTTCGAGCTTTATATTCAAGAGAGCGTCGTTTCCTCCGAGGAGAATATAGGCATCCCCTCCGGCGAGTACTCCGAACTCCGAGTCAAGGCCGGTAGTGAAGGTTCGGGCATTGTTCTTCCAGGCGGCCAGCCGGTTGCGCACCTTATCCCAGTCGTTGGTACGAAAGTTGAAAGGAGTCTTGATGCCGGCGTGAATCGCGGCGATGGAAACCACATTGGTCGACTCATCGAAGAAAGCGGACTGGCCCTTGAACTCGGGAGCGGTAAGGATGTCCAAGGAAATTGTTCTGCCGGACACATAAGGAGCCAGCTTGTCTTGGGGAATTTCACCGGTGTTGACCGTGATTGTCTGGGTTCCCCACACGATGGGCACATGGAGTTTTTCTCCTTCCACGATTTGACCGTAGGGATGATCCCGGAAAAACTCGCCGATCTTACCGTAATTCGCGAGGTCATCGGTATCGATCGCTTTGATAAGACCAGCATCGTAATACATCTGGACGCGGCCCGAATCTATGGATACGATGTTGTACTCCTCCGGAGCCGCCTTTACCTTCGTAAAGTGCTCCTCTACCGTTCCTGCATAGGTTACCTTGACCTCACAGTTGTATTCCTCCTCGAACGGTTCGACCCAAGCATCTTCCGCATACCCCTGGAAGCAGATAATGCTTAGAGTATCTTTGCCCGTTTTCTCCTTCTTCCCTTCGCCCCAAACCAACACGAGGGCAAGACAGAGCAACACCACAACCAATAATGTCTTCTTCATGAAATCCTCCTCTTTGGCGATCCGGTTAGAACCGCC
>CAZXMO010000114.1:0-7017 GCA_964641125.1 uncultured Spirochaetales bacterium
TGGACCAGGTCGACAAGCGGTTGGACCAGGTCGACAAGCGGTTGGACCAGGTCGACAAGCGGTTGGACCAGGTCGATAAACGTTTTGAGCAGATCGACAAGCATTTCGACCGGATGTACAAGCGGTTCGAGGCCGGAGACGAGCGGTTTGATTCTTTCGAGCGGCGATTGGAACGGCTCGATGTGAAATTCAACCGGCTCTTTGCCTTAGGTATCAGCGGTATCACGGTGCTTGCCGCGCTCCTGTCCCTCTATCAGTTCTTGGACTGAAAAGTCGAAAAACCTGCTTCGGGTATCCTATCCGGTCAGTCTATTTTAAAAAATCAATATGTATAGTTGATTTAACATTCATTTCGTGTATAATGGGCCACCGGACGGAGTGATGCGGAAAATTCTCCCGACCCTTGGCTTTATCATTCTGATTCTCGTTTGCGGCGTACAGGTATTTTCCCAGGACGCGGTCATATCGAATGTGCGGATCGCCGCTCTTCCCCTCTGGCATCCGGAGGAGGACTCGATTGCCCCGCTTTTGAGCGATTCCGTCCATTCGTCAATCCAATGGACTCTGCGATTCATCGAGGGATACGTCCTTGTCGATCCCGAGGTCTACCCGCGGGGACAGTCTCAGCTTCCCGAGTTTCTCGAGCTGTACGATCTCGATCATCTTATCTATGGGCGTGTCGATATCGACGGCGGCGCCTACACCGTGACCCTCCTCCTCTACGATACCGAAAAGGACCGCGTGGAGATGGTCGAGCAGGGGAGCGTTACGAGCAGCCTGGAAATCTTCTCCCTTGCCGACGACCTCTCGGTGTCCCTTTTGGAAAAGTTTCTCGGACGGGAGCTCGAGTTCGGGTCCCTCGTCTTCAGGAATGCCGGGGACGGCCCGGGAGACTATCTCGTGTATATCAACGACATCCTTTTCGGAGAGAATATCACGGCCGTGGATACTTTTCTGGCCGGCACCTACCGTATGAGGATCGATCAGGTACACGGGGACGATGTATTTTCCGTCTATGAAGAGCAGGTAACAGTGGAGCGGGAACGGCAGGCGGAGGTTGAGTTCCGACTAATCCGGTACGGGTACGCGGAATTCGAACGGGAGGGCCCGAAGGCCGACTTCCGGCTTTTCGTCGATGGTGTCCTCCTCGAGAGCGACCCCGAGGAGCCGCAAATCCTTGAAATAGGGACCCATCGGCTGTCGGTCCGGGGACGGCGGAGCGGTGAGGCTCCCTATATCGAGGTATACGATACGATCTTTACCGTATCCGAGGGAGAGACCGTCGGCGTGCCCTATCCCTCGGGACCTTTGGCTGAGGGGTTTGTCTTTTCCCCCGGTGCCCCCGGCTCCTACCGGATATATATCGACGGCGAACGGGCGGGGGACAATGTCGGAGTCATGGACAATCTGATAGCCGGCGGATATCGGATCGAGATCGTTCAGCTCTTCGGGATTCGGGAGGTCCCCGTTTTTCGGACGATCGAGAAAGCACGGCGGAACAGGCAGGTCGAGATTGTGTTTCCCCTCTATCCGGATTTCGAGACCGCCCGGGAGGCCTCCTCAGATGCCGGTTCATTCCGGCTCGAACCGGAAACGAACGACTGGTCGGCGGAAGTGCGGGGATTCGGCGGGGCTTTCGTATGGACCGGTGTGAATACCGTGATCCTTGAGAGAAAGCTGAGTCTTTCGGCCTTAGCGGGTTTCAGTATCCTCGACGGGACCGAACCGGTATTGAGTGTCCTCGTGGAAGGGGCGTATATCCTTTCCCGGTCCCGGGGCTTCGAGCCGTATGTGGGAGGGGCCTTCGTCATGCAGACCGATTTCGGTGTCCGTAACAGTATGCTCGACAGCATTCCCTCGGCGGTCTTTCAGATCGGGCCGGTGATAGGGCTCTCGTGGTTTACCGGATGGAAACCGGTTTCCCATATCTTTGTCGAGAACGGCCTGTTCTACACGATCGGGTTACCTTTTTCTTTAGGCTACCGGTTTTCCGTGGGGGTGCGGCTGTTGTGAGGAAGGGTGTCATGAAAAGTGTCATGAAGAGCGCGGCGATGTGTTTAACGGTCCTCCTTGCGGCGGCTTTCGGATTCGGCGGCTGCGATGTTTTCTATATCGCGAACCCCTTCAACCCCGATTTTTTAGCTCTTCCTCAGCAGAATCCCCACGTCTATGTGGACGCGCGATCGGCCGGCGACGGAACCGGAACCGGAACCGACTGGGACAACGCCTTTCCCCGTCTCCAAGCGGCAATCGACTACGCCGCGGCGGAGGGCTATGCCGAAGTCTGGGTAGCGGAGGGAATTTACTATCCCGATCCGGCCTTCCTTCCGGGCGGATCGACGGTGCCGGACCAGACCGCCGCCTTCGCCCTCCAGAACGGAGTAGCGGTCTACGGAGGATTTGCCGGGACCGAAAGGATCATCCAACAGCGGGACCCGGCCGCCCATCCGGTAATCTTGAGCGGCGATTACGCCGGGGACGACGACGTCACCGGTTCGGGGGCAACCCTGTCGATTACCAATACCGCGGATAATGCCAAGCGTATCTTTTATCATCCGTCTATCGCGGCGCTCGATGAGACCGCCGTTCTCGACGGCGTCGTCATCCAGGGGGGGTATTCACCCACCGGCGCTGACGCGGTGGACGGAAGCGGCGGGGGGATGTTTAACATCGACTCTTCACCGACGGTCCGCAACTGCACCTTCCGGTACAACTCCATGAGCTACGGGGCCGGTTACGGCGGGGCGGTATACAATGGAGGGACCTCCGCCCCGGTGTTCGAAGACTGCAGTTTTACCCGGAACCTGTCGGTGAACGACGGCGGGGCCGTATACTACGACGCGGGGACGACGGTGGTCCTCGAGGAGTGCATATTTTCGGGAAACCTCGCGGGAACTACGGCCGACGGCGACGGGGGGGCGGTGTGCGTAAACACCGCGGAACCTGAGAGTAGAATTACCGGCTGCACCTTCTCCGGAAACGCCCTCCTCGGAGACTATTTTGCCAAGGGGGCGGGCCTCTACGTCACCACCACAACGATATCCGTTATCGACACCGACTTTACGGACAACGTTATCGATCCGCCGGATTCCTCCGATTTCGGGGGAGCGGTTTATCTCCATCACACCCCCCGGGCGGTATTTACCGGATGCACCTTTACCGGTCACACCGCCGGCCGGGGCGGAGCGGTCTACGGAAACCAGACCCTTTCTCCCACGGCCCTCTACTTCGACCGGTGCGTCTTTTCCGGTAATACCGTCGAAGACAGGGGCGGAGCAATCTACATCCATCAGGCGGACTTGATCCTCCTCAATTCCCTCATAACCGGGAATGCGGCGTCGGGTGACACTGATAACCGCGGTGGAGGAGTATACGTACTGATACAGGATGCTGCGATAAATATGACTCGGCTGTTCAATTCGAACTTCGTTAAAAACCATGCTGACACGTCGGGCGGCGGGCTCTATATCGAAGTCGAGTCAATGAAAACAGATCCCGTCCTGGGTAACTGCATTTTTTGGCAAAACACGGCAAATAGCGGGTTACAGATCACCGTCGGCGGACAGATCGGGAATTTCGAAGGTAAAATGTTCAGCTGCATCGTCCAGGACTCAATTCCGCCCAACGACGGAATAAATCCCTCAGAGGCCTTCACCTCGGGATACATCGACGAAGATCCTCTGTTTGTGGATGCCGCCGCCGGTGATTTTAATCTCCGGTCAGGAAGCCCCGCCCGGGAAGGGGGTACGGACTCGGTCTTCGACGAGTCGGTGGACGGGGACTTAAACGGCGACGGGGACACCTCCGACGGCATCGCAGACTTTTTCGACTTCGCGGGCAACCCCCGTCACATCGGCACGAATGTCGATATCGGGATGTACGAGTATTGACCCCGCGGACACCGGGTTTCGAAGCAGCTCCCCTTTTGGCCCGGCAGGATACCAGGCGGTTGACCGGGCCCGCCGGATAGGCCGCATCAAAAAGATCATCGCCTACCGCCTGATAACAGCGGGGACCATCGAAGAGAAGATCCTCCGTCTCAAGGAGCACAAGCGGAACTTAGCCGACACCCTGATCAGGGCGGACGAGGGGGGCCTCGGCGGACTTTCCGAAGAGGAGGTGCGCGCCCTTTTCAGCCGTTGAAGAGCCTAATCCGCCGGGGTTAGGAAAAGATTTGATCTCTTGAAAAAACAAGTATATTATATAACATAAGGAGATTATATGCCTCAATTATCCCTTTATGTCGATGAAGAAACTCTTAAAAGAATAGAAACCGGAGCTAAGGCGGAAAACCTCTCTATATCCAAATATGTCGTGACCAAGGTAAAGGAATCCCTCGAAAAAAGATGGCCGGGTAATTTTTTCCGACTCTACGGATCCGTTCAGGATGAAACCTTCGACATCCCCGAAGAGATAGATTTTATACGGGATTCGAAACGGGAAGATCTGTGACGTATTTTCTCGATACCAATATGTGTATCTATTATCTCAAGGGATTGAATCCAAGGGTCAAGGAAGTACTCCTTGGGAAAATACCCGATGAAGTAAAGATACCTTCCGTTGTCAAAGCCGAGCTCCTATTCGGCGCACACAAGAGTAGAGATACGAAGAATAATACCGAACGGGTAATGGAGTTCTTATTTCCCTTTGAAATAATTCCCTTTGACGACAAAGAAACGTACGTCTATGCGAGGATACGGGCGGATCTCGAGAGAAGAGGGGCCCCCGTCGGTCCGAATGATCTGCTCATTGCTTCCATCGTTCTCGCGAACGACGGCGTGCTCGTCACGAACAATGAGTCGGAGTTCGGAAGGATACCCGGCCTCCGGCTGGAAAACTGGTCCCGGCAGTGTTCCCCGCCGTCACCCTGAGGCCGGGGGAGGATTCTTTCCGCGGCAGGCGGGATATGCTCCCCATTATCCTCGAGGGGACGGTTATGGGTAAACCAGGCTCTTCAGGTACTCGAAGATCTCTTCGTTCTCCATCGGTCCGGTAGCTTCGGGGAGGAGGGGTGCATCGATGTACAGGTTGACGTTAGCCCCGGTGTGCCCGGTGGTAGACCAGGAAAGGTCGGGGAGATTCCCCGCCCCGTTTCCCGAGGTGACGGTGAGCCCGCCGGTTTCGTGGTCCGCCGTAACGATGATGCTTATTCTCGAACCGGCGGGCCGGGTGTCCGCCCATGCGCCGAGTGACTCGACGACGGTATTGAGCTCTAAGACCTCGTGGACTGTCCGTTCCGCATCGTTGTCGTGGGAGGCGTGGTCGATCCGGGCCGCTTCGATCATGACGATCGATTTTCGTATTCCCGACGCATCGAGGTGGTCGAGATAGGCGCTAACCATCCGGGTCAGCGCCGGATCGGAACCGGTCCTGTCGGTTACATAGGGGATGTGGCTGTTTCCGTAGAGGAAGGCCGTCTTGACGGCGTGCCGTCCCTCGAGGTCCGCCGTGTCGGTGATTACCTCGTACCCCGCCGACCTTAAGGACGCTTCGGTAAGTCCGTTTCCGCCGCCTCCCATCATCCAATAGACACCGGAGGAGAGAACGCCCCTTCCGATCGCAGAATAATTGTCCCGGCTCGAGGCATGGGACAGGAAGGCCGCAGGTGTTGCGTGGGTAAGGAAAGAAGTGGTGATGACCCCGGTCAAAAAGCCGGAGCTCCCGGCTAGGTCGAGGAGTGTTACGAGGTCCGCGGAATCTCCGGGAATCCGGACCGAGACGACCCCGTTGTTAACGCTTTGTCCGGTGGCGTAGGCTGTAGCCGACGCTGCGCTGTCGGTAACCGCGCTGTCCGCGGAGGCGGTCAGTATCCCGCCTGTGTAGGGAAAGCTGTGAAACTCGAGGGAATCCGGGGAGCCGGTAAGATAATAGGAGCCCAATTCTTCGTGCTCCGGCCCGAGGCCGTCACCGACGACGAAGAATATGTGGTTCTCCGGCGCACCCCATGCGGCGCAGCTTGTAAAAACGAGGAGGGAAAGGAGTGTAAGGGCGAAAAATCTGTTTCTCCTAGAGCTCATGTGAGAGAGTATACTCTTAAATCGGTTCCCGAGCAATTTCAGGATGAGTAGTGATTTTCTCAACGGTGCAATGTTGCGAAACACAGTTCGGCCGTATATACTTATTGTAACAAACAAAAAGACCTTTAATGGGAAGCCTACAATACGCGATACAGGACGCGCCGTATGCGGGAGAAGAAAGAACCTGTCGGTAAGCTGTTCGTTCCCGGGCGAATCTGCTTGTTCGGCGAGCATTCGGACTGGGCGGCGGAATACCGAAAAACCGATCCGGCTATCGAACGAGGTTATACGGTAAGCTGCGGCCTTGACCGGGGTTTATACGCTCATGTTTATCGTAGGGATCATGATTTTATCTTCAGCAGCACCTCGATAAACGGGGAGCGTACAATTTTCCGTACCAAGATGGACCTTTCTGTGCTCCTGGAAACGGCCGAGAGCGGCGGGTTCTGGAGTTACATCGCCGGAGCCGTGTACCGTATAGCCGGCCGGTTTTCGGTACGGGGTCTGGAAATCGATAATTACACCACCGACCTGCCGATGATGAGGGGCCTCGGATCCAGTGCGGCCGTCGGTGTCCTGACGGTGCGTGCATTCAACAAGGCGTACAACCTAGGGTTAAGCATCCGGGAAGAAATGGAGACTGCGTATCTCGGCGAGATAACGACTCCTTCCAAATGCGGGCGTATGGACCAGGGGTGCGCCTACGGTAAGAGGCCGATACGTATCGCCTACGACGGGAATGAAATAAAGGTCGAAAAAATTCCCGTCGGCGGGGTACTGTACTTCGTTATCATCGATTTGGGCGGAAAGAAGGACACGGTACATATACTTAACTCTTTGCGCCGGGCTTTTTCGGATCCTCCGGGGGGTGTGTATAAAGAAGGTGTGTATAAAAAGGTGCGTGAACATCTTGGACTTCAGAATAAACAAACGGTTTTCAAGGCGGTCGAGTTACTCGAAAAGGGGGACGCGGAAGGTTTGGGAGTTTTGATGACACAAA
>CAZXMO010000115.1:0-6985 GCA_964641125.1 uncultured Spirochaetales bacterium
TACTGCGGGCCATACGGTGTATCGAGGAAGAGGTCCCGGTCATCATCATTACCGGCTATGGGACGATCGACAACGCGGTGTCGGCGATGAAGGAAGGGGCCTCCGACTTCGTTCTGAAACCGGTGGACAATACGAGCCTCCTCGAGATCGTTTCGAAGAATCTCGAGTACTCGAACCTCAAGTCGGAGAATGCCTATCTGAAGGAGGAGGTCAAACAGAACCTGCGGTCCGCCGATTTCATTACCCGGAACGAGGGAATTCTCAAGTCTCTGACCGTCGTGGACAAGGTTAAGAACACGAAAGAAACCGTTCTGATCACTGGAGAGAGCGGGGTAGGGAAGGAGGTCCTTGCCCAGTACATCCACTACACTAGTAACCGGAAGGAGAATCCCTTTGTCGCCCTTAACTGCGCCGCCCTCGATGAGAACCTTCTCTTGAGCGAACTCTTCGGTCACGAGAAGGGGGCCTTCACTGATGCACATCAGCGTAAGCCCGGAAAGTTCGAGCTCGCCCATGAGGGGACCCTCTTCTTGGACGAGATCGGGGAGATGAACCCAACTACCCAGGCGAAGCTCTTGAGGGTCCTCGAAGAGGGGACTTTCGAGCGGGTCGGAGGGACGAAACGGATTACCTTGAACGTCCGGGTCGTATGCGCCACAAACCGGGACCTGGAGCGACACATGAAGCAGGGGTTATTCCGGAAGGACCTCTTCTACCGAATCAACGTCATAAATGTGCATCTCCCCCCTTTGCGTGAAAGACCTGAGGATATACCTCCGCTTATCGATTACTTCATCGACTTCTTCTCCAAACGGTACGTCAAGAGGGGTATTAGAGCAGACGCTAAGCTGTACGATCTTTTATCGTCATACTCCTGGCCGGGGAACATCCGGGAACTCAAGAATGTTATCAACCAGACGGTCCTCCTCGCGGAAGACGGAAAGCTGAATCCGATCTTTCCCCAGGACGAGGGATGCGGCAGGGCGGAACCGGAGACGGTGTCTACCTTCGGCCTCGCCGTCTCCGGGGAGGGTCCTTTGAGCGAGAGGATGGAAGAAGTTGTTTCCTATTACGAGAGCAGAATAATCGAAGGAGTCTTGACCGACTGCGGGGGTAACAAGTCCGAGGCGGCCCGACGCCTCGCAGTGACCCGGAAGACACTGCAGGCAAAGCTCGACAAGTACGGAATCGGACAGGAACGGGGATAGTCGGCGGTCTTCGGGATGTCCCAGCTGGGTATCCGGCTATACACCGGGGTGTATACTCGGGTATCCACCGGGTACTGGAGTATACAGGAATGAGGTGCGGCTATCGGCGGGTCCCGGCGGGACACTGCCGTCTCAAAAGTCTTTGCTCTATAAATAATTACAAAAAATAAATTATTTATTCTACAAACGAATGTGAAATTGGCATACTGATTGCATTCCTCATAGGAAAATTCCAAAGGAGGATTCGTATGAAACGAATTGTAGTATTTGCCCTTGTCCTCTGTGTAGCGGCGACAGCCGTTTTCGCAGGCGGACAGCAGGAGTCCGGAGCGGAACAGAAGGACGAAAAATTCACCATTGCCGGAATCATCTTCCAGGATGATCAGTTCTTCAAGGTCATCCAGATGGGTATGAAAAAGGCCGCCGAAGACTACGGCGTGGAGCTCATGGAAGGAAACAGCAACAACAACCAGGATAAGGAGATCCAGCTAGTCAACACCTACATCTCCCGAGGTGTGGATGCAATCTGTATTTCTCCCCTCTCCGCGACGGCTTCGGTTTCCGCGTTGAAAGAGGCCGATAACAAGGGGATCAAGGTCGTAACCTATAATTCCCCCTTAGACGCGGAATTCCCGGTATCCTACATCAATTCGAGCCAGAGTGAGCTCGGGTCAACCACCGGAAAGTACGGACGGGAATACATCCAGAACGAGCTCGGCGGCGAGGCCAAGGTCGCTACCCTCGGCTTCAAGGCCCTCCTTCCTGAAATTTCCGACGCCCGGGTCAACGGCTTTCTCGATCAGATTACCGATCTCTCCGGTGTCGAGGTCGTGGCTCAGCAGGACGCATGGCTTCCCGAGGACGCTATTCAGCGGGCTGGCGACATCCTGACGGCTAATCCCGATCTCGATGTCATCTACGCGGCTAACGAGGGCGGAACCATCGGTGCTGTCCTAGCGGTCAAGAACGCGGGTCTTGCCGGTGAAGTCGCGGTCTTCGGTATCGACGTGTCGGAACAAATGGCGGATTTCCTCCTCTCCGATGATAACATCCTGCAGGCGGTTACCGGTCAGCAGCCGATGGAAATCGGATATCAGAGTGTTGAGTTTGCTGTCAAGGCCCTCAAGGCTGAACCGGTCAAGGACACAATTATCGTTCCCGGCCTTCCCTTGGTACGGGGCGACGAAGAGGCCATTAACGATTTCAAGGCATGGCTCAAGTCGATTACCGAATAAATGATGGTGCCGGGAGGAATAATGTGAACTCGAGACTCGAAGCAGTAAACCTGACCAAGGTATATCCCGGCACTGTGGCATTAAAGGACTTTTCCGCCGTTTTTGACGGCGGGAAGGTCCATGCCGTTATAGGTAAGAACGGGTCCGGGAAGAGCACCCTCATGAAGATTTTTTCCGGGGCCATACGCCCTACCGAGGGAACGGTCCGCCTGAACGACGAGGAGATCATGCTCCACAATCCAAGCGATGCTTTCCAGAAGGGGATCGCCATGGTGTATCAGGAGTTGAGTCTCGTCCCGGAGTTATCCGTTGCGGAAAACATGTTTCTAGGGAGGCTTCCCAAGCGCGGTTTCCTCGGTCAAACTTCCATCGATTGGAAAACCGTCTACGCCGAGGCGGAAGAACGTCTGCGGTCGATGGAGATCGACATCGAGGTTAGGACACAGGTGAGAAAGCTGAGCGTCGGCCGGCAGCAGATCGTGGAAATCGCAAAGGCGATGTCCTTTAATCCGGCGGTCCTCATCCTTGATGAACCCACCTCCGCACTCGCACGGAACGAGACCCAGATGCTCTTTTCGCTGGTGAAAAAGCTCAAGACGAAGGGCGTAGCCGTTATCTACATCACCCACCGTCTTCAGGAGCTCGGTGAGATTGCCGATACCGTAACCGTCATCAGGGACGGTCTTTTTATTGGAACCGAGTCTATGGAGGAGGTGACCCCGACGAAAATCGTAGACATGATGTTCGGCGAGGTGGAGCAGCGGAAGCGTCCCGCGGACTTGAGAATCTCCGACGCGGTTGTCTTGGAGGTAGAAAAACTTTCAAATCCTCCCCTCTTCGAGGACGTGAGTTTTTCTCTTAAGCGGGGTGAGGTGCTCGGTATCGCCGGAATGCTCGGATCCGGCCGTTCCGAGCTCCTCAGGGCCGTATTCGGAGCGGACCCCTATTCGGGCGGCAAGGTCGTTTTCGACGGGCGGGTTCTCCCATCCGGTGCAAAGACAAATCCCGCGGTGACCCGGGACCTCGGAATGGCGATGACCCCGGAGAACCGGAAGACAGAGGGGCTTGTCCTCGGGCTCACCATCAGGCAGAACCTGTGTATGGCGAGCATGAACTCCATCGCCGATAATGGGATAATAACCCGGGCAGCTGAAGGGGAGTGCGTTGAGGAGCAGGCCCGAACCCTCGACATCAAGTACGCCGATATGGAAGATCTTATATCCTCCCTGTCCGGCGGAAACCAACAGAAGGTGGTCATTGGGAACTGGCTCAATACGGCTCCGAAGGTAATCATCTTCGACGAGCCGAGCCGGGGTATCGACGTCAGGGCGAAGCAGCAGATATTTCAGATTATGTGGGACCTGAGCCGAGAGGGACTGAGCTCGATTTTTGTTTCAACCGAGTTGGAGGAGCTCCTCGAGGTGTGTCACCGCATCCTCATCATGAAGCACGGGCGGATCACCGGGGAGGTAACCCCAGAGCAGACCGGACTCGAAGAACTCTACTCACTCTGTATGGGAGACTGATGAAGAATGGCAACGAAGATAAAGCGTACTATAGATATACGGGAGTTTATGCTCGAGATAATCCTCGTGGTGATGATAGCGGTCTTCGCTATCGTCGCTCCCGGTTTTTTCAGCATCAACAATGGGCTAAACGTCTTGAGGAACGTGTCGATGCAGGGGATCATCGCCTTCGGGATGACGCTGGTCATAATCTCCGGGGAGATCGACCTCTCCGTGGGCTCGGCGGTGGCCTTCGCGGGGTGCCTGTCCGCGTACATGACCAAGCACCTCTCAGCGGCTGAATCGGGGGCCCTCCCCGAGACCGCGGCGATCATCATCTCGATGATAACGGCCCTATCGGTCGGGTTCGGCATCGGCGTCGGGGTGGGGGTATTCCGGACCCGCTTCAAGGTGCCCACCTTCATCACCACCCTGGCATTGATGACCGCCCTAACCGGGGCGGGAAATCTGCTGACCAAGGGGTTTCCCATCACCCCCTATCCCGAATGGTACAACTTCTTCGGGGGCGGGTATGTGCTGGGCATACCCTTTCCGGCGATCATATTCATCGTAGTGTTTGCCGCGATGCTTTTTTTGACAAACTACACTACCTTTGGCCGATCGGTATACGCCATCGGCGGCAATCAGGAGGCGGCAAGGCTGTCGGGAATCAAGGTGGCCCGGAACAAGATCCTTATTATGGCGCTCGTGGCTGTCCTCGCTGCCTTGGCGGGGCTTCTAAATTCGTCCCAGATCATGTCGGGGACCGCCTCCACCGCCCGGGGGTGGGAGCTCAACGTTATCAGTGCGGTCATCATAGGCGGCGTCAGCCTGCAGGGCGGCTCGGGGCGGATCTGGGGGACATTCATCGGAGTCATTTTTCTAGGGGTCATGATCAACGGGATGACCATGCTCAACGTCAGTGAGTATTGGCAGTATGTTGTTAAGGGACTTCTGATCTTAGGGGCTGTCCTCATGAACCAGATCCAGGATTTGAGAAAGGAGACGTAAAACCATCATGAAGAGTAGAGAACGTGTACTCAAGGCGATCAACTTCGATTATCCGGACAGGCCTCCTATTTCTCATGCCATCCTTCCCTCGGCGATACTCCATTACGGGGACGAGCTCAGGGCCGTCCTAAAGAATGTTCACGAGGATTTTGGATGGGACTTCGTGCCGGATCTGTCACCCGAGAGCTATCCCCCGTATTACCGCAAGGGGGGCGGCTACGATGGGTTCGGGACCCTGTGGGAAACCGAGACTATGGGGGAGTACGGGGTTCCCGTGGAGATGCCTCTTTCGGATTGGGCGGCGTATGGTTCTTACGCGTGGCCCGACTTCGAGATAACCCCTCCTAAGGCACGGCTCTACAGCGGACACATGGCCCATCCCGAGGACGGACCCTCCGAGGAGTACTACGCCCGGGGGGGGTGGATACAGTTCTTCGAGGAGATACAGCAGCTCCGGGGGTTCTCCGCGGTGCTCATCGATCTCGCCGAAGAATCAAAAGAGGTGTACCGCCTCCGGGACGACCTTACGGAGTTCCACCTGCGACACATAGACAAGTGGGCCAAGCTGGGGTACGACGGACTTCACTTTGCCGACGACTGGGGCTCCCAGCGGAATCTGTTTATCTCGCCGGAGCTTTGGAGGAAATTCTTCAAGCCGGTTTATAAAAAGATGTTCGACCGGGTCATCGGGTACGGAATGGACGTCCATTTTCATTCCGACGGATACATCATCGATATCATCCCCGACCTGATCGATATAGGGGTCAAGGTCATCAACGCGCAGGTCAACATCATGGACCTCGATTACATCCGGAAGAACTTCAACGGGCGCATCTGCTTCCGGACCGACCTCGACCGGCAGCATGTGACCCTCGAAGGCACCCCACAGGATGTCAAAAAGCACATCCGAAACGTATTCACCCACCTCGGCTCGGAAAAGGGGGGAGTCATTGCCTGCGGGGAGATCGGTCGGGATACACCCTTGGACAACATCAAGGCGATGTACGAGGAATTTATGGAGTTCCGGTTCTGATCACCGGCTTTGGATGCTTTAGCCCTGAAGGCGGCGCTTCCGAGCCCCGATGAGCCAGGAATAGCCGACGGACGCGGCGATAAACTCGGTCCCCTCGGCGAGGGCGCCGAAGGCGGAACCCTTTATCATATTGAGGGACACGTCGAAGAAAAAGGACGAGGTCTCTTCGTACTCTCCGACCTCCGAGCGGCCTATAGGGATATCCACTCCGAGCCCGAGGAGAACACCCAAGGCGGTGGCGTAGTTCTGCCGGCCCGACACCCAGACGAGTCCGGTGGTTATATCGTGGGTAAAGTAGGGACGGACCGCCGGGAAGAGGTTCAGGAACACCCGGATACCGAAGCCGATACGGAGGGTGTGTGCAAAGTCTCCCTGGTAGGGAAATATATTGTACCAGTTCGCAATAGCGATCTCCACGTTCATAAAGCGGTCTCTTGTTCCCACCGGATAGGCGAAGGCCGCTCCCGCACCGGCGGTACCCGCCTGGGAAGCGGCTGTCTGACCGAGGAAATCATTGTGAAGGACCAGTCCGCCGGCGGCCGCGAAACGGATTTTCTTGTCGGCGGAAAAACCCGGGACAACCGACACCACCGCGAAGAGAAGTACGATAAGCGCGCAGAGCTTTGATTTCATGGTCAACCTTCCTCGGCACGAGTATACTCGAACCCGCCGGAAAGGGCTACTGCGGCTTCCAATCGCTGCGGTAAAGAGAATAAAGAGAATAAGCTTACAAATACAGCATATGTGCTGTATATTAATAATGTGACGGGAAAGGACCTTGTTAAGCTGTTGGAGAAAAACGGCTGGGAGCTTGATCGGATTAATGGTTCTCATCATATTATGGTCCGCGAGGGCTTTGCTCCGCTTTCGGTACCCGTACATGGAAAGAAAGAGCTCAGTAAAGGAATCCTAAAAAACTAAAAAAGCACGGAGGAATAGAATGATCGAATACCCCGCACGGATCCAATGGGATGAAGAAGATGAGGTGTATCA
>CAZXMO010000116.1:0-6978 GCA_964641125.1 uncultured Spirochaetales bacterium
TTTTTACATTCATGGTGCCCGCCTTTTTGCCGCGCCGAGGCAGCCCGCCGATAGAACGGTTCTACCGGGCATTATGTGACTTGTTTTCGCCTCATACGACAGGGTTATGAGTTGCCATCTGCCTCCAATATAGCCAAAAAAGTAAATTTATTCAATACAGGCAATATAAGGAGTTGGTTAGTTCGTGGTGAGTGTCCACAATCTTTGAAGTTATATGCCTTTTATATAACCCCATTCTTCGGGGCAGTAATCACTAAACACACCGGGGTCGGAACATTCTCCGTCGCCAGATACCCGAGCATCCCCGAATCGGCGTCGATCCTATACGTGCTGATGGAGCTCGTATCCTGGTTCGCGGCGAACAGGTAGTGACCGTCGGGGCTTAAAATGAAGTTCCGCGGGGTCTTTCCCCGGGTCGATTCGGCGCGGAGAAGCTCGAGCTTTCCGGTTACAGGGTCTATCGAAAAGACCGCTATGGAGTCGTGGCCCCGGTTGGAGGCATAGAGGTACTTGCCGGTGGGATGGATATGGATGTCCGCGGCGGCGCTTTCGCCGGAAAAATCGGAAGGCAGCGAGGACACCTCCTGAAATGGGGCAAGCTCACAGGTGTTCGGATTGTAGGTAAAAGCGGTAACCGTGGAAGAGAGCTCGTTGGCGCAGTAGGCGTACCGTCCGCTCGGGTGAAACTCGAGATGCCGCGGTCCCGCGCCGGGCGTCAAATCGACAGTGCAGACCGGCGGGGTAAGTGCGGCCGCCCGCCTATCCACGGGATAGACGAAGAGCCTGTCGAGACCGAGGTCGGCGGCGACGAGACTGAGCTCCCCGGGGACAAGGGTCACCGAATGGGCGTGGGGCCCCTCCTGCCGCTGGGGATTGACGCTGCTCCCTTCGTGCCGGATTACCGAAGAGGCCTCTCTAATCCTCCCGTCCCGTCCGACCGGATACATGGCGATACTTCCTGATATGTAATTAGCTGCGTACAGGAATGTCCCGGTGGAATCCACGGTGACGTGGCAGGGATAGGTCCCCTCTGAGCTTACGGTATTGATAAGCTCTAAGGTGTTGTTATCGTGACGTATCCGGTACGAGGCGACCGCCCCGGTCCCGAGCGCGCTCTCGGAGGAGCGGAAGGTGTCGGTCTCACTGACCGCGAAAAGATAGCGGCGGTCCTTCGAAACCGCGAGAAACGAAGGGTTGACGATCCCCGTTTGAGTGTACAACCGGGTAAACCGGAGAGTCTCGGTATCGAAGGAGTAGATGTAGATCCCCTCCGCCTTACCGTCAACGTGGTCTTCTTTCCGGGTATAGGTTCCTATATAGAAGGTGTAGATCATGAAAAAAGTATAGCGAAAAGGTACCGGGGAAATCTACCCGGCGGCTTCCGCGCTTACTTCAGAGGCTATCTTAACCCACTCCCACAGCCGCCTGGGCTCGTAGCGGACGGTGGAGATGTCCTTCATGATCACTTCGACGCTCCGGTCCTTGATGATCGAGAATGCCCCGGTCAGTTCCTTCCGGACCGAATCGGGGTCCCAGGTGCTCCGGGCGAGGACCGCCGGAGAGGGCTTGTAGGAGATGACGAAGTCGTCGCCGATTGCCTCTTCCGCCCGCTTTAAGTCGGCGAAGGGACTTATGGAGACCTTCCGGAGGTTTTTAACGGAACGGAGCTCGTCCATCTTGTGATGAAGGGGCTCGCAGCAGCCGTAGTAGCTAAGCCCGAACCGCTCGAGCCACTTCCGCTCGTACTGCAGGGCGAACTCTTCGTGCATCTCCGGGGAGACCTCGGCGAAGATCTGGGCGGTGCAGGAGCCCCATATCTGATCAGTCTTGACCGGTCCGCCCTCGGGAGTCGGCGGGAGCTGATCGGTATAGGCATAGGCCCCGGAGCCGACCCGAGTGTTGTAGTTGTTCCGGGAAAGGAGTCCCTGTTCCTCGTACTGGTCGAGAACGCTAAGTCCGACGTCGACGAGCTTAGCAATCAGAGCCTTGATGTAATCGGGACGCATCGCCAGATCCAGCAGGGCCTCCTGGACTCCGGTGAACATAACGATGTCGTCCCACGGGGCGAACCAGAAACCCGGGGCCCCGCGCTTCTCCACATCGAGGATACCGTCGAAAATCGCTCTGTATTTTTCGTGGATGATGCCGGAGAGATCGGCGTCGTGGATTATCTTAGGACACCCGATCTTCTCGATGTCCTCTTCGTCCTTGACGGTTATAATGAAGTGCCGCGAGACCACGTCGTTTTTGTCGTCGGTGCGGACCACGTCCATCTCCGGCTTGAGACCGGTACCGGTATTGGTTATCGCTAAGGGGGAGTAGATCTTAGGCTCGATGATCATGTCGCCGGGCATGTGCTTCCATTGATAGATCCGCTGACGCAGTTCCGCCTCGATCCGGCGGCAGAAGGGGTGCCCGGTTGTAAGGGTCAGCTCGTCGTCCACGTTCATCTCGTGCCAGCACACCTCGTCGAACCAGATCATCGGCCTTACACCTGAAAGATCGTTCGACTTGGTCCACAGTTTCTTCCGTTCATCGTTGACCGGATCCTCCGCGTACTCCCGTACCTGCTTAGCCAGTTCCCGGAGGGTGTGTCTGTCGCCTCCGGAAAGGGTAAAATCCTCCTTCAAAACCGGCTCGGTCTCTTCGAAGGCGAAGTGCATCCCTAAGAATTTATATGTCGATACTTGGTCTTCCATGTGTACTTACCTCACTTACCCCTATTCCGCGCCTCGGCCTGAAGCCCCGGCGGGACGGTATACCCCGGGAGAAAACGGCTCGACGAACCGGGAGAGCATCGCCGCGCCGATCATCGGCGCGTCCTTGCCGAGGGCGGCTTTTTCGACGATGACCTTTTCCGCTGCCACCGAATAAGAGTTGTTCCGAACGAATTGCCGCAGTGTCCCGACGACGAGATCCTCCTGATCGGCGAGCCCTCCCGTCAGGAGGATCTTCTCGGGACTCAACAGATTGACCACATTGACCAGCCCCATTCCCACATATTCCACGGCTTCGACAATCGCGGCGCGCACATCTTCCCGGCCGTCAAGGGCGGCGGCGAAGATACGCTCGGTACCTGCATTCCTGAGATCCTCGAAATCACCGAAAGCTATCCGGCGGGTGATGGAAGGTCCCGACCCATAGGCCTCGAGACACCCGCTGCGTCCGCAGGCGCAGGTGTTTCCGTTCTTCTGCACCAGGATGTGGCCGAACTCCCCGGCGGTATTGAAGCTTCCCCGGTGGAGTTTTCCATTCAAGATAAGCCCGCATCCGATCCCCGTACCGATGGCGACGCAGGCCAGGTTCTCCGATCCCCTTCCCGCTCCGAAAAGGTATTCCCCGAGAACCGCGGCATGCGTCTCCTGGACCAAGTAGAGAGGAACATCGATCCGGTCGTGAATAAAACCCCCGAAGGGAACACCGGTCCAGCCGAGGTTCGGAGCGTACTCGACCACACCCGTTTCCGAATCGGTTGTACCGGGGATACCGATGCCCATGCTCGTAAGATCGGTCGTCTCGAGATCGTTGTGTGCGAGGAGGTCCCGGCAGGCGTCCACGATGTTACCCCCCACGACTGAGTACGTGAAATCGGGACCGGTCCTCAATTCGATCTTGTCGAGAATTTCACCGTCGGCTGTGACGATCCCGATGCCGATTTTCGTCCCCCCTACATCGACACCCAGAGACAACTCCCGGCCGCTTTCTTTCGGTATCACGTCATACTCCCTTCCGTATTTTCCGCCCTATTTGGTGATGAGCTTATCGAGCATGTCCACCCGTCTCTGGTGCCGCCCCCCCTCGAAGGGGGTCTCCAGCCAAATGTCAATAATCATCTTGGCAAGCTCGATCCCCACGACCCGGGCGCCTAAAGCCAAGACATTCGTATCGTTATGCTGCCGCGAGAGGCGGGCAGAATAGGGCTCGCTGCACACCACGCACCGGATACCCGGTACCTTGTTGGCGCTTATGGAAATTCCTATTCCGGTCCCGCAGAAAATAATCCCGCGCTCGTATTTACCTTCCGCGACGGCCCGGGCGACCGACTCGCCGATGACCGGGTAGTCCACCCGGTCGAGGCTGTAGGTGCCGAAGTCTTCGACCTCGAAACCCTTTTCTAAAAGATACGCTTTGACGAGCTCCTTGTATTCAAAGGCCGCGTGATCACTTCCTAATGCTATCATAGCTCTTTTCTCCTCTTAATCTTGTAGAAACGATTCACTTGGATCGCAAATAAAAAACCCGGGCCCGCCCATACCCTCAGTCACAAAGGATATTCCCCGTACTCACACCCCGCCTCGTACATGGCGGCGACATTTTCAGGAGGTGTGTCGTCCTGAATGTTATGACTCGCGGCGAGTACGTAGCCTCCGCCCCTCCCTAGTGTGTGCATGACGGTTTTCACCGTTTCCTTTACCTCGCCGGGTGACCCCTTCGGCAGGAGTTCGACTACATCGATCCCGCCGTGGAAGCTGAGCTTATCGCCGAAATCGGCCTTGAGCCTCTCCGGCTCCATGTTCCGCGCGGTCGGCTGAAGGGGGTTTAAGACCTCGATCCCGTTATCGATCAGGTCGGGAATGAGGTTGTGCACCGAACCGCAGCTATGCATGAAGATCTTCGCGTGGGGAGCTTTGTCCTTGATGAATTGAATGTACTCTTTGTGATAGGGCTTGATCATCTCCCGGTAGGTCTCCGCGCTCATCATGGAATTATACTGCTGTCCCAAATCGTCGGCGGTCTCGATCATCTGCACGCAGGGACCGACTAGGTCGATGTAGCGCCCGACGATCGCCTTCTGGATTTCCAGGACCCGGGCGAAGAAGGTATGGACGAACTTCTTGTCGACAAACAGCCGGGGGAGAAAATCGTTGAAGCCGCACAGCCAGCAGCCGAGTTCGAAGACCCCGAACATACTGTGCCCCGCTACAACCGCGTAATCGGTTTCTTCGTACAGACGCCGGGCCCACTCCTCGACCCCCCGATAGCGCCCGGGATCATCGGGATCGGGAAAGCGGTAATTCAGCACATCCTCTACGGTAGCGCCCTCTAAGGGGGGATTTACGAACTCGTTGTACTTGCCGATCCGCTTCCAGGTTAGCCCCCACTCGTCGACAACGGTTTGCTCCTCCTCATCGACCACGGGCTCGTAATTGTCGGGGCCCCCGAGCCATACCCGGCGGAAATCCACCCCCCATCGTTCGAGGAGCTTTTCCGAGGGCTTAGGAACATTGGACCACTCCCTGCTCAAGATTGCGTCTTCGATTCCGTCGTCGATACCGACTGTCTCGAGGAGATCCTCGTAGGTGTAGAGATTGATGCTCGCCAAGAGGCCCCCGAAATCGATAGGGACCCGGTCGGGCTCTTCACGGTTAAGCGCTTTGATAACACGTTCCCGGGAGGTCATCTGATTTCCCCCTTGTTCCGCATGCAGTCGAGCATCACGGCGAAGAAGATAACGATGCCCCGGACAATGGTATACAGGTACATATTCGTCCCCGCCATAACCAAACCGTTTTCGATGCACATTACGATGAGCACCCCTAAGAATGCCCCGGGGAAGGCCTTCCCCTTGCCGCCGAAGAGGCTCACCCCGCCCAAGATGGTCGCCGTTATGATGATGAACTCCTGCCCCTCCGCGAATGTGGGGGTGATGGCTCCGACTTGCGTGCCGGAGACGAGGCCTGAGAGACCCGCGAGTCCTCCGGATATGACGTATGTAAGAAAGGTGTTCCGCTTGACCTTGATTCCCATGATCCGCGCCCCGGTGCGGTTGTTCCCGATAGCGTAGAGCTGCCGCCCGAACAGGGTACGGCTCAAGACCACCTGAACGAGTATCAAGGTTATCCCTAAAATAAGTATCACTACCGGGATTACCCCTCCGATCCTGGTGTAGGCCACGGCATCTCCCACGGGATTGAAGAAGAAGAGTGACTGCACCCCGGTAATGGCTAACGCTACACCCCGAACGATGTAGAGAGTCGCTAATGTCACGATGAGAGGAACTATGTTGAGAACCGACACGAAGAAACCGTTTATCGCACCGACTAGGACCCCGCAGGCTATGGCTACCGCGAAGGCCCCGAAGAGCCCCATCCCCTGGTTCGTCAGATTGGTGACGATAACCGAAGCGAAGAATATGGTGGATCCCATGGATATGTCGATCCCCCCGGCGACTAGGACGAACACAAGACCCGCCGCGGCGATTCCGGTAGAGGCGGTCTGCTGGAGAAGGTTTACGGCGTTGGCGCCTGAAAAGAAATTCCGGTTGAATGCGGTAAAGATGAGCACCAGGAGGACGAAGATGATGTACAGACCGTATTTGTAGAAGGCATTGTAGAAGGTATCTTTATTCAGTTTTAACGTGTTCATGACTAATGCTCCTGATTGCAAACTTGAGTAGATCTTCCTGATTGAACTCGTCCCGCTCGAGCTCGCCGGTGAGCTTCCCCGCGCACATAACAA
Organism: uncultured Spirochaetales bacterium; assembly: GCA_964641125.1. Lineage (GTDB taxonomy): Bacteria > Spirochaetota > Spirochaetia > SPDA01 > CAZSGZ01 > JBKHAJ01. The sequence continues at coordinate 6,460 of CAZXMO010000116.1, forward strand.
GGATACGATCGCACACCCCGATGAGCTCCTCCATCTCCGAGGAAATGAACAGAATAGCCGAGCCTTCGACGGCCAGGTGATTCAGATGGTTGTAGATTTCGAACTTCGCCCCTACGTCAACGCCCCTCGTCGGCTCATCGACCAAGAAAACCTGCGGTTCCGTCAGAAGCCATTTACCGATTACCAACTTCTGCTGATTTCCTCCCGAGAGCATCCGGGCGAGCTGCTTCGACTTATCGTAGGTCCTGATGTCGAGCCTTTCGATGACGTCGTCACTGTCGCGATCCTCCCTCTTGGTGTCCATCGCGCCTAAGGTAAGTCTCATGTCCCGAAGGCCGGCAAGAACCAGGTTCTCCCGGACACTCTTGGACATGAGAAGACCTTCCTCGCGGCGGTTTTCGGTGATAAAGGCCATTCCGTTCGCGATCCACCACTCCGGCGAGGGATTCTTTACCTGTTGTTCCCGTAAGAATATTTTTCCCGAATCTATAGGATCTACACCGTAGATCGCCCGGGCGA
>CAZXMO010000117.1:0-2358 GCA_964641125.1 uncultured Spirochaetales bacterium
ACCCAGAGTGTATCAGATACCGCTGTTTTCGTCAAAAATGTTTCCGAGAGCGGTTTCGGAAGGTTGCCTCTCCGGATTGATTGTATGATATTGAATGGAGAGCGAGCGTATGCACGGACACGACCATGGACATCACGATCATGCCCATGCCCGCGAAGGAGAGGTGGGTCTCAAAGGGGCCTTCTTTCTCAATCTGGGGTTCACCCTCGTCGAAATCGTCGGGGGGATCCTCACGAACAGCGTGGCGATACTGTCCGACGCGGTCCACGACTTCGGTGATTCTATTACCCTGGCGGTATCCTGGTATCTCGAGCGGTACTCCTCCCGGGAACCCACCGATCGGCAGACCTTCGGATACAAGCGGTTTTCTCTGATGGGGGCGCTGTTGAGCGCCCTGGTCCTTTTGGTGGGATCGGTATTCATCCTCCTCGAGGCGGTGCCCCGATTGTGGAATCCCGAGCAGGTAGATCCGAGGGGGATGCTCCCCTTAGCGGTCGTGGGGATCACTGTCAATCTCATCGCGGTATTGAGGCTTCGAAGCGGCAAAAAGCTGAATCAGAGGGTCATCCTCCTCCACCTCGTGGAGGACATCCTCGGATGGGTAGGGGTGTTCATCGTTTCGATGGTGCTCTTATTCGTAAATCTTCCCATCCTCGATCCCATTCTCTCCATCGCCATTACGGTCTTTGTCCTTTCCCGAATCATCCCTCACCTGAGGAGGACCTTACGGGTCTTTCTCCAGTACGCTCCGGAGGATATCGAAATAGAGGAAGTGAAGGTCCGCTTGGCGGAGATAGAAGAGATCAAAGGGGTCCACGATGTGCATTTGTGGTCGCTCGACGGGAACTACACCCTTTTTTCGGCGCACGTCGTCCTCGACAAAAACACCGACCTAGGAGAGCAGGAGGATATCAAAAAGCGGATCAAAGGGGTGCTCAAATCGATGCAGATTCAGCACGTCACCCTGGAGTTCGAGCCCTCCTCGGCGGCATGTGATGAGTGCGATATCCATCCCGCCGAGGATCTGTAGTACACGAAAGCCCCGGGGCCGCCGCGCTGCGGCGGCCGCGCCTCAGGGATTGATAACGAGGAGCCGGCCGTCTTCGGTCCCGGTGACGATCTTCGATCCCTCAGCCTCCGGTGCGGTTATTATCTTCCCGGGTACGCGGATGCGTCTCAGCTCGTTTCCCGTCCGGGCGTCGGCCACGGCTAAGGCGTTTCCGACTCCGTAGTAGAAACGGTTTCCTCCGCACTCCGCGGGAGAGGTAGCATCGAGGAGCGGCGGAAAGAGATTACTCCCGTCTTCCACCGACAGCACGTAGAGGGTCCCCTTGGAAAAGGCGTAGAGCCCCCGGCCGTCACACCCAAGGTCGGTAAAGACCGATGCCCCTTCGGGAAGCTTCCGCTCCCACAGGACCTCCTGCTCCGCCAAGTCGACGCACGCCACGGTCCCCTTCCTTCCCGAAAAGAAGGCCCGGTCCGCCCATACGGTAACGCCTAGGGCCACCGGCTGCACCGCCTGAGTCGGCACGTTGCCCACGATGGGTGTGTCCGAGTAGGGGTCGAGCATCAACAGGGCCCCCTGCTGATTGGCGATGACGACCGTTTCGCCCCACACGGTCGGGGTCATGCGGCTTCCGTTCGGTACGGCTACCTCGTATTTTACCCTTCCAGACCGGCCGTCCCTGATCTGGATCCCTTCGTTCGTGGGAAAGAGAATATCCCCGAGGTAGGGAACGACCCGTCTGCCGAAGAGGTGAGCCGAGGATCCTTCTAAGGGGATGCGGGCGGCGACATTTCCGCTTGCAGCTTCGACAATGACGAGCTCCTTGGATCCCGAGAAATAGACGAGACTGCCGATGAGGACCGGGTAGGAGTTCTCGTTCGGTGTGTTCGCGGTTTCGACCCTCCACTGGACGTCTCCGTCGAGATTCGCGGCGATGAGTTGTCCCGTTCTGTCCGCGGCGAAGATCCGTCCGGCGCCGCTCGTCACGCGCCCGACTAAGGGAGCGTCTGTGATACGTACGTCGGTCTGGACCGTCTTCGGCTCGAGCCGCACGGAGTGGGTATTCCGTCCTTCACCTACGGTGACCTTCAGGGTCCTGGGTTCGTATCCCTTCCGTTCGACACCGATTGTGATTTCACTGCCCTCCTCGAACTGCCTTGACGCCCGGCCGATCCCCGCGCGGCCGCCGTTGATCGATATGACCGCGTCTCCGGGAGAGGCTTCCACGGTTACGGACCGTACCTCGATCTTCTCGCTCGGTTCCTCCGCGGCAACGGCCTCAGCGGGTTCTTCGGTTTCAGCGGGTTCTTCGGTTTCAGCGGCGGGTTCCGTCTCCTGCCGCGCTTGGGGCT
>CAZXMO010000117.1:2458-6934 GCA_964641125.1 uncultured Spirochaetales bacterium
TCAGCGGGTTCTTCGGTTTCAGCGGCGGGTTCCGTCTCCTGCCGCGCTTGGGGCTCGGCCTCCGCTTCGGGCAGCCTGCCGAGCTTCACGGTGTATGCCTTAGAGGTATCGGCTCCGGCAAGGACGTTCAGGATGTGTTCCCGGTAGCCGGGAGCGCTCAGCCTGAAGGAAAGATTTCTCCCCTCGGGATATAATCCGGAAAAATTGCCGATTCCGACCCGCTCGCCGTCGAGCTCGATAACGGCATCTTTCGGCTGAACATTGACCGCTAGGCGGATAAGTGCCGGCCGAGATGTTTCTTCGGCGGGGGCTATCATGAGGATCCGAATCTTGTCTATCTCTTCAAGGGCTTCACGGGTTTCTTCGGAGATCCGTTTTGGGGGTGTCACCTTTTGAGCCATTTCCCCCTTGTTCCGTTCGACCGCCGCCTGCAGGTTCTCGACCTGTTCGGCTATCTTCCGTTCGTCTTCGGCAGCGCCGATTTCCCGGACCGCCTGCTCTATCTCTCGGGCGGTTTCCTCGGTCTCCCGGACGAGGCTCTCGTCGAGCTCGATTTCCTGGTCCGCCTCTACTACCGGGGCGGAGCGCTCGATTTCGTCGAGAAGTCTGTCGGCGGCCCCGCTCTTTCCGGCGGTCTGCTCCTTCAACCTGTCGATATCCACCGTTGCGGGAAGGACCGATACGGCCCCCTCTTTGACGGCGAGCCTGGTCGTTCCTCCAATATCCGAGGACACGGAGAATTCGGTCCCCCTGACGCCGCATACGGCGGTCTGGGTCCGGACCTCGAACCGGTCGGAGCCGGTGAGCTTCTGGACTTTACTCAAGACCGATCCCTGCTTCATCTCGAGACCCACCTTCGCTTCGCCGGCCTTGAGCCCCAGATTGCGAACGGATATCTCGGTGTTTTCCTGGATCCGCACTACCGCGGTCTCCCCGAACTGGATCTCGCAGTAGGAGGATACCTCGGTCTTGATGCTGTCATTTCGTGTGAGGGTCTCTCCGATCTCGACTTCCCACCATTCGCCGCCTTCTAAGATAAAGACGTCGCCGGCAAAGTAGGTGATGATTCCTTCGTCGAGCTCGGGAGGAACAACGGGCTCGAGGTCCTCCGCTTCTGTTACCGTTTCGGTCGGTATCTGTTCAGATTGAGCGGCTTTCTCTCCGACGGTTTCGGCGGCCGCGGCTCCCGGCGCGTCTTCCCTTCCTCCGCAGCCCGTCACCGACAGGAACGCCGCCGCCCATAAAATGCTTACAATAAGAGAGATGCAGATCTTTCCCGGAAATCGAGTCTTCTTCATAAGAAACCCCCAATTTAATTATATCACGTAAGCGGGAGTAAACCAAACCATTTGCCTTCCCGAGGCAAACGGTGTTATATTTTTATCGCGCAATTATTCCCATAATTCAGTAAATAATCATTAAAAGTCAGCAAGGAGATGAAAAAAATGGCAAAGCATCAATTTCAGACCGAAGTATCCCAGCTTCTGCATCTCATCATACACTCACTGTATTCCCACGGCGAGATATTCCTGCGGGAGCTGATTTCCAACAGCTCCGACGCCCTGGACAAGCTCAAGTATCTGACCATCACCGAGGAGGCCTACAAGTCCCTCGATTTCAAGCCCCGGATAGATATCAGCTTCGATGAAAAGGACCACTCCACCATTACGGTGAGCGACACCGGGATCGGGATGAACGACGAGGACCTCGTGGAGAACTTAGGGACCATCGCGAGCTCGGGAACGCGGAACTTCCTGACCAAGCTCACCGGTGACGCCAAGAAGGATTCCAACCTCATCGGGCAGTTCGGTGTGGGTTTCTACAGCTGCTTCATGGTCGCCGACTCGGTCGAAGTTATCACCCGAAAAGCGGGGGAGGACAAGGCATCCCGTTGGACTAGTGATGGAAAAGGCGAGTATACCATCGACGAGGCGGAGCGGGAGGTCCAGGGAACTACGGTAATCCTCCATCTGAACGAGGAAGGAAAGGATTACGCCTCGAAGTGGCGGATCGAGAACATCATCAAGAAGTACTCCGACCACGTTCCCTTTCCCATCTTCCTCGAATACGAGAAGGGAGGAGAGGGGAAAGAAGAGGGGAAAGAAGAGGACAAGAAAGAAAAAACCGTCGAGCAGATCAACTCCGCTTCCGCCATGTGGCGGCGGCCGAAGACGGAGCTCACCGACGAGGACTATAACGAGTTCTACAAGACCATCAGCCACGATATGGAGGATCCGCTGCTGCACCTCCATACCAGGGCGGAAGGAACCCTGGAGTACACCACCTTGTTTTATGTCCCCAAGAAGGCACCCTTCGACATGTACCAGGCCGATTACCAGCCCGGGGTCAAGCTTTACGTAAAGAGGGTTTTTATCACCGACGACGAAAAAGAGCTCATGCCCACCTATCTCAGATTCTTAAGGGGAATCATCGACAGCGAGGATTTGCCCCTGAACGTGAGCCGGGAGATCCTTCAGCAGAACAAGGTGCTCTCGAATATCCGCTCCGCTTCGGTCAAGAAGGTTTTAGGGGAGTTCCAGAGCCTCGCCGAGAACAACCCCGGCAGGTATTCCGACTTCATCACCGAATACAACCGTCCCTTGAAGGAAGGGCTCTACTCCGACTTCGCCAACCGGGACACCCTCTTGGAGCTCGTACGGTTCAAGTCTACCGCCACGGAGGGGTATGTGAGCTTAGCCGAGTACGTCGAGCGGATGCTCGAAGACCAAAAGGGAATTTACTACATTGCAGGGGACAACGAAGATACCCTGAGAAACTCCCCGCTTCTCGAAGCCTACAAGGAAAAGGGGATGGAAGTCCTCATCATGGACGATGAAATAGACGATATCATCATCCCCGCGGTAGGCAAGTACAAGGAGTACGATCTCAAGTCGGTCAACCGAAGCGGCGCCGACGAGGAGCTCAAAACCGATAAGGACAAGAAGAAAGAGAAGGAGGTTAAGCCCCTCCTCGAGAAGATAAAAACCTCCTTAGGCGAGAGGGTTAAGGACGTAAAGGCCTCGAGCCGCCTGAGCGACAGTCCCTCGTGCATCGTCGCCGACGAGAACGACCCGACCATGCAGATGCAGCAGATGCTCAAGGCTATGGGGCAAAAGGGAATGCCTGAGGTCAAGCCGATTCTCGAGGTCAACCCGACACATCCCATTGTCGAGCGCTTGAAGGGTACCGAGGACCAGTCCCTCATCGACGACGTGAGCTTTCTTCTCCTCGATCAGGCCCTCCTCGTGGAGGGAGCAGAGCTGGGAAAGCCCGCCGAATTTGTCAAACGACTCAACCGGATCATGGAGAAAGCGCTGTAGAGGAAAACTACATGGAAGAAACAATACAGCTCATTTCTAACGGGTACGCGATAGTGATAGCGGCGGTCAGCGGGTACGTCCTGCTGACCGCGGTTATTAACCTCGTTTACTTCGCCCGGGTCCGGCGCGTGCCCACGATCCGTGACGGGGGCATGGTTTCGGTCCTGATTCCCGCCCGTAACGAAGAAGACTCCATCGAGGAATGCCTTGCCGGACTCTTCGATCAGGATTATGAAAACTACGAGATTATCGTATTCGACGATGATTCCACCGACGATACACTCGGGATCCTGAGGCGTCTCGAGGGTGAGCACGACCGTCTCCGGGTCATCGAGGGGAAAGAGAAGCCCCCGGAGTGGAAGGGAAAGGCCTTCGGGGTCCAGAAGCTCGCCGAGGCGGCAGAAGGGGAGTACCTCTACATCGTCGATGCCGATACGAAACACGGCCGGGAGGCGGTAAGCTGGGCGGTAACTCAGATCGAGGAGCGCAATCTTGACGCCTTTTCGGGATTACCTAAGCAGATTACCCGTTCCTTCGCCGAAAAACTCCTCGTCCCCATTATCTACCTTCCCACCGTCTTCTTTCCTCTTCCCCTGTTCAACTCCCGGCGGCTTAGGCGGCTCGGTTTCGGAATCGGCCAGTTTTTTATGTTCCGCCGCGACTGTTTCTTCGATTTCGGGGGGATGCATCCGGTCAAAGAGGAGATTACCGAGGACCTCGCCATGAGCCTCATGCTCAAGCGCAGGGGATACCGGTTCGAGTTCATCGATACCCGGGGACATGTCGGCTGCAGGATGTACGGGGGTTTCCGGGAGTCCATCGAAGGGTTCACCAAGAACCTCTACGACATCTCGGCGATCGTCCCCGTCTTTACCGCGGTAGCCACTCCCATCATTCTCTTCCTGTTCATGTTTCCCACCCTCTTGTTGATCGGGACCGGGATCGCGGCGATCGTGATTCCCGCCTGCACCGTCAACTGGATCTTGGTGGGCGCGGTGGCCGCCTTCTTCATCGGGTGGGGGGCACACCTCCTGTATCAGAGACAGTCTTTCTGGATCATTTTCCTGTCCCCCCTCTTTTTCGGATTCCTGGTGGTCCTCGTCTACTACGCCCTGGACCGGTACTTCAAGGGAAAGAAGCCGGTGTGGAAGTCGCG
>CAZXMO010000118.1:0-6762 GCA_964641125.1 uncultured Spirochaetales bacterium
TACCTTTCTGTCCGCCCTCGACGTGACCGAATCCTCGGTCACCACGGGAAAACAGCTTCCCCGAAGGGCGCGCCACAGGGGCAACTTCAGTCTCACCTGGAAGCACGACAGGGGGCATTCGGTGTATCTCGGGGGCCGGTACGTGAGCAGGCGGTATCAGACCGCGGCGAACACCAAGTACCTGCCGGGCTACTTCGTCCTCGATACGGCGGGCCGCCTGCGCCTGGGGAAATACATCACCTTCGTCCTCACGGTTGATAACATATTGAACCTAGAGTATATAGATATCCGGGAGTTCCCCATCCCGGATAGGGAGATAGGATGTTCCATACGATTTTCTTACTGACGACGATGCGATTCCGCAGGTCCTGCGCAGGACTCTGCGCGGCCCTGGTCCTGACGCTATTCCTGCTTCTGTTCTCGGGGTGCCCGACGGATCCCGGACGGGGAGGGACCCGCGCTCCGGTCCCCGATCTGAAGCGGGAGGTGTTCTTCATAAACGGTTTAGCGGAGACCTTGAGTATAATAAACCCGGAGGCCGTAAGAAATCCCGGCGGACAGATAGCCCCGGGGGACTACGTCGATACGGGGGAGTCCGTGGATCTGACGAAGAAACGGGTATACAACGATGTTCTCGTCGTTGGGAAATGGCCGAATCACATTCTTGCCTACGACGGGAAGCTCTACGTAACCAGCTCCGGGGAGAACATCATCGAGGTATACGACGAATCGACCTTCGCCTGGCGGGGAAAGATCGATTTGGGCACTAACTCCAACCCGTGGATGGTGGTCCGGAAGCCCGGGACCGCTAAGGGTTACATTCCCAACTTTGTCGCCGGGGACGTGGCGGTGGTGGACCTGGATACCTTCGAGGTCCTCGAGCGGATAGACGCGGGGCAGGGGCCCGAGGGGGCTGTCTATTATAACGGTTACCTCTACGTCTGCAACACCCACTGGAATTATCAAATATTCGGATTCGAGCGGGGAACGGTAACGGTTATCGACACGGCGAACGACGCGGTAGTGGAAACGATCGATATCGAAAATGGTTATACTGAGGGTGAGGGCTGCAATCCCCAGAGCGCGGTGGCGATCCCGTCGCTGGACGAGGTCCACATCATCTGCACCGGGGATCACGGTTCACACGACGGGGCGATTGTGATTCTCGACGCCGATCCGGGAAGCGGTACCTTTCTCGATATCAAGGCCCGGAGCGAGATCGGCGGCTCGCCGATCTACAGCGAGGGGAGTATCGACACCTCCCGCGGGCTCGTCTACCTGTCCGGGGTCGGCGGGGTGAGCAGTTACGCGTACACCGATCCCGGCGCGGGGGTGACCTCGGTTATAACCGCATCCGATCCAGCGGGGGACTTCTACGCGGGGACCGTATACGACCCGGCGGAAGACATCCTCTTCGCGGCGAGCTTTACCTACGACGAGGTCATTGCCGTCGACCCCGCCGACGGAAGCGAGCTTGCGGTGCTCCAAGGTTCGGACGGACCGCAATCCCCGGTCCTGGTCGTCGAATAGGGGGCCGGTATGCACGACTATTCCGTACCCGGTACCCGGCGCATCCTTATCGCCGTTCTCGTTCTCTGTACAGCCGGAAGCCGTATAGCCGCCGAGGAGGGGGCCCCGGATATCACTCTCCGGTACGCCGAGGAGTTTCGGGTAACCCGCTTGCAGGGCTGTACCGAGGTGCGGGTCGGCCGGGACCGACGGTACCTCCTCGTGCCACGCGGCGGGACCGTCCCCGGCGGGTCCGAGGACGCCCTGGTGATACGGACACCGGTGCGCCGGGTCGCGGTCTTCTCCGGGGTGCCGCTGTCCTCCTTCGGGCTGCTCGCAAAGGAATGTGTTGTAGCCGCGGTGGAGCGGTACGGGGAGGTCGCCCCCGAAGAGATCCGGAAAGGGATAGCCGCGGGGGAAATCGCGGAGCTTCGGCCGGGGGAGTATCCCGATATGGGGCTCCTCCTCGACCTCGAGCCGGACGCCGTTCTGGTCACCCCGGAAACCGGCGAACCGGTCCGCAAGTGGCTCCTGGAGCTCAACCTCCCGGTGTTAGTCTACCGGGGAGCCGAAGAGGCGCATCCCTTGGGTACGGCGGAGTGGATTACATTGACCGGCCTTTTGACGGGGAGGGAAGAAGAGGCCGCCGGGATATTCGACTTCGTCGCGTCGGAGTACAACCGCCTGAAGTCCCGTGCCGGCGAAGACGGTCCGCTGGTCGTCGCGGGTGCCCCCGCCGGGGACGCGTGGACTGCTCCGGGAGAGGAAAGCCTCACGGCCCGGTTGATCGCCGACGCGGGGGGGCGGTATCTCTGGTCCGGAAGACGGGGAAGGGGACATGTCCGCATTCCCCTGGAGGAGGCCCTCGAGATCGCCCGGCATGCGGAGGTGTGGATACGTCCCGGAGAGGACTGGGAGAGCTATGCCGACGCCCTGGAAGCGGACGAGGGGATCGCCGATTTCGCGTCGTTTCAGGGCGGCAGGACCTACACCGGAGGGAAACGGAAGACAGCGACGGGGGCTAACGACCTCGACGACACCGGGTCTATCGTTCCCTCTTCCGTCCTGGCCGATCTGGTGCGGATCTTTTTCCCGGGAAGGCTCGAGGACGGAGGGCTGACCTACTTCGAAGGGCTTACCTGGGAATAGCCGAGGCGAGGTGGAGGTCGAGGGATACGAGGAGCTCGGGGTATTCTTCCCTAAACGATTCGCCGTTAACGGGCCGGGTGACCGAAATCTCCCACAGCGGTTCTTCGGTCCCCGACGCCCGGTACGAAGCGGCATCAAGGCCGGTCAGGACCAGCCGGTGGACCTCTTCGGGAACCGACTTTTTCTGAACCCACCGGGTAACGTTGTCGCGGATGTCGTACTCCCTGCGGAACTCGAGGAGGGTCTTCGTTATTTCGGCGGGACCGTAGCGCACCATGACGATGACTTCGACGTTTCCGTACGCCCCGGGAACCAGGGAATGATCGGAGAGCACGGAGCCGATCGAACCGGCGTATTCGTCGAAGAGGAGGTTGTTGATGTAGGAGCTCCGGTTGCCCTTGACCAGGTAGAAGGAGGTCCCCGGGGCGGCGATGTCCCCTTCCGCGGTGACCACGGAGTCCCCGTATCGGGGAGGGGTAGCGCAGGAAACCGCCGTCAGCACCACAGATGCCGCGATGCAGACCGCCGTCTTCGATAATCTTCGGAGAAAAGCCTGTGGGGTGCGTCTCATAGCGGCAGTATACACGAAAACCGGGGAAAAGGGAAATTGACCTTCCCCTCCCGGCGGGTACAATGAGCACATATAACGGACCGATGAAAACGGGCATACCTTTTTTCAAACGAAATATTCCCCGGGCTCCTCTCTTTCTCATCCTGTCGATACTCGTCCATGCGGGATTACTCCTCGGGTTAGGAGATTTCCCGGGGGAAGCCGGTATCGATACCCGGCGCGGCCCCCTGCGTGTCGGAAGGATATCCCTTGGGGAAGGTCCGCAGATTGTGGAAACCGCGGAACCTGACCCGTCCATGAGTCCCGTTCAGGAAAGCAGAACCGAAACGCCGGAGGAGGCCCGGTCGGCTCTATCCCGGGAAAGGGGTCCCGGGGATGCACCGGCCTTTGAAGCCGAACAGGAGAACGCCCCGGGTGAGCGGATCTCCCGTGCCTTGAGCGGGTGGGACCCGGAGACCGGGACCGATGCGGCCGGCGGCGGGACCGCCCCTCCCGTGGAGGGCGGTGAATCGGGCGGGATAAACGGCCCGGGAGGTACAGCGGTGCGGGTCCCCTTCGGCGAGCTGACCGGTATCGACCTGGTCCTCCCGGAGTATCCCGAGATGGCCCGCAGGTGGGGCTGGGAGGGGATCGCCGCGGTGAGGATAACCGTAGCGGCGGACGGAAGGGTCGTGAACGCGGAGCTCCTCGAGTCGAGCGGTTACGACGCCCTCGACCGGGCGGCGCTCAAGGTGGTCACTGAATCGTGGAGCTTCGAACCCCCGGGAAGACCCGTCACGACGATCAAGGAGTTCGACTTCGTTCTCGAAGAACGATAATCGAGACGGCGAATTGACGCTCGATGTAAAATGAGCTACCTTGAAGAAGGAGGAAAGAATTCCTCCCGGAGGATAATGTGCCCCTCAATATCAAGAACACCGAAGCCCACGAATATGCGAAGGAGCTTTCCGAGCTCACCGGTAAATCGATTACCGAGGTCGTTACCGAGGCGCTCAAGGAAGCCCTGGAACGGGAGAGGGGCGCCGGGGAGGACTCCTGCGCGAGGTTAGTGCGGGAACTCGACGAGATCGCCGATTTCTGTTCGTCCCTTCCCGTTCTCGACGACCGTTCTCCTGAAGAGATCTTGGGCTACGACGAGAGGGGAGTACCCGAATAATGGTCATCGATACATCGGTACTGCTGGCAATTCTCTGCGATGAACCGGAACGCAGCCATTACACCGAACTGATCGCATCATATCCCGTGCGGCTTCTTTCCTCGGGGAGTTATCTCGAAGCAGGCATAGTCCTTCAGGCGAGGTACGGAAACCGGGGTGTCGTGAGCCTCAAGCTCTTGTGTAGAACAGCGGAAATCGAAATCATCCCCTTCGATGCCGAAACGGCCGAGATAGCCCTCGAGGCGTTTAATTCCTTCGGTAAGGGGCGCCATCCGGCGGGCCTCAATTTCGGGGACTGCATCTCCTACGCCCTGGCAAAGGGGAGGGGAGAACCGCTTTTGTTCAAGGGGTACGATTTTTCCCGAACGGATATTTCCTCGGTGACCCACGGCTGAACAGCCCAGACCGGAAAATCGGCCGTACTCCTTAGAGACTGCCCCCGATCGTGGGGATAGAATTGGTCTAAAACACATGTGCACAAGGTATTAGCTGAACGTGACTTTATTAAAACAGTGTAGGCTTAGTAATTCAAGCTATCACGGCCAATTGGAGTATTTTTATCCCCACGATCGGGGGCACTCCTTACTCCTTACTGAGAAGCCGGAAACCGTATTTGGTATTCGAATCCGTTTTCCTCGAAGACCCGAGAGCTGCCGTTCAGCTGCTCGACGAGGATGCGGACCAGCTCCGTGTCCAGGGATCCGGGCGTCGGATCCTGATTCTGAGTATCCGATAAGCCCTCCCTTCCTCCTCTGCTTCCGGTGTCGCGAACAGTCAGGAGAAGCAAGTCCGGGGTCTCTTGAATACACGATATTTCGATCTCACCGCTTTCTCCCTCCTCAAAAGCGTGTTCGAAGCTGTTGCTCAACAGTTCGTTTACGATGAGGCCTAAGGATATGGCCTGGTTTCTCCGGAGGAAAAGGGTATCGAAATGGGTCGTTACCGTGATGCCGTTTCCCTCTCGGCTGAAAGAATTGACGATGGAAGAAATGTATCTTTGCAGAAACACACCGTTTTCGAGACCGTCGTATTCGAGCTCGCCATTGTCGAGAAGGATCTGGTCGTAGACGATTGCCATGCTGTTGATGCGGTTTTGCGTTTTTGTCAGGACGGCGCGGGTTTCGTCGGAACCGGCGGTCGATTTCTGCAGGTTGAGAAGGCTCGAGATCGTCTGGAGATTGTTCTTTACTCGGTGCTGGATTTCCCTGATGAGGATATCCTTTTCTTTGAGGGAAGTGGAGAGGTTCCTCGTCTTTTCTTCGAGGCTGTCCAGGAAATGGTTGAGGTTTTCCGCTAATTCTCTTATCTCCGACGGACCGACCGGCTCGGTTCGGATACTTAATCTTCCCATCACCGACTGCCTCAAAACGCCCCGGATGTGTGACAGTTGTGTTTCGATCGATGTGTTTATCCTGTAGATGATGAGAAAAAGGACCACCGCGACAATAAGGGCTATTACGGAATTGGTGATGACGAGGGTGATAATCGGCCTGTTGAGCTCGCCCCGATAGATGGCCGTTCCGATTACCCAGTCGAAATCGGGAAGGTAGCTGACATTTACGATTTTTTCCCGCATCTTTGTCGTTGTGGTGTCCCGCCAGAGATACGTTGTAAAACCCTCCCCGGCGGCAAACAGGTTAGATATGAGAGTCTCATATTCCTCACTGCCGAGGAGCGCCGACGGGTCGTCTCGCGATAGATAGGGATGGACGATGACATTGCCCGTCCGGTCGATGATATAGGAATAGCCGGTTTCTCCGATGGAAACCTCGGAGACCGATTCCCGCAAAGCCTCGATATCGATCATCGAGGTAAACTCTTCCCGGTACGAGGTGGCGGTGAGAATCCAGTCGAGCTCGGGGATGTAGGACATAAAGAGCGCTTTCTTCCTCGGGGTATCCTCGAAGGTGTTCTGCCACATATATTCGTAGTATCCCTTCCGCTGCTCGAGCTGGCCTGGTACAGGCTCGTTAGGCGACTGATCGGTACCCACGATGGAATCATCCGGGTGAAAGATAACAACACCGTTCGAATCGACCGCGTAAAAGTATCCCGTCTCTCCTACCTGCAGGGAGAGGAGGGTATCGATGACCGGTCCGGTACCTCCCTCGGTATTTTCGACTAAGTCGAGCCCGGTTTCGATCTTGGATTTCAGGTACGATTTGATGCTCGACCGCAACATCGAGTCGATGAGATTATGGAGGTTGGAGGTCGAGGATTCTATATGTTCCTGAAGGCGTGCCCGGGAATTGAGGGAGATGAGGGATGCCGTCAGGGTAACGGCCACAAAAAAGGGGAGGGTCGACAAGAGTACGACGAGGATGAATCTTCCCCGTATCGAGCCCTCCCTGGGGCGAAAAAAAGTCATACAAAATTG
>CAZXMO010000119.1:0-6623 GCA_964641125.1 uncultured Spirochaetales bacterium
GTTATATCGGCAGATTACAGGCTGCATAAAACCGTCATCGTTACGGGAAAAACTTAGCGACAACCGGGATCCGGCGGCGGTCCTTATCGAGTTCAAATTCAAAGCGGCCGATGGCGCTTATCACGACTTTCCGATTTAACTGTATTCGCCGCCGTCCTATTCACGGTAGGCCGATAGGTCAGGACGCGTTCGAAATACTCACTACTCCTGCCTGCTCGGGACGAGGAGCACCGGCGTATCGAGCTGTCTCAAGACGCCTCCGGCAACACTCCCTACGACAAGATGGTACATCGCTCCGGTTCCGTGAGATCCCATGACAATGTAAACCGCATTGACCTCCCGTGCCTGGGCAACCAGGACGTCGACGATCTCCCCCCGGGAGATATAAGAAGTTACCGGGAGATCGTTCGCTTTCACCGCGGTGACGATACTCTCGAAGGCCTGCTGTTCGTCAGCCACTTCCTTCGCCCGGAGACTCTTGTACTTCTCCGAGGTGACGACGTGCTTTGTCCCCATTGCGCCGGTGCACACATGAACGACATGAATCGGAAGCTCCAGGGCGCGACCGAGTTCTATCGCCGCCTCCACCGTTCTCTTCGTCTGTTTCGAAAAATCCACGCATAGCATGATCGATGCCATTGTTGTCTCCTAACGATTATATTCTCAACGGGTTTCGGCGCCCCGCGAAGAGCCGCGCCGCTCCAACCGTCTCTGTGATAAGGTAAATTATATACCAGGAATAATCAAATCCCGTCTTGTTCCCCGTTTTTCACAGTTCGGCGCGGCATTTGGTGAATAATCACGATTAATTAATAATCTTGATTGACAGCACTAAAATTCCGGGTGTATCATTTTACAAGATTTACTCAAAAACTTCTAAGGAGATGCTTCATGAAGCGAGATGTTACCGGCAAGCTTCGTTCCTACGACCCTTTTGTGTTCTGGATCTCTGCAATCATAACGGTTGTCTTTGTGGTGTGGGCCGCCGTCTTTCCCGACAACATGAACCGTGTCATCAGCGGTGTTTTCAACTGGACGACCGGATACTGGGGATGGCTGTACCTGCTTACCGTGTTTCTCCTGGTGGTTTCCTGCTTCATCCTTTTAGGCCGAAGGTTCGGCTCGATGAAACTGGGGCTTCCCGGTGACAATCCCGAATTCAAGACCTTCACCTGGTTCGCCATGCTCTTCGGTTCGGCTATCGCCGCGGGGATAGTCTTTTGGGGCCCCGCCGAACCTGCGTACCATTACATGACACCTCCCCCCTACTTCGGCGGAGCGGCCAAAACCGCCGAGGCCGGGGCGAATGCCATGACCTATTCCTTTTTCCACTGGGGGCTCAGCGCCTGGGCAATCTACGTTATGCTCACCATCCCCCTCGCCCACGCCTGCTATACGAAAAACCTCCCCTTCAAGTTCTCGAGCGCCTTCTATTATGTGTTGGGCGACCGTATCTTCGGGCGGATCGGCAAGGTGCTGGACATCTTCGCTGTCTTCGCCACCTTAGGCGGGCTCGCCACCACCACGGGGTTGGTGGCGCTACAGCTCTCGAGCGGGCTCAAGGCCCAGTACGGCTTCGAGATCGGCACCTGGGGGATATTCATCATCATAGGGGCTTTGACCGGTATCTTCACCCTGGCGGTGGCCACCGGCCTCAAGCGGGGAATCAAATGGATCGGGAACCTCAACATGGTGGCCTTCATATTCATCTGGTTCTTCGTCCTGGTCTTCGGTCCTACCCTGTTCTTCATCAACCTGTTCACCAACTCGTTAGGACAGTATTTGTTCCACCTCATCCCCATGAGTTTGTTTACCGCCCCCGCCGACACGACCAACTGGCTGGGCGGCTGGACAGTCTTCTACTGGGCATGGTGGATGAGCTGGGCGCCCTTCGTGGCGGTATTTATCGCCCGGATTTCCAAGGGGCGGACAATCCGGCAGACAGTGGCGGCGACACTCATCTTTCCCACCCTCGCGAACATGCTGTGGTACACCGTGGTCGGCGGCGCGGGGATCAGCTTCGACGTCACCGAGACCCTCTCGTCGGACGGTCTGGAAAGCGCCATCTTCGCGATAGCGAACAATCTCCCCATTACGGGGATTATCTCGATCATCTTGATCTTCCTGATCGTCACCTTCTTCCTTACTAGTGCTAACTCCGCGGCGTTGTCCCTTTCGATGTTCACCTCGGGAAGCGAAGAACCGACGAAGCGGCTGAGAATCTTCTGGGGGATCGCCTTAGGCGCCGTGGCCGCGGTATTGGCCGGGACCGGCGGTCTCAAGGCGATCCAGACGGCGTCGATCGCCACCGCCTTTCCCCTGATGTTCCTCCTCCTGCTGGTCATCTACGGCACTTTCAGGGGCCTCTCCCGCTACCGGAATGAGAACCCGGACCTCACAGCAAATAAGGAGCAAGCGGAATAGGCCGCTGCCATCGGAAAATAGGAAATCCGACAATTTCACGAGGAGGAATGAGAAATGTACGACCGAATGCAGGAACTGTCCAAAAAAGAGCTCGAGCTCATCCACGGCTCCGCCATGGAGATCTTAGGGAGTGTTGGGGTCCGGTTCAAGGAGGACGAGGCGATCGAGATCTTCAAATCCCGGGGTGTAAAGACCGAAGGGAATGTCGTCTACTTGAGCGAGAAAGACGTCAAGAAAGCCCTGGATACCGCCCCGGAGAGTTTTACCGTAAGAGCGAGGAACCCCGAGAAGAGCGTTACAATCGGGGGAGAGGATTTCGTCCTCCTTCCCGGCTACGGGGCGCCTTTTATAATCGATCCCGACAAGACGAGGCGCGCGGCATCGATGGAGGACTACGATAACTTCTGCAGACTTGTTCAGACCTCGCCGTATATCGGAATGAACGGTTTCATGATGGTGGAGCCTTCGGGCCTGCCCGCCTCTACCGCTCACCTGGATATGCTCCTCTCGAGCATACGCCTGTGCGATAAGCCCTTTATGGGAAGCCCCGTCTCTAAACGGGGAGCCGAGGAATGCGCCGAGATTGCCCAGATCGTGATGGGGAAGGAGACTACGGCGACGGTCTCCCTCATAAACTCCCTCTCCCCCTTGGGTTTTTCCGAAGAGATGGCGGGGAGCCTCATCGCCCTTGCCCGGAACAATCAGGCCTGCGTGGTGGCGAGCCTCATTATGGGGGGTTCCTCGGGACCGATTACCCTCGCGGGGATTCTCGCGCAGCAGACCGCTGAGGTCCTCGCCGGGATAACCCTGGCTCAGTTCGTGCGGCCGGGGGCCCCGGTCATCTACGGATCGACTTCGGCTCCCATGGACATGATGAGCGGAGGGCTTACCATCGGAGCACCGGAGCTCTCCCAGATCGTCTCGTTCACCGCCCAGATCGCCCGGTTCTATAACCTTCCCTCCAGGAGCGGCGGAGGATTGACCGACGCCAATTATCCGGACATTCAGGCCGGTGCTCAATCGGCGATTGCCCTCTCCACGGCAATACGTTCGGGAATCAATTTTATCCTCCACTCCGCGGGGATCCTCGGCTCCTATCTCGCGATGAGCTTCGAAAAGTTCCTGATCGACGAAGAGCTCGCGGGAATGCTCTTCAAGATGATGAAACCCGCCGAAGTCACCGCCGACGAGATCGACCTGCCCGCCTTTCGAGAGGCGGGTATAGGGGGCGCCTTTCTGATGGCGGACAAGACCGTCGAGCGGTGCCGTACGGAGTTCTTTACACCGCGAATCATGACGGTGACCGACTATCCCGCCTGGGAGTGCGGGGGCCGGATCGGCGCCGTAGAGCGCGCGAAGAAGGAGCTCTACGAGAGGCTCGAAGCGTGGGAAAAGCCCGATATCGACCCCGGCCTCGAAAAGGACCTCGAGGCTTACGCGGCAAAAAAGAAGGGCACGTAAGACTCAGGGGCGCGCTCAAATCGACGGATCATCCTGATCGCAGGGCGTAGGAACGTGCGATGCCCCGTATGTGGAGCATAAAGCGAGCGATCGCCTCTTCAGTCGAGTAGTCGAGCCGGTTGTTCAAAACGAGGGTGAGCATCCCCTGGTACACGAGCCGTATCGCCTCTTCCACGTTCTCGATGTCCTCCCGGGCAAAGCACCCCGTCTCTATGCAGCGGTTCAGGGCGATAAGGTTCCGCTGTTTCAAGTCGGTCTCCTGAAGCATGGGCTGGAGGTGTTCGGGAGCTTCCTCGAGCTCTTCGGGAAAAAGGTCGTAGTAGTGGGCCACCAGCCTTTTGGGCAGTGTCCCGATATCATCCGAAAAGACGGCCGAGTAGATCCTCGGCTTGGCAAAGGAGTGCCGGCAGAAGCACTCCCACATAAGAAGGAACTTTTCGAGTTCGTTTTCCCCATTCCTGATGTAACCGGGCATCTCGGCGACATAGTCCTTGAGTGACGCCGCCGCGGCAAAGAAAATCAGCTGCTTCAGGTTGTCGAAATATGAATAGATGGTAGCGCTGTTGTACCCGGTGAGCTCGGCGACCTTTCGAATGGTGGTCCCTTCAATCCCCTCCCTTTCGATTACTTCCATGGCCGCTTCGATGAAGAGTTTGACAACCCGCTTCTTCTTTTTGTCGTTTCTATTAATATGGAACATATTTTCCTTCAGGGGAGTGTATCATGGATGGAGATATACACAAAGAAGTCTCGTAGAGGAATTTTTTCTACCTCGACAAAAATGAACTGTTTTGTCGTATAATCCACAGTATGGAAGAAGATCGTACTAGAGCGGAAAGACTGTTCGCAAAGACCATAGCGGCTGTGGTAGAACTCGATCCGGCCGTATTCGAACCGGAGGCCGCCTTCGAGGTCCCCCTGCACCGTGGTGCAATCGACATCTTTCGCCGCTGCGCGGAGGGGAAAACGGTCCCCGCCTTAGACGATGATTACGCCGATTCCCTAATGCGTCTGTTGCGGGAAGGGGCCTCCGACGCTAAGGAAATCTTAACTTCCTTCTACGCCCGTAAGGAGAACACGGTCCGGGCCCGAGCCGCCCTTGCGGTCATAGAAGACCCCACCCGGCCGCCGGAGGAGAAGGCTTCCGTTGTCGCCGGAGTATGGGCCCCGGAGATCGAAATGAACGAGGAGGACATCCTCCGCCGGTGGCGGCTTACCGATGTCCGGGCGAATCCGGAGCCGATTCGGCCGACCGAGGTAATCATCCAGTTAAACGGTCTCTATACGCTGCCCGAAAGCAGCGGGGACCGCTCCCGGGGCCTTCTCGACGATCCTGGGCGGAAGATCGCCGACTACGATCATCCGGTTCATCTCTTCGAGCGGGACGAGAATCACGAGCTCATCAACTGCTTAAGAGAGCTCGAGGAAGACCTCGTTTTCGAGAAGGAGAAAGGGGTGCTGCCCGGTGATTATAGGGTCCCGGTGCTCCTTTCCGTTTCGGTGACCCACGAGAACCTGGACGGACCCTGCGGGGAATGGATCCATGAGCGGGTACGGAACCTCGAATTGAAGCATATCCGGATAATCGTCCTCACCGAAAAGGCGGTAGATAAGATCAAGCGGGAACTCTTAGGCGCCGACATCGGTGTCTACTCGGTTTTCGGCCGGTACGGGGTGCACTTCAACGCCCTCAAATATACCCAGCTGCTCCTCGAGCAAGCTTGGGGAATCCGTGCCGGATTCAAGCTCGACACCGACGAGGGTATCCGTTCGCGGGACCTGTATAAGGCTACGGGGAAAACCTGGTTCCAAACCCTCTGCCATGAACTGTGGGGAGGGACTGCCCTGGATTGGCGGGGCCGCAGAGTGGACCTCGCCTTCAATCTCGGAGAGTACGTCAACGAAAAAGACATAGACCGCTTAGGATACGTGAAGGCAATGCGGGAACCGGACGTAAAACTCCCCGAAAGTCATGTGCACGCCGACATCTTCTTCGATAAGGGATACGCCCACGCCAAGGGTACAGCGCTCTATAACCGGTTTACCGAGCTCGAGGACCACATCTCCCACACCGTGGTCAAGGGCGGAGGCTACGGCATCACCAACGCGGGCTTGAGGAGTCACGTGCCGTTTACCTTCTCCTTAGTCGGACGGGCCGAGGACCAGCAGTTCTACTTTTCCGGCCTCGCCTCCGGGGCCCGAGGTATCTTTCATCCCGATCTGCGCATAGCCCACTACAAGGGTAAGGTGGCCGGCTCCGAATCGAAAACCGAGGTAACCCGGTTCTTAGGCGACATGTACCGGCTCATCATCTTCGAACACCTCGCGAAATCGGCCGGGGTCAAGGAGGACATCGACCCCATGCCGGGGGTCTTCGCGGGGGAGCTCGCCCGGGCCCAGGCCTTCTTCCATCTCCTGTACCGGGCCGTTAGGTATTTCAACGCTGGTAAGAGCGACGAGGCGGAAGAGCTGCTTCGGGGCTGGAAGGAGCTCAACGGACTCATCGATGCAATCGACTCCGGGGAGATAGCTCGGCAGCTGGCCCGTGAAAGGGATGAGTGGCACGCCTTCGTCCGCACAGCGGATACAATCGATCCTGAATTAACGCGGCGGGCATTCGAGAACCTCTCTTCACTGTCCGAATAAAACCGCCGGAGAACCGTCGAAGACAAAGCTCTTCCGCTGGGACCGGGCTGTCAACCTGGTGTCCCCGTCCCAATTCGAGGCCGTTCAGAATC
>CAZXMO010000120.1:0-6302 GCA_964641125.1 uncultured Spirochaetales bacterium
TTAGGCGGCGGATATACCTGGGGCGATCAGGATAATGAGGAATCGATACGTACGGTACATAGCGCCCTGGACAGGGGAATAACGACATTCGATACCGCCGAATTTTACGGCGAAGGCAGGTCCGAGGAAGTGCTCGGTCAAGCCTTGGACGGAAGACGATCTTCCGCGGTCATTATGTCCAAGGTTTGGACAGCCAACATGGACAGAGAAGGAGTCGTCCAAGCTTGCGAAGGAAGCTTGAAAAGGCTCGGGACCGATTATCTGGATTTCTATCTGATACACTGGCCGAACCGAGAGATAGGACTCGATGAAACCTTGGAAGCGATGGTGCAGCTAAAATCGAGCGGTAAAGTCAGGGCAATCGGGGTGTGCAACTTCGGCGTCCAGGATCTTTCCGATGCCCTAGGTGTTACCGATATTGCCGCGAATCAGCTGCCGTACAGCCTTCTCTTTCGGGCCGTCGAGTACAAGGTTTTACCTAAATGCGTGGAACGCGGTGTTCCCGTCATGGCCTACAGTTCTCTTGCCCAAGGGCTGCTTACCGGGAAGTACGCATCGCCGGGCGACGTCGATGATGAACGGGCGAGAATCCGTTTCTATTCGAAGGGCCGCCCCGGGACGGTCCACGCCGAAGAGGGATACGAAGACCTTGTTTTCGAAACCCTCGGCACGATTAAATCACTCTGTACGGATAGAGGAATATCTATGTCTCACGCAGCCATAAATTGGGTATTGAGCAAACCGGGTGTGTTATCCGTGCTGGTAGGGGCGAGAAAACCGGAACAAATCGAAGATAACATAAGCTGCCTTAACTGTACAATCGACGACGAACTGGTAAAAAAACTCGATGAAGCAACCGGAACCCTCAAGGAAGCCATGGGACCCAATCCTGATATGTGGAGGACTGAGAGCCGGTTTCGGTAAAGACGCTATTATTTTATTCGGCGGTGGACAACTTTGCCGCTTGTAAAGCTTGGAGAATAAACTTAGAATAATTGCCGTCTGGAGGAGATAACCGATGCAGTTGACCGATAAGATTGGACTCGTAACCGGGGCGGCCGGAGTGATGGGACAGGCGGTGGCTAAGGCTATGCTCGACGCGGGGATACAGGTGGTCTTAGCGGATATCGTCCGGGACCGGCTGTTGGGTCTGTCCGATACGATGGGGGAGAAAGCGGTCCCCCTCGCTCTGGACATTTCCGACGGCGAGGCGGTTGCCGAGGCTATGCGGGAGATCGAGGCGACGGTAGGGACCGTGGATGTCCTCGTCAACTGCGCGGGAATCCTCTCGAACAATAAATCGGAGACCACCACTCCCGACGAGTGGCGGAAGGTGATCGACGTCAACTTGAACGGGATGTTCTATATGTCCAAAGCGGTAATTCCTGGAATGAAGAAGAAGGGATGGGGAAGGATCGTCAATATTTCTTCCTTAGCCGCGAAGAGCGGGGGAATCACCGCGGGTACCGCGTACTCCACCTCGAAGGGGGGAGTGTCATCTCTTACCTTTTCCCTCGCCGCCGAGCTCGCTCCTCACGGGATCACCGTCAACGGCATCTCCCCGGCGTATGTAAAAACACCGATGATAACCGAGCAGCTTACCGAAGAGCAGCGGCAAGAGGTCCTCAAGAAAATTCCCGTCGGCAGATTTTGCGAACCCGAGGAGTTCGCCCACACGGTGATGTTTCTGGTAAGCCCTCTCTCGGGCTTCATTACCGGGGAGATCATCGACTTAAACGGCGGGATAATCTTCGATTAGCCGCCATATGTCGAAAATCGGGAAGAATTTCGACACGTTTAGTTGATATGTCGACGGCATCGACATATACTACACCTAAGTGATGGAAATTTTAGCCAAAACACCTTATAACGCACTTCCCCTCCTTCCCCCTGCTGCGGATCTTGAAACTAAAGAGATACTCAAAAAAGTGACCTCCGCGGGGAGGGCCTTAGCGGAGTTGAAGGGTTTAGGTGAAACCCTTCCGGACCAGAATATACTGATCAATTCCATTGTTCTTCAGGAAGCAAAGGCAAGCTCGGAAATCGAGAATATCATCACAACAAACGATTCCCTGTATCAAGCGTTGAGCAGTGCGTCGGACACGGACCCGGCAACGAAGGAAGTACTGCGCTATCGGGAGGCATTATGGAAGGCCTTTGACGGCCTGTCCCGGCGGCAGATGCTTACGACTAATCAGTTTGTTTCAATCGTACAGGAGATAACACGGACTGGAATCGGAGTCCGGACTAACCCGGGAACCAATCTTCAAAACGACCGGACGGGAGAAATCATATACACTCCGCCGGAGGGCGAAGAAACAATACGGAAAAAACTTGCCAACTTGGAGCAGTATATTCACAGTGATAGCGGCATCGACCCCTTGATCAAAGTCGGTGTTATTCATTATCAGTTCGAGGCCATCCATCCCTTTCCCGATGGAAACGGAAGAACAGGCAGAATCATCATTCTTCTCTACTTGATACTGCGAGGGCTCCTCAAGCAGCCTGTCCTCTATATAAGCAAATACATCATAGAAACGAAAAGCGAGTATTACCGGCTTCTTAGGGAAGTGACCTTTTCGGGGAATTGGACTGCCTGGATCCTATATATGCTCGCCGCCGTCGAGGAGACGGCGGCATACACAAAAAAGCGAATACTCTCGATTCGCAGGCTCCTCGAGAAAACTGGAGAGGAGATAAAAGCCAGGCTTCCGGACCGAGTATATTCCAAGGACCTTGTCGAGTGCATCTTTGAAAACCCGTATACAAAGGTTCAGTTTCTGGTGGACAGAGAGATAGCGAAGCGGCAAACCGCCGCGGAGTATCTGAAAATGCTCGAGTCTGCGGGGTTTCTCAGGTCGATAAAGCGGGGACGCGAAGTTTTTTATATTAATGTAAAGCTGTTCGAACTGCTCGGCAGTTAGCGGTGAAAACCCGCCGCCTGGCCGTCTGGAACAAAACCGAAATATTGGCTATCCTTGCCTCCCGGAGATACAGACACATGGAATACAACCACAGACAGTTTCTTGCAATCAGCAATATCGGGCATGGGGTAAACGACCTGTTCTGGTTCATCCTTCCCCTCGTCCTTCCGCCGATGGTTGTGACCCTCGGTCTCAACTATACCCAGGCGGGGGGGATTCTCACCGGCTACCTGGCGATCATCGCGGTTTTTTCGTTCATCTTTGGAAAGATCGCCGACGGCTATTCGAAATGGAGCATGCTGGGCCCCGGATTTCTGGCGGCCGGGACGGGCCTCTTGGTCTCGGGTTTTGCCGGGTCGCTGCCCCTGTTCTTTATCGCCCTCGGCGCGGCCGCCCTGGGAGTCAGCACCTTCCATCCCTCTATGTACGCCCTCATCAACGATCGTACAGTTTCCCGGCGGGGAGCGGCCTTCGGCATGTTCGAGTTCTGGGGCGCGGCGGCGGTATTCGCCATGTTTATTTTACACGGGACCCTGCTGCAGGTCCTTCACTGGCGGTTTCTTCTCGTTATCACCGCCGTTCCCGCCTTCGTTACGGCATTAATATTTTTTATCGGCAGACCGGAGGCGATAGACGCCGGGGCAGGGGATCGGCAGCCGTCTCGGCCGGACGGTGAGGCAGCTGCCGATCGATCTCTTCTGCCGAAGTGGATTTTCGGCGTGTTTTTAGCATCCGTTTTTACCCGTAATATCACCTTCGTGGCGGTCCTCAATTTCATCCCCACGTTTCTCGTGTTCGAAGTGGGCGTGAACCCGACCATGGGTGCCTACGCTTCGGGATTCTTCTTTGCCGGGGCTATGGTGTTTTCCGTGTTGGGGGGAAGGACGGGGGACAGATGGGGGGCCTTCCCGACTCTACTCGTCCTTACCGTTCTCATCGCCCTCTCGGTGGCTCTGATCGGTATTTCCCTCCCGGGATGGTCCTACTTCGTGCTCACTTTTCTCTTCGGGTGCGGCGTGGGAGGGGCCTTTCCTCCGCAGCACATGATCCTCACGAAGCTCTCCGGTGCGCGGGGGAGCGGCGAGTCCTTCGGCATCGTGCTGGCGGGCATGACCCTCATCAGCGCCTCGGGTCCGCTTTTAATCGGCCGGCTCGGGGACAGCATACGGCTGGGGAACGCCATTCTGATATTCGCCCTCCCCGCGGCGGCGAGTGTCGTGCTGCTCCTCGTGCTGACCGCGTCCCGGCACATCCGCGGTCTCCACAGGGAGATGGTCGAGGCCCACTCCCGGCTCTGACCGGGGCTGGTGCGCACTGCCTAGCCGGGCAGTAAAGATTTGAGAGTGCCCCCGATCGTGGGGATAGAAATTGTGTAAATGATTGATCTGTACTGAATTACATGATTTCGAAGAGAAATCGGAACTTATGGCGGGATAATTACAATAACAAACTGATTTTATTTGAAAATCGTCCCCACGATCGGGGGCACTCCTTAAAGATTTCAAATAAATAGTAATGATAACTACTTGCATTTAGCCGGCGGATCTCTTAGAATTTATCCGGGAGGTACATCAATGGCTGAAGAAGCTGTCGGCTGCGCGAGGCCGACGGGCAGTGTATTAGGAGAAAAATCACCTAAGCCTGCCGAGAAACAACAAGAAACTGAGAAGGAGTACACAATGGAACATGTCCGTGTGGGCGCGAAAGCCCCCGACTTTGAAGCTCCCGTGTATCACAAGGGGAAGTTTTCAAAGGTCAAACTGTCGGATCACCTAGGGAAATGGGTATTACTCTGTTTTTACCCGGGTGATTTCACCTTTGTATGACCGACCGAACTATCGGCGGTCGCCGATAAATACGACGAATTACAAAAACTCGGTGTGGAAGTCTTCGCCGCGAGCGTAGACAGCACCTTTTCCCACAAAATCTGGGACGAAGAAGAACTCTCTAAAATGGTGGACGGGGGAATCCCCTTCCCGATGATTTCCGACGCCGGCGGACACTTGGGCCGGGTCTACAACGTCTACGACGAGAACGGAGGAGTCGACATCCGGGGCAGGTTCATCATCGACCCCGACGGTGTGGTTCAGGCCATGGAAGTGTTGACCCCGCCGGTGGGGCGGCATCTCGCCGAAACCATCCGGCAGGTCCAGGCATTCCAGCACGTGAGAAAGACCAAGGGCGCCGAGGTGTGCCCCTCCGGATGGCACCCGGGTGATCCGGTCTTAAAGCCCGGCCCCGACTTAGTCGGCAAGGTCTGGAAGGTGTGGAAGCCGTCATAAACGCCGGCTATCCATGAGGAAGATTACGAACCGTCGGGGCCTTCGGGTCCGGGCGGTTTTCTCTTTACCAGCCCCGGACGAACCAGCTCTTGTCGATGCCGAGCTCGTCTAAGAGGGGCTCGATCTCATCGACGAACCGCCTCCCGTCGGCGAAATACCCGAAGGAGGGTTTGACCTCGGGGGCCTTCTCGAGCCAGTAGCGGTGAAAGCGCATCATCATAAGCTCTCTCAGATACTTCGCGGTCATCGACGCTAAGGCCACCGGAAGATGGAACTGCTCGCTCTCGGTCTGCAGGGTCACGTCCATCCGTTTACCCTCGCCGATGATCCGGTAGCGGGTATACTCAGGCGTATCCTCGGCGACGCCTACGATGGTACGGGGAAAGAAGTCGGAGAGGACCTCTTCGTAGTACCTGCGCCCTCCCTGCCGGTCGACGACCACGTAAGGGTCCTTATCACCGTAGGTGTCCCAGATATTCCTGAGGTGTCCCGCCACGAAGGACCATGAGGCCTTTGCTTTGTTCCCGTATTTATCGAGTAAGGCGTTGTATCTTTCTTCGAAGACAACCGCCGATTTGATATCCGCGAGACGGACACGCCGGGCGTTCATGCACGCCGCGAGGGAGGTGCGGTTCGCCTCGAGGAGTTCGGGCCTGCAGCCTACCGGAATCTCAGGCCACCCTTCCGCATTGTAGTACCATTCCCGTTCGTTCGACTTCGACTCATCATCGTATCCTAAGAGCTCGAAGATCTCAGCGGTGGTCTTCGGATCGAGACCTCGGGTATGGAGGAAGCTCAATATCCCCCGTTCCAGGTGACCTAAGCCCATGGCCGCGCTGTAGAGGAGCTTGGAATCGTTGACGGGAATCCGCTTCGCCTCGTCGGATATCCGTCCGCAGACGGCATCTTCCAAGAGCTCCCAGAGGGACCCCGGCGGATCGGTCCGGTACTCGGGATTGTCTATGATAAAGGTCGTGCTCGTAATAACCAGTGGCCCTAGGGTAGGACCATAGCCGGCCTCGTCGATTCCCGCGTATATGAACATGCGGGCCTCACGGTACTAGAGGAGGGGACCGCTGTCAAGAGAACCGGGAAA
>CAZXMO010000121.1:0-6210 GCA_964641125.1 uncultured Spirochaetales bacterium
ATTCAGAATTTTCTCTGTTAGAATTGTATGAGCGACAATAGTTCCCGAGATTTAAACCAATTCGAATCAGCATGCACTTACCTCTATTGTTAATAATGCATTCTTAAAAAAGCACGTACAGAATATCTTCGCGAAAACCGGGTGTCTTTTCCGGGCGGCCTTCGAGGCGGGCGCAATCCGTGCATTCAATCATCTGATGGCCTTGTATCCGGCCGGCGACGTCACCGATCATCTGTGGGAAGCCGAAAACGAATATCCGAAAATGCTCGAGGATGCTGAGAGGGAAGGCCATAAGAGCGCGGAATGGGCGTTCACCTACGGAGTCGCCGCGGAGAAACGGCATGCGAAGCTCTATTCCGAGGAGCTGGAGAATTTCGAGGATATGAAAGATCAGGAGTTTCCCTATTTCGTCTGCACGAGTTTCATTATTTGTTTTGTTTCTAGTTTTCTCTTAAGATTTATATAGCGCCGCTGATCATACCGCCCAGCCCCCACGCCGAGGCGCAAAACGTGAAACAGACCGGAGGATTGTATGGCAAATAATCTTTATATTACCGCGACCGAGGCGAAGAGCGGGAAATCGGCCGTATCATTGGGTGTTATGGAGATGCTGCTCCGTAATATCGACAGGGTTGGATTTTTCAGGCCGATCATAACTGTAGATCCGAAAAAAGGGGAGGTCGATCAGGACACAAATCTCATTTCGACTTATTTCAACATAGACAGCCCCTTCGAAGAGATGTACGGGTATACCGCTGATGAAGCAAGCAGCCTCATATCCCAGGGAAAGGAAGAGGACCTCCTCGAAGGGATCATCTCGAGATACAATCGTATAAAGGATAAATATGAGTTCATCCTCTGTGAAGGGACGGACTATATAAGCTCTTCCGCTTCGTTCGAGTTCGATATAAACGGAGAGGTCAGCAAGAACCTGGGGGCTCCGGTCCTGCTGGTGGCCAACGCATATCAGAAGGACGTGGAGGACACGGTCCGGTCGATAGAGCTTGCCTACGACTCCCTCGATGAAAAGGGATGCAAGACGATTGCAACAATTGTAAACCGCCCGAGACCCGAGGACACGGAAGCAATCATGAAAAGCTTGAAGAAGAGCGGCATCGGGAAGGAGCAGCTGATATACACCGTGCCGAACGAGGAATTCTTAGGAAAACCCACCGTAGGGGAGATCGCCGAGTTTATCGGAGCGGAAGTATTGTACGGCAGGGACCAGCTTCATCGTCATGTGTACAATTTAACCGTGGCGGCCATGCAGTTGAGGAATTTTCTTACCCGGATCGAATACGGTTCCCTGATCATCACCCCCGGCGACCGGGCGGATGTCATTGTCGCCTGTCTCGCGGCGGCGAACTCGCGCACCACGGAAACCTTCTCCGGAATGCTTCTTACGGGCGGACTGAAGCCGGAAGAACCGATTTGGAAAATGATCCGGGGATTTCCCACGATGATACCCATACTCTCTGTGGAAGAGAACACCTTTCCGGCGGCAATGAAGGTCAGCGGTATTCATTCGAAAATCGCCCCCGCGGACGCAGAAAAAATATCCCGGGCCCTTGCTCTGTTCGAAGACAACGTAGACATTACAAAGCTGGCGGAACAGGTAATCACCTCTCAAACCGCCTTCGTTACTCCTAAAATGTTCGAATACGAACTCCTCCAACGGGCAAAAAAAGATAAAAAACGCATAGTGCTTCCGGAGGGAGAGGAGGATCGGGTCCTCCAGGCCGCGGATATCCTCCT
This sequence comes from uncultured Spirochaetales bacterium, assembly GCA_964641125.1. Classification (GTDB taxonomy): domain Bacteria; phylum Spirochaetota; class Spirochaetia; order SPDA01; family CAZSGZ01; genus JBKHAJ01. The sequence continues at coordinate 1,756 of CAZXMO010000121.1, forward strand.
GCAGCGGGATGTTGCGGGGATTACCTTGCTCGGAAACGAAGAGATCATCAAAGAGAAGATCGACAGGCTCGGACTCCGGATGGACAGGGTCCGTATTATCGAGCCCGAAAAATCGGAGTATTTCGATGATTACGTGAAGACCTTCTACGAGCTCCGCAAGCACAAGGGGATTACCGCGGACAACGCAAGAGACATGATCTGCGACGTGGGATATTTCGGCGTGATGATGGTGTATAAGGGGGATTCCGACGGGATGGTTTCGGGGGCCGTTCACAGTACCGCCGAGACCGTCAGGCCGGCCCTCCAGATCATAAAGACGAAACCCGGATTTTCCATCGTCTCGAGTATCTTTTTCATGTGCCTCGACGAGATACTCGTGTACGGAGACTGCGCGGTAAATCCGAATCCGAACGCTTCCGAGCTCGCGGAGATCGCTATTGCCTCCGCCCAGACCGCGAAGAGTTTCGGAGTAGAACCCCGGGTCGCGATGCTGTCCTATTCTTCCGGGAAATCCGGAAGCGGCGCCGATGTTGATAAGGTGAGGGAGGCGACGAAAATCGCCATGAAGCTTGCCGAAGAACATTATCCGGGTCTTCTGATAGAAGGGCCGATGCAGTATGATACCGCGGTGGACCCGGAAACCGCCAAGACGAAACTGCCCGGGAGCGAGGTCGCCGGAAAGGCCACGGTCTTTGTTTTCCCGGACCTCAATACCGGAAACAACACCTACAAGGCTGTCCAGCGGTCCGCCGGAGTAGTGGCGATCGGACCGGTCCTGCAGGGTTTGAAATTCCCGGTCAACGATTTGAGCCGGGGTGCCACGGTTCCCGATATTGTGAACACCGTGGTGATAACCGCCATCCAGGCCCAGCAGGTCCCGGCCGAGCAGAAATCAAGGAGCTAATCGGAGCATTACCTAAAAAGGAGCAAAACTGGCAGCCCGTATCGATTTCGACTACCTGCATCACCTCGCCATCGGTCCGGAGAGTCATACCGTCCTGGAGAGAATCGAAGCGGACAGGGAAATCCTTCTCTCCGGTGAAACTCTACCTAAATCCGGCGAGTTCTTCACACTCTCACTCGAGCTCGGTCCCGGGGAGCTCGGTCCCGAAGATGCATCGCGTACTGTACACTTTATCCTTAGAAGCGATCTAGCGTCGGCCTCGCTGGATACTTTTGTAGAGCTTTTTCGGGATCACGCCCACGCTCTGCTCCCCGGATTCCGCGGTGAGGAGGGAGGCACCGTAATCGACCTCGGGGCTAACGAAGGGTTCTACACCTTACGGATGAAGCTCCTCAATCCGGCGGTCCGGGTGGTTGCGGCGGAGCCTTTAAGTGAGAATGCCGAGCTCTTCCGGGCGAATCTCGAGGCCAACGGTGTGGAGGGTGTTACTCTAAGGGAGACCGCGGTCACGGGTCACAACGGCACTGCGCGGATCGAGACGCTTCCCCACGTGGGAACCGTCGCTTCAACGGACATCCTTGCCTTCCCCCGCCCTTGGATCAAGGCCGCTTCGATACGCCGTCGGACGGTCCCGGCGATGACCCTCGAGTCTTTTCTAGAGGCGGCAGAGGTCGGCGAGGCGGAAATCCTCAAGATGGATGTCGAGGGCAGCGAAGTGGAAATCCTCTCCGGAAGCCGCGAGGCATTACGCCGGTTCGAAAGGATTGTGGTCGAATGCCATGGAAACGACGCGCGCCGGGGTGTCGAGGACATCCTAAAGTCCCGGGGGTTTCGGTGTCTGTACGCGGAGGAAAAGCGCAGCGGCGACCTGTACTTTCTCCGCGGATGAGCGTCTCGGTATCGGCACGGCGGCGGGGCGACAGCCTGACCTTTACGTCTCTTCGTCTTCGTCCAGTTCGACCTCGGCGGCTCGTTGTTTGAGATACCGGGAAAAGGAGATTTTGGGGACCCCCTGGGCCGGTTTGGCTGGAATAGTCATTTCCTCGCCGGTGGCGGGATTGCGGCCCACCCGTGCCTTTTGAGGGGGACGCCGCTTGATCGAAATGCGTCCGAGCCGGCCTAGGGTAACCGCCTCACCTAAAAGGACACCGCTTTCGACCATGTACAAATAATCATCGATAACCTGCTTAACATCTTTCTGGGTAAGGTCGCTGCGCTGGGAAATGTAAGCGGCGATGGACTGTTTATTGAAGTGCTCGACAGGGGCATCCTCGGGATCCCGGGCGATCTTGTTGATGCGGGTAAAGCCGTTAGTCAGAAATATTGTCGCCTCGCGAATACGCTTCTCCTGCTCTTCCCTGCTTAGAGTTAAGGAAAAACGGGCAATACGATACACCGGTGAAGTCTGTTTAAGGGGCCCGTCGTGGACCCGGGCCGGACTCCCGCGCCGGATTGCCCCGTCTATACTCACCTTGTCTCCGATAAGAATTTCCGGTACATCGCTGCGCAGGGGGATGCTGGCATATTCCATCTCCCTCTGCCCGTTTCTGGCGGGCCACAGGCTCAAGAGAGAACCACTGTTGGTCAAGAGCAGCATCCCCTGTTCGTCATCCTCGGCCGCTTCGTCCGCCGGCTCCATGTCCAGGGCGGCGGTTTGCCCCGTAAAGAGCCGCTCCTTTTCGATCCAGGCCGCGGCCAAGCGCTCGAACGCCGTATCTTCGTTCTCTTGGCCTGAGAACTCATTGCCCCGGACCAGCTGACGTAAGTGCTCCCGGATTTCCTCCGGAAGATTATCGATTTCTTCACGCTTTACTTTCATACGATCATTGTATACCCGCGCCGGGAATTTTCACAAGGTTCAATGTCAGTTTCCCGGCGGCGGGAAATTAACCCGGGAACTCCTTGTTTTTCAGTCTCAGGAGCACTACATTCCATTATGTGGGCCATTATGTGGGGATGCAGATACGTCAAATAATCACTGGAAAAGGAGAAAGAGATATGGGATCAGAAAATTTATCTGAAAAGATTAGACAGCACATACATCAACTGGTAAAGACCGCGGGCTTACCCGACACCGAAGAGTCTTTAGAGAGTCTCGAACGGGGCTGGGAAGAGAAACTTACGACCTTTGAAAAACAGGTCGAAGAGCGGGACATGGAGATGGTCGAAGTTTTCGACTCCGAGGATGAACGCGGCGCTCTGCTGATGACCTACTCCGGCAGCCTGATCACCGTTGGGCCGAAGGACGAAGAAGGCCGGTTCGTTGCCTACCGAAGCATAGGGGTCCGCAACGACGTCCCCGAATCCGCGGAGGCGGACGCGACCGACTTAGCGGCGGATATCGTTAACGACGAAGGGGCGGCCTTCACGAACGGGCCTATCAAAAAGAGTTCTCCTATTTTCAAGATCGCGGTAATTGTCGAAGAAATGGACGATGAGGAGCAGGAAGAGATGCTCGCCGAGATGACTCAGATGCTTACCGATGATTTTATCGAAGTAAACAAGACAATAATCCAGGAGTAGTATGGAGCAGCTCATAGAGACTGCCCGGCGTGCGGGCCTCCCTGACGGGGAGGCCTATACGGCTCTTATTCAGCGGACCGTCGAAACGCTTCGAAGCGAGGACCCCCTGTATCGTCCCCGGGATGAACGCAACCGCCCAGGGGGGCTGCTGCGGCTCGACGACCGGCCGACTGTTATAGTACCCGATCTGCACGCGCGCCCGTGGTTCCTGCTCCAGGTGCTGGCCTATCGGCCCGGGGGGGCGCCGGACTCAAGTACCGTATTCGACCTTCTGAGTCAAGGTGAACTGCAGATGGTCTGTGTGGGTGACGGCTTTCACGCCGAGTCCCGGGCGGCACAGCGCTGGAAGCGGGCCTTTAAGGAGTTTACCGGGAAGTATCACCGCCACGCGGCGATGGACGAGGAGATGCGTGAAAACCTCGGCCTGATGGAGATAGTGATGCGGCTTAAAATCATGCGCCCCGATTCTTTTCATTTTTTGAAGGGGAATCACGAGAACATCCAAAACGAGGAGGGCCGCGGGAACCACCCCTTTCGAAAATTCACCTTCGAGGGAGAGATGGTAAAAGACTGGGTACTCAAGTTTTACGGCGAGGAGTTTATCTCCGCCTTCGCGGAGATGGAGCACGAGTTTCCCCTGTTGGCGGCGGACGGGACCTTTATGGTGTCCCATGCCGAGCCACAGCGCTATTTTACACGGGAGGAGGTAATCCGCTACCGGGAGTACGATGATGTGGTTTTAGGCTTGACCTGGACACCCAACGACGGGGCCGAGGAGGGGAGTGTCGGCCGGATGATCGCCGAATACTGCAGCCGTCCCGGGGATGCCCGCTATTTCGGCGGCCACCGACCGGTCAGGGGAAAGTTCAACCTCCGGGCCGGCGACAGATACGTCCAACTCCACAATCCCGGGACCTACAGTTTTGCCCTGCTCGAGCCGTATATCCCCCCGGACCCCCGGCGGGACATCCGTGTAATCCCCCACGATGAAGGCGCGGTGGTGCGGGCGGCGGAAAAAGAGAGCGCGG
>CAZXMO010000122.1:0-5884 GCA_964641125.1 uncultured Spirochaetales bacterium
ATGGATAAGGAACTGTTACAGAATCTTCTCCAGGAGCTCAAGCGGGGTTCACTGACCCTGGCGGTGCTGCTGGTAACCCGGAAGGCCGTGTACGGCTATTCCCTGGTGCAGGAGCTGCAGGAGGAGGGGCTCGATGTGGAACAGAACACCCTCTATCCACTGCTCCGTAGGATGGAGAGCCAGAGGCTCCTGGAGAGCACCTGGGACACCACCGAATCGAGGCCGCGGAAATACTATTCGGTGACCCCCGAGGGAGAAGAGATGGCCTCGAGGCTCACCGAAGAGTGGCGGACCCTCGACCGCATCATGAGCGGTCTCATCGCAAACAATAAAAACAAGAAGAACAAGGAGAGATAGATATCATGGAAGAAAAGACGAAACTAATAGAACAGTACGTAACGGCGGTATCCTACAAGCTTCCCCTCGGCCGCCGGAAGGACATCAAGGATGAGCTCAGGTCCCTCTTGATGGATGAGCTTGAAGACCGGTTCGGTCCCGATGCAGGAGTAAAAGAGGCGGAAGAGGTCATACGGGATTTCGGAAACCCCTCGGAGGCGGCCGCCCGCTACCGCGGCAACAGGACGATCATCGCGGAGAGCCTCCACGATATCTACTTTACCCTGCTCAAAATCGTACTCTTCGCCCTGTCGATAGCCTTTACGGTCATCTTCGTCCTGAAGCTGGTCACGGAAAACCCGACCGGTACGGATTTGCTCGTAGAGATTCTCCGGGTCCCCGGCGGAATAATCCAGGGGTGGCTGAGCGCCGTGGGGCTGATTACCCTCATCTTCATCGTGCTGAGCCGGAAGTTCGGCGACAAGATCAAAGAAAAGCCTCTTTTCGATACCTCCTGGTCCATAAAGGAAATCAGGGACATCGAACTGGAGAAGGAGGGGCCCTCGACCGCCGGCACGGTCGTAAGCATAACCTTTGGGGGAATATTCGCTATTCTGGCGGTCGTCTATCCTGAAATCATCTCTCTCTTCGAGCGGCTCTTCGAGGTCTCCGGCATCGGACTCGGACACCACATCAATACCGAGATGTTCCGCTGGTTCGGCTTCGGAATCCTGGTCCTCTGGATCGGCTCATCGGTGATCGAGATGATGATGCTCCGGCGGGGCGAAAAAACCGGGCCGTTACGGCGGGGAGAGGGGATCATCAATGCGTTGGAAGCGGTCCTTTTTATCGTCATGGCGGTGTCCCCCGGACTCTACATCTCCGCGGCGGAAATAACCGCTGTCTCCGGGATAACCATCCAGGCCCCGGATCCGATCGGCTTCAGGCTCATCTTTCTCCTTATAGCCGTCGTCTCTCTCGGGGAAACAATCGCATGGGTCGTCAAGAGGATCAGGGACCGGTAGATGGGCCCTTGCGGTAATTCTGAATTGCGGAAATATTGTAATTATGGTATACTGAAAAAATGAAGACTACTCTAACCGTCAATTCCCGGGGGAGCATAACACTCCCCGCAAAATTGCGCAAAGCCATCGGGGTCAAGGAGAATGATCTCCTTATCGCTGAAACCACCGAGGAAGGGCTGCTCCTTAAGCCCGCGGTCGCCCTTCCGGTGGAGAACTACACTCCCGAGCGTATTGCCGAGTTCGCCGCCGAAGAGGACAAGCTCGAGGAGTGGTATCGAAGTGGGGATTAATGCGGATATTCCTCGATGCTAATATTATCTTCTCCGCCGCATTGAACGACGGTGCCGTTCGCAGGCTTCTCGGAGAGTTCGAGGAACGCGGTCATACACTGGTAATAAACGGCTACGTATGGGAAGAGGCTTACCGTAACCTCGAGCGGCATAAATCGTCATCCCTTGAAACACTCCATCATTTGGCGGTCCCATGGGAGATCTGTCCCGGCGTACCTTCGAAAAAGACAATCGATACAATAGAAGAAGATATACCTCTCAAGGACCGGCCTATACTCGCCGCGGCGATAGAGCTCCGATGTGAGTTCCTCCTTACCGGGGACAGAAAACACTTCGGCCGGTTCTTCGGAAAAAGAGTCCGGGGGATTGGGATCCTCTCGCCCCTCCAGGCGGCGCGCAGGCTGCTTGCCCCGTGATCACGGCTGTGCCGGGGGCATGCCTCAATTCTCTACCTTGACCCCGTACCGCTCGAAGACCGGATCGGCGGTTACCACCGTAAGATCATGTATCAGGGCGGTCGCTATAATGATCCGGTCCGCGGGGTCCGAATGTATCTGCGGCAAAAGGGCCGCTTTGAGGAATATCTCATCGGTGGCCTGTAAAACCGACAGATGATGGTGCTCGATGATTCGTCCCCACCATTCGGGGGCGGGAAGGGGAAGGGACAGCTTACGTTTCACGGTTTTTACCCCTACCTCGAAGGCCGATATCGCCGATACCGCTACGGAGATTGACGTGTCGATCTTTTCTATAACGGTTCGGCTCAGGCGGTCATCTCCAGCGGCAAGCCACAGCAGGGCGCAGGTGTCGAGAAGCATCTCAATCGACCTGCGGCCATTCGTCTTCGCCGAGGGGCTCCGTCGGATCGAACTCGAGGGAAATCTTCGAGAGCACGGGATGGATTTTCGATCTCTTCGGAGGGACATACTCCGTAAGCTGGGCCAGGGGTTCACCGTTTTTACAGATGATATATGTCTCTCCTTCAGTAATTTCGCCGAGTATCCGGGAGAGATGGGTCTTTGCCTCGTGGATATTAACCGTTTTCATAAGGTTAGTTTATGAGACTAAGTTAATTAAGTCAATATTCTTTTCCAGGCGGCTTTCTCCGGGCGGCCGGGACTCATCCCGGAGCTACCCCTCATACGGCGCGTCGAACCTCCGCTCCCAGGCGCCGTGATGTTTAAAGAGTGCCCCCGATCGTGGGGATAGAAATTGTGTAAATGATTGATCTGTACTGAATTACATGATTTCGAAGAGAAATCGGAACTTATGGCGGGATAATTACAATAACAAACTGATTGTATTTGAAAATCGTCCCCACGATCGGGGGCACTCTCTGATGTTTAAGCATCCGGTTCCAGTACATATTGATGAGTCCCGTGCCGGCGGCACCGGCGGTTTGAGTTGCAAAGGGGCTGTGTGCTCGGGAGGCATCGAGAATGACGATTCTACTCATGGCCGGTCCTATTACCGGCTTGATTTTTCCCTCCGCGAGGAGTTTGATGAGTGTTTCGAGGTCTTTTCGAAACCAGTCGGGATGTTTCTCCCGCCATGGGGCTATCGAATAGAAATCGGCCGACCTGCCGTTGGGCAGCAGCCCCGCCGATCGGATCAAAGGCGGCATCAACCCCCTCCGGTTTGAGGCTTCTCATCACTTCGACGAAATCCTCACTCCGATAATCGATCGGAACGGCCCCCAGGGCCTGTACCGTTTTGTTTTTGCTCTTCGAGGCGGTTCCGAACATCTCCAGGCCGAAGAGATTTCCGAGCTGCAGAAAGGCCGTACCCACAGCCCCTCCCGCGCCGTGGACGATAATCGAAAGAACATCCGGATTGCCGAAGCGGGTTATAACTATCCTTGTGCCGCCCATACTGTCTTCTTGCTGCTTCAAGGATAATTTTTCAGTGCACGTCTGTAAAGGGGACGCGAGCAGGTGCCGGAGGCACCGAAAAAGCCGGAGATGATGCCGTAAAAATAGCCGAATATCTTAAAAATGAGTAGTTTTGAAATAGAGCTGATCTGGCTGGCGGAAGAAGGGAAACTAAGCCGCCCCGGCTTTACAGGGGATATAAAAGCGTAGAGGATTCCCAGTCGTGCTCGATGTAGCAGGAGTTATACTTTACACGTACCCCTTTCACCGGTAGTCTTGAACAAAGCTTCCTATTCAAAGGGAATTCATAGACATGAAAACGGGTTTTATATTCATTCTCGATACATCCGGCGATCCGCCCGTGCTCTCGGTGACCGCCGGCCGCGGTAAGGGTGAGATTCCCGATTACCGTTCCTATTCCGGGGCGGCGCGGCGGGCCCTGCAGGAGTTTTCTCTCCTCCTCGAGAAGCAGTCCCGTTTCTTCTCCTGGGACATCGAGATCGATGACGGAGAACACTCCCTTTACGAGCCCGGAGGAAGGATGATAGCGATTGCCGCCGCCTCCGGGCTTTTGAGAAACAGTTCCGGTAATGCTCTGATTCCACAAGCAGATAAGGCCCGGGTCATGGTTTCCGTCATTCCGGCGGAGGATGGATCGTTTACTCTGAAGCCGAAGCTTCCGGATAGTTCGGAACCGGAAAACGGGAGTACCGGCGCGGCCGGCGGCGGGGAGCTTAAGGCGGTGGCCCCGGACTATGTTGTGGCCGGAAACCGGCTCTTCCCCTGTGAGGACCTGGGGGCCCACTGGAAGGAGTTGGATACGATCGGCAGGAAAGTCGGCCGGAAGGAACTCCCCCTCTATCTTTCCCTGATTCTCTCCCGGCTGCCGGGGCTCGGGATCGACTACCCGGGATTCAGGACCGTCACCACCGGTCCCCGGACTGCAGTCCCTGGACTCTTTTTCCAGGAGATCGACGCCTACGGCTTTCTTCATGTCCTGCCGGTATCGACCCTGCCGGGGTATCCTCCCGGATTCTTCGAGGAGCAGGAGATTATCAAGGTTGTGGAGATAGATGAGCAGGAGAAGGAAATCCTCCTCTCGGAGGTTGTTTTTCCCCTCTCTCCGGTGGAGGCTTTTCGCAGTCTGATAAAGAAGGAGGGCAAAACGGTCCGGGACCAGGTGATGGAGGAGGACGGCCGCTTTATCCTCTCATCTGAGTACGCGGGAGACTTTCTCGGCCGCAATATGGGAAAGCTGGTTGCCGCCTTCTCCCTCTTCGAGGCGGAGAAGCTCTCCCGGTACAAAATTCGTCATTTCAACCCGCCGGTCAGACTCAAGCTGGACCACGGTATCGATTTTTTTGAGGGTACCGCATCGGTTGAGATAGACGAGACCTCCTTGTCCTGGAGCAGCTTCCTCTCCGAGTACCGGAAACACGGCTGTATCTCCCTTCCCGATAATACCCGCATCTTTCCTTCCCCCGCGTCGGTGGAACGGTTCGAGCGGCTCATCCGCTTGGTAAAGGGTTCCGGGGATGATGAAGAGGGCCGGATCGAGATCTCCTTTTTCGATTTAATGATGTTCAACCTGAAGGAGGAGATAGAGGCTCCGCCGGACATGCGAAGGCGGATCGAGTCCTTCTACCTCGGTTTCAACTCCCTCGACCGGAAGGGCGGGGACTACAGCCTGGCCGAGAGTGCCCTCAGACCCTACCAGGTTTATGGAGTCCAATGGATGGAGCACCTCTGCGGCCACGGAATCGGCGGCTGTCTGGCCGACGAGATGGGTCTGGGCAAGACGGTTCAGGTGATTTCCCTCCTGCGGAGGGCATTTGACGAGAACCTGGACGGGCCGGTTCTCATTATCGCCCCCCGGTCGCTTATCTGGAACTGGGCTAAAGAGCTGAACCGATTCGCCCCGGAGCTTCCGGTCTACATCCATTACGGTCCCGGCCGCGGCAAAGAGGATCCGGGCTCCGTGCGAAGGCGGATCATCCTCACCACGTACTCCACCACCCGGATCGACATCGACGAGCTCATGCCCATCGAGTTTTCCTATCTCATCCTGGACGAATCGCAGCATATTAAGAACCTCAACGCGAAGCGGACCATGGCAATCCTCGGCCTCAAGGCACACAAGCGGTTTGCCCTAAGCGGCACACCGGTGGAGAACAACCTCGCCGAGCTCTACAGCCTCTTCCGGTTCTTAAATCCCTCCTTTTTCGGCAGTAAGGGCCGCTTTTCCCGGGAGTATGGAAAGCCCATCCAGGAAGAAAAAAATGATCAGGTGCTCAAGGAGCTTAAGAAAAAGATCTACCCCTTTATGCTCCGGAGGCTGAAACAGGATGTGCTCAAAGAGCTG
>CAZXMO010000123.1:0-5731 GCA_964641125.1 uncultured Spirochaetales bacterium
AGGATGATATAGGTGTTGACGAAATCACTTAAAATGTCCAAAATTACCCCTATTAACGGCTACGATATAAGGTTTTAGCTCCGGCAACTGCCCTAGGGGCTACTAACCTGCCGGCTTACCGCCGGCATTTTTTTTTCGATTCCAGAGGGGGCCGGTCTTTTCGGCAGCCGCGGAAAAATTAAGAGGAATACCATATGGATACCAAGCACAGTACCCACTATCTCGTCCTCGAAGACGGGACCACCTATAAGGGAGAGGGGTTCGGGACACCCGCGCCTGTACCCGGTGAGCTCGGATCGCGTGCATCCCGAAACGATGCGGCCGGGGAGGTGGTCTTCAACACCGGGATGTGCGGGTATCATGAAATCCTCACCGATCCTTCCTATACCGGGCAGATCGTTACCATGACCTATCCCCACATCGGGAACTACGGGGACAGTGACGACTGGTCCGAGAACGGCCCCGGCGAGGCGGAGCGGGGCGGCCCGGTCAAGGCGGCGGGTCTGGTGATACGGAAGCTCTACACCGGACCGGTTCCCAAGGGGAGACAAACCCTCCATGATTTTCTCGCCTCGAGCGGGGTTCCCGGAATCTCAGGGATCGACACCCGGCGGCTCACCTTGCGCATCCGGGACGGGGGGAGCCCGAAGGGGGTCATCGTCCGCACCGAGACCGGCGAGCTCACCGAGGATGACCTCGAGGCGTGCCGCGCCTGCCTTGCCGATTTTCCCGACATGGAGGGACGGAACCTCATCGGTATCGTCGGGGTGAGGGAGCGGGGCGGAAGCGGCCATGATAGAGAAAGCGGTATCGAGAGTCTCCGCGGCACCGCGGACTCGGACCGGCCGGCGGAAAAAGAACGGTCTTTCGCACTCCTCGACTGCGGGCTCAAGGCGAATATCGTCCGGGAGTTGGAGAGGCGAAACTGCAGGGTCGATCTGTACCCCTCCAATACCTCCGCGGAGGAGATCCTCGCCGGAAATCACGATGCGGTGATGATCTCCAACGGGCCCGGAGACCCGGCCGTATTGGGGGATCAGGTGGAGTGCATCCGGGAGCTCATCGGGAAGATTCCCGTCCTCGGTATCTGTCTCGGTCATCAGCTCATCGCTCTGGCGATGGGGGCGAAGACGTACAAGATGAAGTTCGGCCACCACGGGGTCAATCATCCGGTGCGGGACGAGTTTTCGAAAAGGGTCTTCGTCACTTCCCAGAACCACGGGTTTTCGGTAGAGGAGAAAACACTACCCGCCGGAATCGAGGTGTGGTTCCGCAACGCCAACGACGACACCGTGGAGGGGCTCGCCCACGAAACCCTCCCGGTTCTCTGCGCCCAGTTCCATCCCGAATCGGCGCCGGGGCCCGACGACAGTCTGTGGATATTCGACCGTTTCCTCGAGAGGGTCGATGAAGCCGCCGCCGATACGAACACGAGGAGGAGCTAGGTGCCCGCGAACAGGGACATACACACTATAATGATCATCGGGTCGGGACCTATCGTTATCGGTCAGGCCTGCGAATTCGACTACTCGGGAAATCAGGCGGTCAAGGCGCTGAAGGAGGAGGGGTACCGGGTAATCCTGGTCAATCCCAATCCGGCCACCGTCATGACCACCCCGGGTACCGCCGACGCCATCTACATGGAGCCGATCAAGCCGGAATATCTCGAGAAGATCATCGAGACGGAGCGGCCCGATTCCCTTCTCCCCACCATGGGCGGGCAGACCGCTCTCAACGCGGCTCTGGACCTCTATACCCGGGGTATCCTCGAGAAACACGGGGTCAATGTCATAGGCGCGAGTATCGAAGCGATCCGGCTCGCCGAGGACAGGGGGGCCTTCAAGGGGGTTATGGACAAGATCGGCCTGGAAAGCCCCCGGTCGACCCTGGTCAAGGATTACGAGAGCGCCCGGCAGTTCGTCCTGCAGCTCGGCTTTCCGGTCATCATCCGTCCGAGCTTTACCTTAGGCGGTCAGGGGGGAAGCATCGCCTATACCGCCGGTGACTTCGAGGAATTAGTGGAAAAGGCCCTCCAGGAGAGTCCGGTCCACGAAGTATTGATCGAAGAGTCCCTTATCGGCTGGAAGGAATTCGAGATGGAAGTGATGCGGGACCAGGCGGACAACGCGGTGGTCATCTGTTCTATCGAAAACGTCGATCCCATGGGGATCCACACCGGCGACAGCATCACCGTCGCCCCCATCCAGACCCTCTCCGACAAGGAGTATCAGCGGATGCGGACCGCATCGCTGGACATCCTCCGGGCGATAGGTGTCGACTGCGGGGGATCCAACGTCCAGTTCGCCGTCGATCCCGAAACGGGACGGATGGTGGTCATAGAGATGAACCCGCGGGTGTCCCGGTCGTCGGCCCTCGCGAGCAAGGCCACGGGATTTCCCATAGCCCGGTGCGCCGCGAAGCTCGCGGTGGGTTTTTCCTTGGACGAGATCATCAACGATATAACCGGAAAAACCGTTTCCTGTTTCGAGCCGGCCCTCGACTATGTGGCGGTCAAGGTCCCCCGGTTCGAGCTCGAAAAATTTCCCCGGGCCTACGACGAGCTCGGGACCCAGATGAAGTCCATCGGGGAATCCCTCGCCCTGGGCAGGACCTTCTCCGAGGCCCTCAACAAGGCCCTTAGGGCGGCGGAAACCGGCGTCGAGGGGATCGAAGAGCTCACCGTGGGGGACGACGTCCTCGAGCGGATGCTTTCGACTCAGCATCCTCTGCGCCTCTTTGCCTCCTACACCCTCCTGTCCCGGGAGGGGGAGGCCTCCCTCTCCGAGCTCTACAGACGGACCCGGTACGACCGGTGGTTCCTCTGGGAGCTCTTCGAGCTGAGCAGAGTCGAAAAGCGTTTGAACGAGGCCGGACCTCTCCTCCCTGCGGATCTTCTCCTCGAGGCGAAGCGGCACGGGATTTCGGACCGGAGGATAGCGAAGCTTGCCGGGACGGATGCCGCGGACATAACCGCCGCCCGTAAAGATGCGGGGATCAGGGCCTCGTACCATTTCGTCGACACCTGCGCGGGAGAGTTTTCCGCGGACACCCCCTACTTCTACTCCACCTACGGGGAGGTCGACGAGGGCCGTCCCGCCGAGGGAAAGGGGGTGATAATCCTCGCGAGCGGACCGAACCGGATCGGGCAGGGACTCGAGTTCGACACCTGCTGTACCCTCGCATCTCTGGGATACCGGAATTACGGAGTAAAATCGATCATCGTCAACTCCAATCCCGAAACGGTGTCCACCGATTTCAACGTCTCCGACCGCCTGTACATGGAGCCGCTGACCCCCGAGGACGTCTTGGAGATCATGCACAAAGAGGGAATAAACCGGGTATTAGTCCAGCTCGGCGGACAGACTCCTCTGAACATGGCGGATGCTCTCATCCGGGAGGGGGCCGAGATCGTCGGAACCTCCCTGGAGAGTATCGACCGGGCCGAGGACCGGGGGGCCTTTTCCGAGATGATAACGAATCTGGGCTTGAGGCAGCCGGAGAACCGGATGGCCGCGACCACCGACCAGGTGGCCGCCTTCGCCCGGGAAATCGGATTTCCCGTTCTCCTGCGCCCCTCCTTCGTCCTGGGCGGGCGGAGCATGTTTATCGCCTACACCATGGAGGAGCTCCACGAATTCCTGAACCGGGGCTTTCCTATCTCCTCTGACCGCCCCGTCCTGGTCGACCGGTTCTTAGAAGACGCCTTCGAGTACGACCTCGACGCCCTGTGCGACGGGGAGAACGTCTACATCGCCGGGGTCATGCAGCACATCGAGGCGGCGGGGGTCCACAGCGGTGACAGCGCCTGCGTATTTCCCCCCTTCAAGTCGGACCCGGAAATACTTGCCGAGATGAAAGAAGCCACCCGGAAAATAGCCCTGGAGCTCGATGTAAAGGGATTCATCAACATTCAGTACGCCGTCAAGGACGGCGTCCTCTACATCCTCGAGGTCAATCCCCGGGCCTCACGGACGGTCCCCTTCTTGTCGAAGGCTTCCGGCGTGAACCTGGTGGAAGCCGCGGTGGGTATCTGGGAAGGAAAGAATCTGGAAGAGCAGGGGCTTACTCAGGGCGGCTTAGGTGAGGGGATCTGCAGGACCCTCTGGGCGGTGAAGGAGGCGGTGTTCTCCTTCGGGCGGTTCCCCCAAGAAGACCCGCTCCTCGGTCCCGAGATGAAATCGACCGGCGAGGTGATAGGAGTAGGGGAGACCTTCGGAGAGGCCTTTGCTAAAGCACAGGCCTCCGTGGGGGCTACTCTCCCCACGGAAGGCCGGGTCTTTGTGAGCGTTCACGATCAGGACCGTGTTACCATCCTCCCCATTGTCAGGGAGCTCGAACGACTCGGTTTCGCCGTCGCCGCGACCCGGGGAACCGCGGAATTTCTGTTCAAGAACGGCATATTCGCCGAGGTCGTCTTAAAGATCCACGAGGGCCGGCCCAACCTGATCGATCACATCCACCAAAGAAGGATCGACCTCATCATCAATACGCCCTTGGGAAGATACTCCCAGAAGGGGGACCACGATCTTCGGATCGAAGCGGTGAGATGGAAGATCCCCTATACCACTACGACCTCGGCGGCATGGGCCGCCGTTCAGGGTATAACCTACCTCAAGTCGGGGGAGACCCGGGTCCAGCAGGTCCCGGAGTGGGCTTCCTATAACACGTAGTTGTTGTAGTAGTACTCCATACTGTCGACGAGGGCCTCCCAGGAGGCCTCGACGATATTTTCGCTTACCCCGACGGTATCCCAGGAGCGCTCGTGATCCGATGAGGTGATGAAGACCCGCACCTTCGCCGCGGCCGCCTCCTGGGGGTTCAAGACCCTGACCCGGTAGTCGACTAGAGTGATCTCCGTCAGGAAGGGATAGAACGGGGCCAGGGCGTCCCGAAGCGCCCGGTCCAGGGTCTCCACCGGACCGATCCCGGTGGCCGCTCCCATGAGCTCGTTCCCTTCGCTGTTAAGGAATATTCTCCCCACCGTCTTCGACGGCAGTTCCCAGGTCTTGTAGGATTCGAGGTGATAGTTGTTGAGCTTCAAAAGGGGCGAATATTTATCGATGAGCTTGCGGATCAGGATATCGAAGCTCGCCTCCGCGGCCTCATACTCGTAGCCCTCCTGTTCTTTGGTCTTCAAAATATCGACGAGCTGGACCACCTCGTCGGAGTGCTTGTCGAAATCACCGTATTTCTTGAGCTTTCTCACGATGGTCGATTTCCCCGCGAGCTCCGAGAGAAGGATCCGGCGCTCGTTCCCCACGAGGCCGCTGTCGATGTGCTCCATGAGATGGGGGGCCTTGGCGATGACGTCGGCGTGCTGTCCCGCCTTATGACTGAAGGCCGCCTCACCCACATAGGGCTGTCTCCGTTCGGGGATGATGTTCGCCTTCTCCGAGACGTACCGAGAGAGCGAGGTCAGGTGTTTGAGCTCGCTGCACATATGCGCGGTATAGGGCATCTTGATACACAGGTTGGGAACGATGGCGCAGAGGTTGGCGTTTCCCGCACGTTCCCCCCACCCGTTGATGGTACCCTGGACGTGGACCGCCCCGTTTTCAACGGCTACCAGGGAATTGGCCACCGCCGTCCCGCAGTCGTTGTGGAAATGGACCCCTAAGGGAGCAAGCTCCTTCTCCGCGAGATCGGAAAAGATCCGGGTTACCTCGCCGGGGAGGGTGCCGCCGTTGGTGTCGCACAGGATTAGGGCCGACGCCCCGGCCTCGGTCCCGGT
>CAZXMO010000124.1:0-5725 GCA_964641125.1 uncultured Spirochaetales bacterium
CCGATTCGGCCCGGCGGACCGCCGATCTCGCCGAAGAGGGGTTAAGGTTCGTGGGGATGGGGGTCTCCGGGGGTGAAGAGGGGGCGCGCCGCGGACCGAGCCTGATGCCCGGGGGCAATCCCGAGGCGTGGCAGGAGATCAAGGAGATCCTCCAGGCTATAGCCGCCCGGACCCCCGACGGCCGTCCCTGCTGCGAGTGGATCGGGGAAGGGGGCGCCGGCCACTACGTCAAGATGATCCACAACGGGATCGAGTACGGAGACATGCAGGTCATCGCCGAGTCCTATCACCTGATGCGGGAGCTCCTGGGGATGGAAGTAGCCGATATCCAGCGCGCCTTCGACGATTGGAACTCCACCGAACTCGAGAGTTACCTCATCGAGATCACCGCCGACCTCCTGGGCAAAAAAGACGACGACGGCGAACCCTTGATCGACAAGATCTTAGACTCCGCCGGGCAGAAGGGGACCGGCAAATGGACCGCCGTCAACGCCTTAGAGCACGGGTTTCCCCTGACCCTCATCACCGAGGCGGTGGCCGCCCGGTTCCTGAGCAGCATGAAAGACGAGCGGGTCCGGGCCGCACGAGTCCTCGGTGGTCCGAACGCGAGCGACGCCGCGGAAATCCCGTCCCTCGAGCCGGAGGATCTGCGTAAATCCCTCTTAGCGTCGAAGATCATCTCTTACACCCAAGGGTTTATGCTCACCCGGAAGGCCGCCGAGTCCTACGGATGGGACTTGAACTTTCCCGGCATCGCCCGGGTCTGGCAGGGGGGGTGCATCATCCGGAGCATCTTACTCAAAGACATGGAACGGGCCTTCACCGAAGGTAAACGGGAAGATTCCCTGTTGATGGACGACTACTTCCGAAAACTGGTGAAAGACTGCGAGCCGGCGTGGAGAAAGACTGCCGCCGCCGCAGCCTTCGGCGGTATACCGGCCCCCGCCATGGGATCGGCTCTAAGCTTCTACGACGGATACCGGCACGAACGCCTTCCCGCGAACATCATCCAGGCCCAGCGGGACTACTTCGGGGCCCACACCTACGAGCGGGTCGATAAACCCCGGGGCGAGTTCTTCCACACCGACTGGACCGGCCGCGGCGGGGACGTCAGCTCGAGCACCTACGAAGCTTAAGAGAAGCTTAAGAGATTGATCAAATCCTGAGTATCATGGTAGGTATATTGCGTGCCGTATTCCATAACCGACCCTGAAATATTCCCATCCCCTAAGGAAAATAACGGAGGTTACGGGACCGCCGTCCTCCCCTTCTCCGCCCTCCTCGGGCAGGAAGCGATGAAACTCGCTCTGATTTTAAACGCCGTCGATCCCGGGATCGGCGGGGTCCTCATTCGGGGCGAAAAGGGGACCGGTAAATCGACCGCGGTGAGGGGACTCGCGAGGGTCCTGCCGGACATCGAAGCGGTCCTGGGGTGTTCATTCTCCTGCGACCCCGCTCGGCGTGATCTGCTGTGCGGGGAATGCGCCGGCCGGCTCGAAACAGGGGAGAAGCTTCCGAGGGAAAAACGGAGGGTCCGGATTACCGAGTTTCCCCTGAACGCCACCGAGGATATGATCATCGGGGGGATCGACTTCAACCGGGCGGTAAAGACCGGAACCAGGAGCATCCAGCCGGGGCTCCTCGCGAGGGCCCACCGGGGAATCCTCTACATCGACGAGGTCAATCTCTTAGAGGACCACCTGATCGACATCATCCTCGATACCGCCGCGAGCGGGATCAATACCGTCGAAAGAGAG
Source organism: uncultured Spirochaetales bacterium (assembly GCA_964641125.1). GTDB lineage: Bacteria > Spirochaetota > Spirochaetia > SPDA01 > CAZSGZ01 > JBKHAJ01. The sequence goes on from CAZXMO010000124.1 coordinate 1,758, forward strand.
GGGATATCCCTCTCCCATCCCTCCCGGTTCATCCTGATCGGGACCATGAATCCCGAAGAAGGAGAGCTCCGGCCCCAGCTCTTAGACCGGTTCGGCCTCTGCGTAGAGGTGAAAGGGAATCCGGACCCGGCGACCCGGGTGGAGCTCATGGAGCTCAAAGAGCGGTTCGATTCCGATCCCGCCTCGGTGCGGGAAGACTTCGGGGAGAGGGAACGGAAATTGACGGAAAGGATCGCCGCCGCCCGGGAACACCTCGAATCGGTGGATTTGAGCGGCGAGCTTACCCGGTTTATCGCCGAGCTGTGCGTCCATAACCGCACCGCCGGACATCGGGCGGACATCATCATCGCCCGGGCCGCCCGGGCCTACGCGGCCTACATGGGAAAGAGCCGTGTAGAGCTTCGGGACGTCCAGTACGTCGCCCGGTTCGCCTTAGTCCACCGGAGCAGGCTTCCCGAAGGGCACCGGCCCGACGATGAGGAGTGCGGACAGGAACATCTCAATCCCCGAGCAAGGGAGGACGGCGGAGAAGGAGAGACCGAGTACACCGAGGCCCTCCATACGGGCGGTGATTTGAACGGTTCCGAAGAGGAGCAGGAGGCCTTCCCGTCGATGCGAAAATCTGATGCTGAGGAACCCGCCCCGGGAGACACCATCAAGGTGGACCGGCAGCAGATCTTCGAGATCGGCGAACCCTTCCTGGTAAAGAACCTTCACCGGGACCGGGACCGGCTGGTGCGAAAGGCGGCGGGAAAACGGAGCACCTCCCGGACCGGCAAGCACCAAGGGCGCTATGTGAAGAGCAAACCCGCCCGGGAGGCGACGGACATCGCCTTCGACGCGACCTTGCGGGTGGCGGCTCCCTATCAGCGGTCCCGGAGCAATGAGGAAAACCTCGCCTTGACCATCCGCAGGTGGGACCTCCGGCAGAAGGTCCGGGAACGGAAGATCGGCAATCTCTTTCTCTTCATTGTCGACGCGAGCAATTCCATGGCGGCCAGGCAGAGGATGGTCGCTACAAAGGGGGCCGTCATGTCCCTCCTCATGGACGCCTACCAGAAGCGGGACAAGACCGCCATGGTGGTCTTCCAGAAGCGGGAAGCGAACCTGGTCCTTCCCCCCACTTCCTCCATCGATTTAGCGGCGAAACTCCTCAAAGAGCTCCCCGTGGGAGGACGCACTCCCCTGTCGGCGGGCCTCGTCAAAGGATATACCGTCCTCAGGAACTACCTGTTAAAAGACCCCCTGTGCAGACCGGTGGTGATCATTCTTACCGACGCCAAGGCGAATATCGCTCTAGGCGGCGACGATCCCTTCGAGGAGGCCTTGAGAGCGGCCCGGAAGATGGCCGAGGACGAACTCATCGAGTACATCGTCGTCGATACCGTCGAGCCGCGTCAGATAAACCTCGGGGCCGCCCGTCGGCTTGCCCACGCATTGAAAGGGGAGTATCTTCTGATAGAAGATCTCCGCACCCAGGATCTACTCGACATAGCAAGGAGCAAAACCGAATGAAGCCTAAACACTTTCCCTTTGCGGCAATCGTCGGCCAGGACAAGATGAAGCTCGGCCTCATATTGAACGTCATAAACCCAACCCTCTCGGGAATCCTCATCCGCGGAGAGAAGGGGACCAGCAAGTCCACCGCGGTGCGCGCCTTAGCGGAGGTCCTGCCCCGGATCGAGGTAGTCCGGGGGAGCGGTTTCAACCGTGCCCCGGGGGAAAAAGCCCTGGACATCCCTTCCGACTCGAACGGGGATTCCGAAACCGAGTTGAGGAAGGTTAGGGTCGTGGAGCTTCCGGTAGGGGCCACCGAGGACCGGGTGGTGGGAACTATAGACTTGGAACACGCCCTCAAGAAAGGGGAGAAGCGGTTCGAGCCGGGACTCCTCGCCGCCGCCCACCGGGGCATCCTCTATGTAGACGAGGTCAACCTCCTCGATGATCACATCGTGGACATCCTCTTGGACAGCGCTGCGATGGGGGTCAACACCGTGGAGCGGGAGGGGATTTCCTTTTCCCACCCCGCGAGGTTTACCCTAGTCGGAACCATGAACCCCGAGGAAGGCGAGCTCAGGCCGCAGCTCTTGGACCGCTTCGGCCTGTGCGTGAATATCACCGGTATACCCGAACCCGAGGACCGGGTGGAAATCATGGTCCGGCGGAACCGGTTCGACGAAGACCCCGACGGTTTCTTAGAGGAATGGAAGGAACAATCGCGGGAATTGGCCGAACGTATTGACCGTGCCCGGGAGATCCTGGGTAAGGTGAATGTGGAGAAGAAACTCCTCTACACCATAGCCGAGTACTGTATCGAAACCGGCGTCGACGGGCATCGGGGAGATATAATAACACTGAAAACGGCCAAGACCCTCGCCGCCTATCAGGGAAGGACCGAGGTCACCGAAGAGGATGTGGCGGCCGCCGCGGAGCTTACCCTCCCTCACCGGGTCCGCAGGCAGCCTTTCCAGGAAATCGGCGAAGGAATAAAGCCCCGGCAGCATGCGGAGAGCTCCGCCGGAAGTGTAGAAGCCGGCAGCGGGAGCCGTCCCGCCTGGTAACTCCTACTCCGGTTCGGGTTTGCCGCCTGCGAGCTCGATAAATTTTTGGATCTTTTCTCTGTCGAAGTCCATAATGTCGGTAAACCGTATGCCCACGTAGTACCCCGATCCGTTCTGCTGATTGCATCGGAGAACTATACCCTCACACTTGACTTCGTAATACTCCTCCGCATCCTCGTTTACGGGAATGCCGAGCATGAGGAACACCGAGGAATAGGGCTCGACGTACGAATCGGTAACGCAGAGCAGGCCGCCCTCGCTCATGTTCATTCCCTCCGCGTTCAGAAAGGTCTCTCTGCCGAAGGAGAGCTCGATAAGCTGATCGATTCGGTACCGTGGATACTGTCTTCGTTCTTCGTTCATGCGCTCCTCCTACCTAATAATACTACATTATTGAGGAATATTGGAGGATTTTTTGCCGCTGTGGACAGGGAGGTATACGTTTTATCCCGGTCTCTCGTATTTCTTGACAATTTCGAGAAGCTCGTAGAGCGATTTCACCTCGCTCATCCCCGGGCCGCTTGCCTCGTCGACAAACGCGGCGGTCCAGTGTCCCTCGCCGTCGCAGCGGACGCTTACCCGCGTGTCCTCGGCGGGGGCGGTCACGTCGTACCCTTCCCGCTCGAGGGCCCTTCGGGTCCAATAACCGTACAATCCACCCGCTTCGAGGGAAACCCGTCCGCCGTGGGGGCGCTCGATGTGAAAGCTCCCGTGCCGCTTGTCGAAACTCAAGCTTTCCGCGGAAAAGACCCTCTCGAGCACATCCGAAAGAATGCAGTCCTCGGGAGCGCCGGTCTCGATCGCACCGTCGGCGCCGAGGAGCCACAGACGATCGGAGGTCCGGATGGCGAGATCGAGGTCGTGGGTCGACAGGAGTACCCCTTTGTTCTGTTCCCGGGAGAGCCGCTTGAGAAGCCCCATTATCTCCACCCGTCTCGGAAGATCCAGAAAGGCGGTGGGCTCGTCCAGAATAATGACATCGGTTGCCTGGGCAAGGGCCCGGGCTATCATCAGCTTCTGCTTCTCCCCGTCGCTGAGCTCTCCCATATTCCGCTCGGATAGATTCTCCGCCCCTACCGCCTCGATGGCCTGCTCCACGATCCGCCTGTCCTCATCCCCTAAGTTACCCCTCCATCCGGTGTAGGGGTAGCGCCCGAGAGAAACCAGCCCCCATCCGCTAAACATCCCCAGATTGACCCGCTCCGTAGTGACGATGCTCACATGCCGGGCAAGTTCGTGAGGCTCGAGGTCGTTTAGGAGCCTTTGCCGGTAGAAGACCTCTCCCCCCAGGGGTTCCTGGAGTCCGGAAATCGTTCTGAGGAGAGTAGACTTCCCCGCTCCGTTCGGGCCGATGAGGCACACCACTTCCCCCGGAATGAGCCCGACATTCAAGTTCCGGGCAACCGT
>CAZXMO010000125.1:0-5574 GCA_964641125.1 uncultured Spirochaetales bacterium
ATGTATATAACGGAGACGGTAATTTATCAAGGACTGAGAAAAATAACACCTCCTTTTTTCGATGGACTTTCCGGCAATTCCATGTAATAATTTTTCCGGTATGAAGAGCACCATCGAGATCATCCTCAAAGACGATGTGCAGCGAATCTTCGACGCCTTTTCATCCTGCTTCAATATCCGCATCGGCTTTCTGTCCACCGACGGGAGGATCCTGGCCGTGGGAATGGAAAAGCCCTGTAACGAGTTCTGCGATCAGATCCGCGACGGCCTCGATAAGAAGGATAAGTGCCTGGCCTTGGACAGGGAGATGATGAAGGAGGCCCTCGAGCAGAAGGATATGCTCACCCGGCGGTGTTACGCGGGGATGATCGAATCGATTATGCCTCTCTACTACGAAGGGATCCACTTAGGGTTCTTCATGCTGGGACAGTACCGGGACGGACACAAAGTCGACCGGAGCCTGATCCGGGAATACGAAGAGAAGTTCGGATCGGCCCAGGACCTCATTATCTCATACCTGAAGACTCCCTCCTTCTCGAAGCGGCAGATCAGGGACATGCAGAACTTCTTTCGCTTAGTGGTCCAGTACATCATCTCCCAGAACCTGATAGTCCTCAAGAGCAATTTAGTGGTGGAGAAAATCATCGACTATGCCCGGAAAAACCCCGGGCACAACTTGAGTATCGCCGAAGCCGCCGAAATTGCCGGCAGGAGCGTTTCCACGGTATCACACATCTTCTCCAAACTGCTGCAGAAGAGCTTCAAACAGGTGATGATCGAGCTCAAGATCGAAAAGGCGGAGGAGTGCCTCAAACAGGACCCGAATATCACCATCAAGGAGGCGGCTTCACAAATCGGATATGACGACCCCTACTACTTTTCCCGGATCTACAAGAAGGTCCGGGGAATTACACCCAGCGAGTTCAAGGAAGTCCAGACCTCCTGATCGCCTTGCATAAAAATCCAGCCGCATTGCCTATTTCTCCAGCCCCTAACCGGGGCGCCGCCGGGGGATAGAGTTTCAAAGTATGATATTGCACGTCTGTCCATCCTTTTTGCCGTTCCATCCATTTCACCCCGGACTAATCCGTGTAATAATTTTTCACTGTAAGGAGGTAATCGGTGAGCTACGAATACGCGGTGCGGATGGTCGATGTCGATATGTTCTTCGGCAAAATCCGGGCACTACAGAATATCAACTTCGCGGTGAAGCGCAACGAAGTCGTGGGGCTGATCGGCGACAACGGCGCCGGGAAGTCGACCCTCATCAAGATCATGACCGGAGTCCACAAACCGACCCGGGGCGAGCTCTACATCAGGGACGAAAAGATTACCCTCGACCACTACAGCGTCAAAGAGGCGCATAACTGGCGGATCGAAACGGTCTATCAGGACAAATCTTTAGCGGACAAGCAGGACCTGTGGCGGAACTTCTTCGTCGGAAGGCAGATTACCGGGCCTTTAGGCTTTATCAAGGTCAAAGAGGAAAAGCGGATTGCCGGAGAGATGCTCCTCAATATGATCGGGTTCCGGGGTGCGGGCATTACCGTCGATTCGAAAGTCATGAAGCTCTCCGGCGGGGAACGGCAGGGGGTTTCCATAGGCCGGGCGATGCACTTCGACGCGGACCTGATCATCCTAGACGAGCCGACGGTAGCTTTGTCCTTAAAAGAAGTGCGGAAGGTCTTGAACTTCGTTCACACGATCAAAGAAAAAGGGAAGGCGAGCGTGTACATCTCCCACAACTTAAACGACATCTATGAAATTTCCGACCGTTTCGTTGTCCTGGACAGGGGAAGAGCGGTCGCCGACATCGATAAAGGGGACATATCCCTCAAGGACCTCAACACCTTCCTGCTCGATTACGCCCACGGCCTGATGGAGAAAACCGATGAAGTATGAAGAAAAACCCAGAAAGCTCAGTCTGAATAAAATCGAAAGCCTGCCCATCATCATCGTCTACGTCCTTCTCATCGCCGTCTTCCTGGTAACGGCCAACAAGGTCTTCTCGAGCTTCCGCATCTATATGTCCTTTCTACAGACGATTCCGCCCCAGCTGGTCCTGGCTTTAGGACTTACCATGGTCATTACCGCCGGCGAAATCGACCTGAGCTTTCCCGCGGTAGTCGCCTTTTCGGGCTTCCTCTTTTCGTTCGTCTACCGAGCGGTCGGAAGCCCCCTGCTGGGGCTGGTAATCGCCTTGGCGGGCGGGGCCCTGGTGGGATTCATCAACGGCGTGATGATCGCGAAGATCGGGGTCCCTTCCATCATGGCCACCTTGGCCGCCCAATTCTTTTGGAACGGGACCACGACCCTCCTCTCTCAGGGGCTTTCGTGGAACATCATCTCCATCCGGGGAAAAGCGCTCCACGTCTTATTGGTCGGCAGGATCGGGGGAGTAGTCCCCGCGCAGGCGGTGTGGGGAATCGCTTTGGCGGTCCTCTTCTGGTTCATCCTGAACCGGCACCGATTCGGCGAGGCCATCATGTTCATCGGCGATAGTGAGCAAGTCGCCCGGGTGGTGGGAATCAACGTCGAACGGACCAAAATCAAGCTGTTTACTCTGCACGGGATCATTTCGGCCTTCGGCGGGGTCCTTTTGACCCTGGAGATGGCCAACTTCTGGTCCACCCAGGGGGCGGGATTTCTTCTTCCGGTGATGGCCGCGGTCTTCATCGGCGGGACATCCATCGCCGGAGGCTACGGTACCGTCGTGGGTACCTTTTTCGGCGCCTTCATCATCGGCTCGCTCGAAGCGGGGGTGGTGGCCACCGGCATCGGCGGCTACTGGGTCCGTCTGGTGAGCGGTCTGGTTATGGCGGGGTCTATCATTATCAATATCCTCGTCGGAAAAGGCACGGGACGGGAGAAACTCAAGAAAATCAAGGAAAAGCAGTCGTTCAAGAAGCAAACAACACCCTAAGGGGTGGTAAAAAAAATACGTGTTTAATGGAGGTACGTATGCAAAAGAACAGAAAGATTTTAGGCATTCTGCTGGCGCTGACCGTTCTGACGGCGGGGCTCGCGTTTGCCGGAGGTGGTCAGGAAGACAAGATCGAGGGCGGAGAAGAGATCCTCATCTACATGCAGATGGGCGGAACCCAGGGTGACGGGGCGACCTTAGCCCGGACCAACGGCGCCCGGGCCGCCGCGCAGGCCCTCGGGAACATCAAGCTCATCGAGCAGTATTCCCAGTGGCGGGCGGAGACCATGATCTCCCAATTCAAGGAGGCCCTAGCGGCCAGCCCGGACGGGATCGTTATCATGGGGCACCCCGGTGAAGCGGCCTTCGCCCCCTTAGTCAAGCAGGCGGTCGACCGGGGCATCATCGTCACCAGCGGCAACGCTCCCCTTCCCGGCTTGCAGCAGCAGTACGCCGACAAGGGCTTCGGCTACGCCGGAGTCGACCTGTACAAGGGCGGCTACATGACCGGCCAAAAGATGTTCGAGCTCGGGAACCTCAAGCGGGGCGACAAAGCCGTCGTCTACGGCCTCTTCTCCGAGCCCGGGCGGAAGGAAAGCCCCCTGGGGATGTACGACGCCCTTACCGAGGCGGGAATCCAAGTAGACAGGCTCGAGATCTCTCCGGAGGTCAACGCCGACAGTTCCCTGGCTATCCCGGTCCTCACCGCCTATCTGGAAAGGAACCCCGACGTCAAAGCGATCGGGACCCAGCACGGCGCGGTCACCTCGATCATGCCGAAGGTCATGCAGGCCATCGGCAAGGACCCCGGTGATATCATCGTCGGCGGAATCGATCTTGCTCCCGCGACCATCGAAGGCGTGGAGAAGGGGTATATATCGGTAACCCTCGATCAGGTCCTCTATCTGCAGGGCTACATCCCGGTCTCTCAGGTGGTTATGATGCACCGGTACAAAATCCCCGGTCTCGTTATCAACACCGCCGCGGGGGTCGTTACTCCCGACAACATCGCCGGACTCAAGGAGCTCATCGAGCAGGGCATAAGGTAAGCAAGGTTCACGCCGCCGCGGTTCGAGCTCTAATCGGACCGCAGGCAGAACCTCGGTCATTTTGGTCGGGCCGTCCGGGATTTCCGGGCGGCCCGTTTCTTTCGAGTGTTGACATCCGGTACGTTTCCGGCCACCATATTTTTATGAAAAGAAAAATCGCCGTACTGCTGTTCGTCGTCCTGTGCGCGGCGGCCGTCCCGGGCTTCTCCCAGGACCGGGAAGTCAAAACCGTCGATCTGACCGAGCTCAAATCGGGGGGGCGGTTCAAGCTCGGCCTCGCCTTAGGCTATCCGACGGGGGTGACCCTCGGCATCCGGATCAACAACTGGATGGAGCCGAACTTCATCGTCGGATCTAAATTCAGGGCCTTCACCTTCGGGGGCAATTTTCTCTTCACGATCGTTAATTTCGCCATCGGTGAACACGGGTTCCTTCCCCTGTCGATAGGACCGGCGGTGCTGATGCACGCGGGGGGACCCTTCGTCTTCGGCCTGGACCTCTACGGAGTCGTCCGTTTGGAATACTCTTTTCAAGAGGTCCCTATCAATCTGTTTATAGAAAGCGGACCGGGAGTCTCACTGACACCCATCGTGTGGTTCGAGTGGACCGGGGCCGTGGGAGTCAGATATATCTTCTGATTGAATCACGGCACGGTAGCCTTGACCTTCCCCCGCAAACCGGCAACTGTATTAAGAACACACCAGGAGGAGGAGCATAATGAACACAGAGGATTTCAGGAAGCACGCCCACGAGGTGGTCGACTGGATAGCCGATTTTTACTCTACTATCGAAAGCCTGCCGGTCAAATCGCAGGCGAAGCCGGGAGATATTCTGGGGCAGCTCCCCGCAGGTCCCCCCGAGTCGGGCGAGAGTTTCGACGACCTCATGAAGGACTTCGACGAAATAATCCTGCCCGGAATGACCCACTGGCAGCATCCTTCCTTTTTCGCCTACTTCCCGGCGAACGGAAGCTATCCTTCAATTCTCGCGGAGATGCTCACAGCGGCATTAGGAGCGCAGTGCATGATCTGGCAGACCTCGCCGGCGGCGGCGGAGCTCGAAGAGCGGATGATGGACTGGCTCAAAACCATGCTCGAGCTGCCCGGGGACTGGAACGGGGTCATCCAGGACACCGCCTCCACCTCCACCCTGTGCGCCCTTCTGTCGGCCCGGGAGCGGGCCACCGGCTATCAAAGTAACGAGCAGGGGCTCAGAGGCTCCGGGACCCTTACCGTGTACGCCTCGGGTGAGACCCACAGCTCGATAGAAAAAGGGGTCAAGATAGCGGGGTTAGGCAATCTCAATCTCCGGAAGATCGACACCGATGAGAGCTATGCGATGATTCCGGAGAAGCTCGACGAGGCGATCGCCGCCGACATCGAGACGGGGCATACTCCCTGCTGCGTCATAGCCACTCTGGGAACCACCGGGTCTACCGCGATCGATCCCTTAAAGCCCATAGGAGAGATCTGTAAGGCCCGCGGGGTGTGGCTCCATGTGGACGCCGCCTTAGCGGGATCGGCCTTAGTCCTTCCGGAGATGCGGTGGATGATCGAGGGGATCGAAAACGCCGACAGCTTCGTATTCAATCCCCACAAGTGG
>CAZXMO010000126.1:0-5398 GCA_964641125.1 uncultured Spirochaetales bacterium
AAAATCTTACAGCTTCTTCGGCTTACAGAGGTTTTTTCCCGATTCCGCGGCCCGTCCGCATTTGATACAGACGTAGGCGGGGTCGCGTACAAGACCCGCGTATCTATCGAAATGCTTTTCCGGAAAATCCTTTTTCGCGAGCTTGCACAGCTTCTTGTCTTCTTTTGTACCCATCTTTCTCGAAAGATAATCGAATCCGTGAGGATTAGCAAGCCCGTCCTCAGGGGAGACTGGCCGAATCTTCGCAGTATTTATATACTGTATACAGGAGGCTCTCATGAATCAGTTCCAGGAAATGCTCTACAAGAGGCGGAGCATCAGGTCCTTTGCCGATCGTCCCGTAGATAGAGAGACGGTGAATACCCTCGCGAAGGCCGCCCTGCTCAGCCCCAGCTCCAGGAGCCTCAAACCGTGGGAGTTCCTAGTCGTCGACGAACCTCAGATCCTCGAGGAGCTCGCGGCCTCGAAACAGCACGGATCGCATTTCCTGGGCAAGGCCCCCCTGGCCTTTGTGGTCCTGGGCATGCCCGATATTTCCGATGTTTGGATCGAAGATTGTTCGGTTGCAACCCTCCTGATTCAGCTCCAGGCCGAAGCCTTGGGACTGGGGTCGTGCTGGATTCAAATTCGCGGCAGAAAACATTCCGACGAGGTTTCCTCCGAAGATTTCGTGAAAGCTCTCCTCGAAATCCCACAGGGCAGGAGCGTGGAATCGATAGTCGCGGTCGGCTACCCCGGAGAAACGAAATCGCCCCATACCGGGGAAGATTTGTCTTTCGACAAGGTCCATTTTAACCGATATTAGAACGAAGAGGCCTAGGAAAGATGCCCATGAATAGTGACGATTCAATGAATGCTTCAGAACAAACGACATTGTCCCCCGATGAAGCGCGGGCTATCGAAGAGCGGCTCAATCAGCTGGCGACCCAGGCAACCGATCCGCTCATAGTCGAAGCGGTCAAGGAAATAAAGGACGCCTTCCAATTCCGGAAGCTCTCCTTAGCGGACCTGGCTTACCGGGACCGGGAAACCGGTCTGTTCAACCGTCTGTACCTGGAATCCCGGCTGGAAAACGAGGTGGTGAGGGCCAAGCGGTACAAACACCCCCTCTCCCTTCTCCTGCTGAAGATCTCCACGGGGGTCCGTCAAGCGGCTCGAGCCTGCGCTAAGGAGTGCAGGAAGAGCGACACCGCGGCGCGTTTCGATCCCGTCACCATTGCGATAATCCTCCCCGAGACGCCCCTCGAGTGCGCGAACAGGGTCGGGGAGAAACTCGATGATTTTATCGTAAAGAACACCCCGGGCAATAAGGGCGGAGATTATACCCTGCACATCGGTATCACGGCGGTATCTCCGAGCAGACCGCGTCCGGAGATGCTCCTCGACGCGGCCGTGAACGCTTTAGAGAAGGCGGAAGAACGGGGCGAGCTTATACACATCGCCCCGTAACCGCGCTATTTCTTGAACAGGTTCTGAAGGTCTTTTACTACATCCTTGAGCTTTTCAATTTCCAGATGGTAAAAAACCTGCTTACCCTTCCGCTCTCGCGAAAGATACCCCGCCATAGTCAGCATCTTGAGCTGCTGGGAAACGTTGGAATGCTTCCCGCCGATGGCGTCGACGATATCGTTGACGCAGTAATCGCCGTCGGTCAGAAGGCACAGGGTCTTGAACCTGAGTTCGTTGGAGAAGAGCGAGAACATTTCGAGAATTTTCTCGCAATTCTTGTGCTTCGTAAAACTAAAATCTTTGCTCATATACACACCTCGGTCATATAATTTGGTCTACAATATTATGGGTAATTCTTCTTAATATCAATACTTGTATATATTATCTTGTAATGAAATAAAAAAGTCAAGTGATTTCGAACCATATAACTCAGATTTTTATATCTACTAGAAATATTCCCGGCACCTGCCCAAAAAAAGCTCGGCCGCCCGGTCTCCGGGGTTGCCAGCGAGGACCCGCTCGAAGTGTTCCGCCGCTTCGTCGATTCTGCCGTCGCAGAAGAAGTCCCATCCCTTTTTATAGTCCTCGTTCACCGCGATCTTCCGGTCCCGTACCTCCCGGTCGCTTCCGTCGAGCACCTCGTAAATCGAGACTGGTATCGTTTTGCCCCTTACCTGGATAACATCAAGAAACCGGGTCTCGAAGGCCTCCCGGTCCTCGAGGCGCTCCATGACTTCCTCGCTGACCAGGATATCGGCGCCGTAAACCTTGGTCAGCTCCTCGAGACGGGAGCCCAAGTTTACGATGTCGGAGATAACCGTGGTCTCCATACGCTCCTCCTCGCCGATGGTCCCGAGCATAACCTCTCCGTAATGGATTCCGATTCCTACTGTTACGGGATTCCCTCCGATTTGGTGCGCGGAGTTCTGCTTGCGCAGGGCTCGCTGCATCTCTACCGCCGCGGTCACCGCGCACCCCCGGGTGCAGGAAAAAACGGCCATGATCGCGTCACCGATGTACTTATCGATGACCCCCCCGTGCTTCCGAATGATAGGGACTACCTCTCCGAGGTAGGCGTTCAAGAAGTGAAAGGTCTCCTCGGGGCCGAGAAGCTCGCTGTGGCCGGTAAAATTACGGATGTCGGCGAAGAGGATCGCCATATCCTGGACCCGGTTATCGCCGAGTCCTACGTTGATGATGTCCTCCCGGTCGAGGAGGTTCAAAAATTCCTTAGGCACGAACCGTTCATAGGCACGGACGGTCTGCTCGAGCCGGTCATGGGAAAGGCTCAGCTCGTTTGTCCGCCGGGCGACCATCTCCTCGAGGTAGTCTTTGTACTTTTTGAGCTGAACGTGGGTTGCCACCCGGACCTCCACCACCGGAAGACTGAAGGGCTTGGGAATATAATCCACAGCGCCGAGCCCGAAACCGTAGGTCTCGTCCTCCTCCTCGGTCTTTTCGGTTATAAAGATTACGGGAACTTCCTTGGCGTTCTCGATTTGCTTGATTCTCTCGCATACCTCGTACCCGTCGAGGCCGGGCATGACCACATCGAGGAGAATGAGGTCGGGAAGCTCCCCCCCGCTCAATATTTCCAGGGCCTCTTCGCCGCTCTTCGCGGCGGTAACCTTGTACTTCTTCTCCAAGGCGGTGGTAAGGGTCTTTATATTCTCGGCGGCGTCGTCCACGATGAGAATCCTGGCCTCCGCTTCCAAACTGCTGTTCATGAAATCATCCATAGTCACGAATCTTTCGAATAATCATTGCGGTCCCCGTGGTAACTTCCTGTCCTGTTTGACGAAGCGCTCGGGGTATACTACAGTATTGATTACAAAACGACAAGGAGCAGTCCATGAGCCTTCACATAGGGGCCGAGCAGGGCCGGATAGCGGATACCATTCTCCTCCCGGGGGATCCCCTCCGCGCCAAGTTCATCGCCGAGAATTTCCTAGACGCCCCGGTTCTCTACAACGAGATCCGCGGTATGTACGGCTATACCGGAACCTATAAGGGGAAACGGATATCGGTCCAGGGGACGGGAATGGGAATCCCCTCGATCTCTATCTACACCGAAGAGCTCATCCGCGACTACGGAGTAAAAACCCTGATGCGGGTCGGCTCCTGCGGCAGCGTCCGGAAGGAGATACAGCTTCGAGACGTGATCCTCGCCATGGGGGCGTGCACCGATTCGGCGGTCAACCGGAACCGCTTCGCCGGCCGGGACTTCTCACCGGTAGCGGATTTCGGCCTCCTCAAGACAGCTCATAATATTGCCGAAGAGAAGGGGCTCCCCGTACACGTCGGGAACGTCTTTACCACCGACTTGTTCTATCACGACGATCCCGATTACTGGAAGAAGTGGGCGGACTACGGGATTCTGGCCATCGAGATGGAGAGCACCGCCCTCTACACCATCGCGGCGAAGTACGGCGCCCGGGCCCTGACCGTCCTGACCGTAAGCGACACCATCATCGACGAAGGCAAGGTGAGCCCGGAAGACCGGCAGAAAACCTTCACCGATATGATGGAGCTCGCCCTCGAAACCGCTCTTCGATAAGAGAAGGATCGGCAATGGAACGTGTTGGAATACTCAACGCCGGTGCCTGGGGCACGGCGATCGCTTTGAAACTCGCCGAAAAGGGATATCCGGTAACCGTGTGGGAACCGATAGAAGAGGTTCGAAAGGATATAAATCACAGGAAACGGAATACCCGCTACCTGATGGGGGTGAGCCTTCCCGAAAATATTACCGCTGTCGAGGACATAGCCGAGGCCGCCTCCGCGGATATGCTCCTGGTGGCCACCCCCTCGCTGTACCTCCTCGACACGATCAAGCGGATCCTTACCGCGGAGAGTATCATGGAGGGCCGGACCGATATCGGGATCCTCACAAAAGGATTTCTTCCCACCGCGGAGGGGACGAAGCTTATCGCCGAAACCTTGGAGAATTATCTCCCCGGGTTCTACAAGGGAAATCTCGTTTATATCTCCGGGCCGAGTCACGCCGAGGAGGTGGCCCGGGGCAAGATTACCGGACTCATATCCGCCTGCCCGAACGGACGGAAAGCCATCCGTTTCCGGGAGCTCCTCGCGAGCGAGAACCTTCTCGTTTTCAGCTCTTTGGATATCATCGGAGTACAGGTGTGCGGGGCGGTCAAGAACGTCATCGCCATCGCCTTCGGCATGCTCGAAGCGTTGATGGAGCTCATCGATGGACTCGGGGACAACACCGAGTCGCTCCTCCTCGCGGCCGGACTCAACGAGATCATGACCATAGGCAGGGCGCTGGGATCCACTCACCCCGAGACCTTTACCTCCATAGCCGGTGTGGGAGACTTGGATGTTACCTGCCGGAGTCGGTACGGGCGAAACCGGAGGTTCGGCAGGGAGATAATCCTGGACCGGATAAACGAACGCTTCGGGAATCTGGACGACCTCCTCGGGAACATCGGCAGCATCGGCTATCTCCCCGAAGGAGCGGCGGCGCTGAAGCACGTTCAGAATATCGCCCGGGAGTACAAGCTCAAGCTGCCTATCTGTAACGCGGTATACCGGATCTTGAACCGGGAAACCCCGCCGGGTGCGGCCTTCCAGCTCCTCTTAGCGGAGCTCACGGGGATAGCCGCCGCTGAATAGTCCGGAAATAGTCCGGGATTGACAAAAGCGGGTATTCTGGTAGAATGTGACCGTTCTATGGTCCGCCGTACGGGGGCAAACGCACCTCCCGTATTGACAAAATCGGAGGAATAAGGCATTCTTGGCCTTCAACCGACATGGTGGCTATAGTTCAATTGGTAGAGCACCAGATTGTGGTTCTGGGTGTTGCGGGTTCAAGTCCCGTTAGCCACCCGACGTACCGTTAGGCCTAGGGTTTTGTGTTTGGGCATACGGTATTGTGCGTCCGTAGCTCAGCTGGATAGAGCGCCGGACTTCGAATCCGTAGGTCGCA
>CAZXMO010000127.1:0-5383 GCA_964641125.1 uncultured Spirochaetales bacterium
GCCTTTTCCGCACCCGCGGCAACCACTTCATCCACAGGGCCCTGAACAATATCATGTACCAGCAGGGAGTACCCCGCTTTCAAAAGATTTTTCGCCATGGGTTTTCCCATAATGCCTAATCCGATAAATCCGATCTTCTTCATTTGTAACTCCTTGTCTTTATTGTGTTTTCAAATATGAATTGCCGACCCTGCCGCTGCCAGGGCGGCTTCCTTTATTGCCTCACTCAAAGTAGGATGGGGATGTACCGCCCGCGCCAGCTCCTCTACAGTGCATTCGAGCTGCATCGCAACCGATACCCCGCTTATCATCTCGGTTACATGGGGCCCGCACATATGGACACCGAGGATTTCTCCGGTACCCCGATCACTTACGATCTTGACGAACCCTTCACCATCCCCGAGGCTTAAGGCCTTTCCGTTGGCGTACAGGGGAAACGTTCCGGCGGAGACCTTTTTGCCGGTACGGCCCGCTTCTTCCTCACTCAAACCGATACTCGCCACTTCAGGAATGCAGTATGTGCATCTCGGGATTCTGTTATAATCCAGGGGTTCCGTCTCAAGACCCGCGATGGTCTCGGCGACGATTATCCCTTGTTCGCTTGCAACATGGGCAAGCGGAAAAAGTCCGGTCATATCTCCTATCGCGAAGACCCCCGGCTCAGAGGTTTCCATGGAGCCGTTTACCTTGATTCCGTTTCCCTGGAGTGTCAGATTGAGATTTTCTAATCCGTTTCCTCCGATGACAGGCTTGACCCCTAAGGCGAAGAGAACCGAATCGACCTTCATTGTCCCGGAGGCTCCCTTCCCATCACTGAAAGTGAGTTCAACCCCGTTTATAGAACCCGGGTTTCCGGTGTCGATATCGGTAATGCGAGCACCCGTTCGAACCTCGATCCCGCGATTATCGAAACGGTTCGTCACGGCATCACTCACATCGGCATCCTCTTTCGGAAGCACACGGTCGAGCAGTTCGAAAACCGTTACCTCGACTCCGTAACTGCGCCAAATAGAGGCAAACTCCATTCCGATAGGACCGGCCCCGATTACGGCCGTCTTATCCGGCAACTCTTCCAATCCGAGGGCGTCTTTAGGATTAAGAATTTTCTTTCCGTCGACGAGGACATCCGGAAGCGCAACGGGGTTCGAACCCATTGCGAGTACCAGTTTTTTACCCCTGACGACGGTACCGCTCTGTTCCAGTTCGACAGTACGGGTGTCGATAATTCGAGCGGAATCCCTGTAGACGTCGACGCCGTTCTTATTCATCAGGAAGCCGACCCCCTTCACAAGTCTACCGCTCACCTGCCGGCTCCGTGAATATGCCCGGGAATAATCTACCCGCAGGCCTGATTTTCCGGGCTCTATACCGTAATCCGGCGCCTCCCTGACTGTCTCGTACACCTCTGCGTTTCTCAGCAGTGCTTTAGTGGGAATACATCCCCAATTGAGACATGTTCCCCCCAGCTCGTCCTTTTCTATCAACGCTGTCGAAAGGCCAAGCTGTCTGCACCGCACGGCGCAGACGTATCCGCCGGGACCGCCGCCGATTATTACTACGTCATATTCCTTCATTCAATCCAGCCTTCTGCTTCAAAATCAGAGTTTCAAAAGCTTTTTCGTATAATCCATGTGGAACCGCATTGCCTCGGCGGCCCGCTCTCCGTCCCGATTAGACAGGGCATCGATCAGCGTACGGTGAAGTCCCAGGGCTTCTTCGTAGTCTTCCTCCGTTTTCAAGCTGCTCTTCCGCTCCTCCTCCATTATCCGGTAGGTGAGTTTGATTACTTCCTTCAAAATATCGTTTCGCGTGTACTCAGCGAGTTTCTTGTGAAAGAGATAATCCAGGTCCAGGAACCCCTGCAATTCCTGTTGCTGTTTTTTGTTTTCCATTTCCGTAAGGATTTTCTGCATCTCTTTTATCTGCTTGTCGGTTATCTTTTCGGCAATCAAAGGCATAATGGCTATTTCGATGGTACGCCTTGCTTCATACACATCAGCCACAGTTTTTTTCGCGCCGAAGACCCCCCACTCGAGGGGTTTCTGGAAACGGAGGCTTGTATCCCCGGCGACAAAAGTCCCTTCTCCCGCGCGGGTTTCCACGATCCCCATTACTTCGAGGGCACGAATGGCCTCTCTCAGGGAACTCCTGCCGACCCCGAGGTTTTCCATAAGCTCCCGCTCCGACATGAGTTTATCTCCGGGACTCAAGTCGTTTTGAACATAACTCATCAGCTGTCCGATGATGGTGTCAATGAGCGATGTTCGCTTTACAGGTTTCAACATTAGATAGTCTCCCTTAGGCCGTCAGTCCGCAATACTCAGCGGCCATTCCAGTATTTCTTTGAGCTCCATAAGAAAACGCCCCGCCGGAGCTCCGTCGATTATCCGATGATCGAAGGCTAATGAAAGCCACATCATCGGTTTGATCGTTATTTCATCGGTATCTTCCACCACAACCGGTTCCCTGACTACCGTTCCGACTGCAAGGATTGCGCATTCCGGAGGGTTTATTACCGGTATAAACTGCTCGATTCCGATCATTCCGAGATTCGTAACCGTAATTGTTCCGTTTTGAAGATCTTCACTTTTCGGATTTCCCGCCCGTGCCCGGACGGCTTTCTCCCGAAGCTCGATATTTATCTGCGTAACACCCTTTTCTTCCGCTCGGTGGATCACGGGAACCATAAGCCCTTTCTCGGTATCCACGGCAACCCCGACGTTTACAGTTTTACTGATCTGTATTGCACCGTCTCCAAGACGGGAGTTTATAAGAGGGTGTCGTGTTACGGCCTTCGCCACAGCTTTGACGATCAGATCGGTCATTCCCACCTTGTTGCCCCTTTGAGCGCAGCCCTTCTTCCATGCCAGGAGATTCTCCGCGTTTACCCGGACATTGAGGATGGCCCTGGGCATCGTCGTAACGCTCATCGTAAGCCTGTCTCCGATAGTCTTTCGAATATTTGAGATCGGAATAATCCGGTCGATCTCGTATTCCCCGGACACCGGTGCCGCCGGCGCCGCCTTTCCGCCTTGCGCGTAGGCATCGACATCTTTCTTTGTAATCCTAGCTCCGGGTTTGGCGGGAGGAACCGATCTGAAATCAATTCCCAGATCCTTAGCGGACTTTTTCGCAAGAGGAGAAATCCGCACCCGTCCGCCGCTCTCCCCGGCCGGTCTCACCGTTCGACCCGCAGGAGCCGGCGGAGATTCCGCCTGCGCCGCGGAGGAAGATTCAGAGGGGGTATCAACGGTCGGGGCTGAAACCGAGGAAATATCTTCACCGGAATCGGCTATTATTGCTATGGGCTCCTGGGTCTTTACGGTTTTGCCCGTATCCGCGAGGATTTTTGCGAGCACCCCGTCCTGTGTTGAGTATATCTCCTGGGTCGCCTTGTCGGTTTCCGCAGTCAATATATGATCCCCTTCCTTTATCGTGTCACCTTCCTTGACCATCCATTCGACGATGGTGGCTTCCGTCATATTTACGCCGATTTTCGGCAGGGTCATTTCTTTTGCCATAATTTATTCCTTTAATCGTTTTCCCATTGTCCGGACTAATCCTCGAGCACCTTATAAACAGCATCCTTGATCGAATGCGCGCTCGGTATTACGGCATTCTCGAGCCCCATGTTATAGGGCATGGGAACATTAAGGCCCCCGACCCTCACAGGCGGCGCGTCTAAGAGATCGAAACCCCTGTCAATTATTTCGGCAACGATATCCGAAGCAAGACCTCCCCGGAGATTTGCTTCCTGAACGACCACAATCCGGTTTGTCTTTTTCAGAGATGCAAGAATCGCGTCGTAATCCATAGGGAGTATCGAGCGGAGGTCCAGGACTTCACAGTCGATCCCGTCTTTCGCCAGTTCCTCAGCGGCCTCCTGCGCCTTTAACGACATCATGGAATAGGAAACGATGGTTACATCTTTTCCTTCTCTTCGTACGGCTGCCTTGCCGAACGGTACCGTGTACATCTCTTCGGGGACATCCCCTTTCATCTGGTAGGCACGCTTGTGCTCGAAAAAGATTACCGGGTTGTTGTCCCGCACCGCCGTAAGCAGCATACCTTTGACGTCGTAAGGAGTAATCGGAGTAACCACCTTGAGTCCGGGAATGTGATTGAACCACGCCTCGAAGGACTGGGAGTGCTGAGCGGCATTTCCGCCGCCGGCACCGAAGGGCGCCCGGATAACCAGGGGCATCTCGATATTGCCTCCGAACATATATCTCATTTTCGCAGCCATGTTCACGATCTGGTCCATTGCCAGGGTTATCCAGTCTGAGTAGAGTATTTCAACGATCGGCCGAACCCCCATAGCCGCTCCGCCGATTCCAAGCCCCGTAAAGGCGGCTTCCGAAATGGGAGTGTCTATGACCCGTTTGGGACCGAAGATATCCAACAACCCTTTGGTTACACCAAAGGGATTTCCCCTGATTGCCACGTCGCATCCCATCAGAAGGACCGTTTTGTCCCGCTCCATCTCCTGCCGCATTGCCTCGTTCAATGACTCACGTACCGTTATATTTCTCATCTTCCTGTTCCTTCTCTCGTTATTTGATTATTTCGCCGTCCGCGTAGATGTTATCGTAGAGAACGTCTAGGGAAGGTTCGGTACAGTCTTCGGAAGCATACCGTATGGCCTCCGCGATCTCATCCTCCACATTCTTCTCGATAGCCGCTATCTCATCGGCGGTTGCCGCTCCGCTATCAACGAGAAAACCCCGCATCCGTACTATCGGATCAAGCTCCCAGTAGGGTTTGACCGCTTCTAGGTCCCGATACCACTGATCGTCGGCAACGAAATGACCCAACAGACGGAGGAATTTAGCCTCGATAATCGACGGCCCCTTGCCTTTCCTGGCCCGGTCCACCGCCTTCTTGACCTCTTTGTAAACCTCGAAGACATTGAATCCGTCTACCTGCACGCCGGGAACACCATACCCTTCCGCCCGCTTGTAGAGCTCAACTTCCTTGGTTACCATCCCCAGTTCGGTCCCTATGGCCATCTGATTGTTTTCGATTACGAAAATAACCGGGAGGTCCCAGGCAGCCGCCATGTTTACCGACTCGTGCCAAACACCCTGGTTGGTTCCTCCGTCACCGTGAAAGCAGATGGTAACCCAATTCTTACCGAGACGGTCGGAGGCCAATGCGGACCCAACCGCCAGGGGCATTCCGCTTCCGACGATACCGGTTGCGCCGAGCATGCCGTTCTTGACATCGGCAATGTGCATCGACCCTCCTTTACCGTGGTTGTACCCCTCTTTTTTCCCGTAGAGTTCGGCCATCATTTTTTTGATATCACCGCCTTTGGCGATTACGTGTCCGTGACCTCTATGGGTACTGGTTATTGCGTCTTCCGGTTTTAAAGCCATGCATG
>CAZXMO010000128.1:0-5244 GCA_964641125.1 uncultured Spirochaetales bacterium
AAAATCAAAGATCGGAACTCGAAAAAAGACTTAAAGCCCACGGCTCAATTCCTTATAACTATCTTCGCTATCTTCGAGCTGTTCATCTACAGGTCCAGCGCCGGTGCGCCTCCCGGATCTCTACTAGGATGTCCGTCTCAGTGGGATCGAGGACGGCAAAGCCGCTCTCGTTAAGGAGCCGCTTTCGGAAGGGGTTTAACTCGGTTACCAGGATGTCCGAGGCGCCGCCCAGCTCGGCAATGTCGGTATGGACACTCATCCCTTCCCGGATCTCGTCTAAATCCAGGGGGACTATGTTCCGGATGAGCTGGACCTTCAAATCGAGGGTTTTGACGAAGTTGTACAGATAATCATTGCCTGAAAAATCGGCCATCTTGCAGTGAAAGGCGCTGTCCATATCGAAGGGCCGGGCCGTGTACGGCGGGCCCCTTAGAAAACGCTCAGGCTCCGGCCCCGTTTCTGGTCCTCGGCGAGCTCGAAGCCGAGATAGAGGGCGCCGACATTGTTCTCCACGAACCGTTCGTCGAAGCGGGAGCGGACAACCCGCTCGATCGATTCTATCGCCATGTAGTCCACCACCCCGGCGAGGGCGCCGACGACGGCCATATTGACCGGAAGCTTAGTCCCGAAACGCTCCTCGACAGTTCGGCTGAAGTCCATGGCCGCCTGACGGGCGGTTGTGCTCGAGCGGACCTTCACCTCCGCCGTATCGATGATGATAATTCCCCCCGGACGCACGATCCAGGCGTATTTGTCGTAGGCCTCCTGACTTAAGGCGATGACGATATTCGGCTCGAGGATCTTCGGAAACATGATAGGATCGGTTGCGACGATCACGTCCGCCCGGGATGATCCCCCCCGCGCCTCGGGCCCGTAGCTCTGGGTCTGCACCGCCTCGAGCCCTTCGTGAAAGACCGCGGCCTCGGCGAATACCACCGCCGCGGTTATGAGCCCCTGTCCGCCGGTTCCGGAAAAGACGATTCGGGAGATCACGGGGTTCCCCCGCTTCCGCGGGCGCCGCGTATGCTTTCGAGGAGCGCCGCGTATTTTTCGCAATACTCCCCCCGCTCGACGCGGTGGAGAAGGCCTATCGTAAAGGTTTCGGTGTCGGCGGCGGTCCCGGCCTCGGCAGCTTTTCCTTCGTCGACCTTGACGGCATGGTCCCGGTACCATTTCATCATATCTACCGCCGAGCCCTTCCGGTTCTTCCGCCCGTAGTAAGTGGGACACTGGCTCATCACCACCACCACCGAAAAACCGCGGTGACTGATAGCTTCTCTGAGGAGACCGGTCAACTGCCGGGCGTGGTAGGTGGTGGAGCGGGCGACGAAGGTGGCCCCCGCCGAGCGGGCGAGGTCGACCGGGTCGAAGGGGGAGTCCACGGTGCCGTAGGGGGCGGTGGTGCCGTACTCGCCCGTCCCGGTAAGGGGGGAGAACTGCCCGCCGGTCATTCCATAGACGGCGTTATTCATAATGATCGCGGTCATGTCGATGTTCCGCCTCGCGGCGTGGATAAAGTGGTTCCCCCCGATGGCCAGGGCGTCCCCGTCACCCATCGGTACGATTATGTTGAGCTCCGGCCGCCCCATCTTGACCCCCGTGGCGAAGGCAAGGGCCCTGCCGTGGAGGGTATTGAGGGTGTGGAAGTCCACGTAACCGCTGATCCTCGAAGAGCACCCGATCCCCGATACCATGGCGATCCGGTTCTTCTCGATGCCGAGATCCTCCACCGCCCGGAGCAGGCTTCCCAAGACAATCCCGTGACCGCATCCCGGGCACCACAGATGGGGAAGGAACCGCTGTCTCAGATAATCGATCGGCGCCATCTTTCCTTTCCTCCTTATATCCCCTTCCCGTGGATGACGTGCAGAAGTTCCCTGATATCGGTGGGGGTTATCATCATCCCGTCGACCCGGTTGGCGAGGTACACCCGCTCGGGATGGTCCACCGCCCGTTTGACCTCCCCCACGACCTGCCCCATATTCATCTCCACAACCACGATGTAGGTAGCGTTCCTGCAGGCCCTCCTCACGAGCTCTACCGGAAAGGGCCATAGAGTCTGGAGCTCGAGCATTCCGATCTCCAGACCCAGCTGCCTCCGGTTCTCGGTAACGTGGAGGGCGGACCGGGCCGCGCATCCGTAGGAAATGATGACGGTCTCCGCGTCTTCGAGGTAGTACTCCCGGGAGCGGGTAAGGGAATCCTTCTGATTCTCGATCTTCTGCACGAGATGATGGATAAGATTGTTCGCCGTCTCCGGCTTGTTGGAGGGAAAACCCCACATGTCATGGACTAAGCCGGTAACATTGTACCGGTGAACATCGCCGAAGGAGGACATGGGGAGTCTGCCGTCCTCCCGGGGGAAGTAGGGATGATAATCGATCCCCGCCGGGACCGAAGTCAGGAGGCGGTCGAACCGTTCGATCTCGTCGGAACCGGGGATGCGGATTTTCTCCCGCATATGGGCAATAACCTCGTCTAAGAGGAGGATCACCGGGGTGCGGTAGATCTCGGCGAAGTTGAAGGCCTCCACGGTCAGGGCGAAGAGGTCCCGGTGGGTGGAGGCGGTCAGGGTGATCATTGCGTGGTCCCCGTGGGTGCCCCAGCGGGTCTGCATCACATCCCCCTGGGAGGGGCTGGTGGGCATTCCCGTGGACGGTCCTCCCCGCCCGACATCGACGATGACGCAGGGGGTTTCGGTCATCACCGCGAAACCTAATGCCTCCTGCATCAGCGAAAAGCCCGGCCCGCTGGTTGCGGTCATCGACTTGAGTCCCGTCAGCGAGGCGCCGATGACCGCGCAGAGCGAGGCGATCTCGTCCTCCATCTGAATAAATTTCTTTCCCTCGGCGGGAAGGAGCTCCGAGAGGATCTCGGCTATTTCGGTGGATGGTGTAATCGGATAGCCCGCGAAGAACTCGAGGCCCGCGTACATCGCCGCCCGCGCGGTCACCTCGTTCCCCTGCAGGAAGGCGGTGCCCGGTTCCGCGAAGCTCCGGTCCGCGCTCATATCCCGCCCTCCCCGGCAGGCCGGTCCTCGAGGGTCAGGGCAAAGTCGGGGCACCTCATCTCACAGAGACCGCAGGAGATGCAGGCCTCCTCCCTGACCGCGATGACCTTATCGTCCTCGTCGAGATCGAGGACTCCCTTAGGGCAAAAGGCGACGCAGATGCCGCACCCCTTGCACCGGATCCTGTTGAGAACGAGGGCTTTCTTCCTTTTTATCGATCCGGTTCCTTTCATCTTTCGTGGACCGGCCGAGCCCCGGCACCAAGCCTCATATGTCACCCTATCCCGAGTGACGGCTGTTGTCAATTTATAAATCCTTGACCGCAGATCGGGTCCGTGGTAGCGTTATCCATGACACACCGTGAACGCGTCCTAACGGCCCTGAGCCACGAGCGGCCCGACCGCTGTCCCCTGCAGATCAGCTTTACCCCGGAGTTTGCGGAAAGGCTCAGGAACGAGCTCGGCATCGCCCAGAGCAGCATGCACAATCCCCACGGCGGGGGTAATACCTACGCCCTTGAAAGGGCCCTCGACGAGGACTGTCTCCTGACCTCGGTGGGATGGGCCAACTCCTACTACGCCGGGGACGACTACACCGATGAGTGGGGAGTCGGGTGGGGTTCTACCGAATACTCCACCCCCTTCGGTACGGGGCGATACACCGAGATCGTCCGTCACCCCCTGGCCGACGACGCCGCGGCGGACGGGTACACTCCCCCCGATCCAACCCGTCCCGAGCTCTACACCGAAGCCGAACGGGTGGTTCGTGAGTTCGGAAGCGAGTACTGGATCGTCGGAGTTACCGTAACCACCATTTTCGAAACCGCCTGGGCGCTTCGGGGACTGGAAAGACTCCTGATGGACTTCGCCCTCGATCCCCCCTTGGCGGAAAGGGTTCTCGATTTTCCCTTCCGCTACCACTTAGAAGCTGCTAAGCGTCTCGTCGAAATCGGGGTCGACATGCTGTGGCTCGGGGACGACGTGGGAACCCAGACGGGACTCCTCGTATCCCCCGACACCTGGAGGCGCTTCCTAAAACCCCGGATGGCCGAATTCGTAGAAACGGTGCGAAGTATCAACAAAGACATAAAAATCGCCTATCACTCCGACGGAAACATCCTGCCGCTCATCCCCGAACTCATCGAGATCGGAATCGACGTCCTCAATCCGATCCAGCCCGCCTGCATGGACCCCGCCGAAGTGAAACGCCGCTTCGGCGACGATTTGAGTTTTTGGGGAAGCATCGACGAGCAGCAAACACTTCCCTTCGGATCTCCTGAAGATGTCCGGAACGAGGTGAACCGCAGGCTCGAGACTATCGGCAAAGACGGAGGCCTTATCATCGGTCCCACCCATCACGTTCAACTCGATACCCCCTTGGAAAACCTCTTTGCCCTCGTGGAGGCCGTTAAAGCCGGGGACTGATAAACCCCAAGCTTCGGGGCACGAGCCAACCCATTAGGTTACTTACGGTGGAGTCGGACAATCTCCCCGGTCCGCGGGGGGCCGATTCATAAGCGAGGCGATCCAGACGGACACGCCTATTGATCCCGGAAACTCAGGAGGTCCCCTCATCGATATGAGCGCCAACGTGATCGGAGTCAACTCAGCCAACATCAGCCTCACCGTCGGCGAGCGCCCTGAACAGGTTGACGGCCGGCAGTAAAATCGGGCCCGGCTACACCGAAAAGGGAAACTTTTCCGCACTCTCGACAGGAGCGGCACCCTCCTATATGCTTACCGGGATGAAACACAGAACCCTAGGCGGAACCGGCCTTCACGTGAGCGAGATCGCCCTCGGTACCGAATATCTCATCGATATACCGGAAAAGAAGGCGGCAGGCGTTATCCGGAGGGCAATCGACGGAGGAATCAACTATTTCGACCTCTTCTGGGCAAAACCGGAATTTCGGGACATTATGGGCCGGGCATTTGCGGGAGTCAGAGAGCGGGTCTATCTCGCCGCGCACTTAGGCTCGACCCATCGAAACGGCCAGTACAGCGTCACCCGGGACCCGGATACCGCGGCCGCCTTCTTCGAAGACTTTCTCGAGCGCTATGAAACCGGATATGCCGACGTTCTCTTCCTCCACAACTGCGACTCCCACGAGGACTACGACAGGGTCATGAAGCCCGGCGGCATCAAGGATCTTGCCGTGGAGTACAAGAGAGCCGGAAAGGCCGGGGCAATCGGATTCTCAGGTCATACCCCGGAAACATCGCTCAAGGCGGTTC
>CAZXMO010000129.1:0-4841 GCA_964641125.1 uncultured Spirochaetales bacterium
CTTCTTCGGTTGGTCCTCTTTCACGGCTATCTTCTGCATGAGCTCGCCGCGCAGGCGGTCCCTTTCGCTGCCGAACTCCTCCTGGAGGACCTCGATTATCAGGGCCTGATAGAAGGGTTTGTCTCCCATATTGGCCGAAAACTTCCGTTTGACCTGTTGAAGTACGTCGTCCATCCTGTCCCTGAGCTGGTCGGGAGTTATATTCAGATACGAAAGGACGGTTTGCCGAAACTCGAGCTTGTAGCTCTCCCGATGGTAGTCGGACACCTCTTTGAGGATGGCCATGATTTTTTTCGTAGCCCTATCGAGGACGTTCAGCGCATCGGCGATGAGATTGATGGAGAGCTGATCGCCTCCCTGTTTGATCCTGCCGACGGCTTCTGCGAGGACGCGGGTGTTGAGATTGGATGAGGACTCGGTCAGCTGGTCCCATCGATAATACTTGAGGAGCTCGGCGAGAAGCTTGATCCGTTCCATGTTGAGGAATTCGACGGTGAAGTTGTAATAGCTGTTGATGAACTCGAGCTGCGCGTCGTAATCGGAGAGCCTCAGGCTCAGCTGCTCGAACCGGGAGGACTCACCGAAGGGGTCCTTCGAGGGAATGGTGACCTCGGATAACTTCTTGTCCAGCCGGTAGGGGTCTTCTTGAACCATGGATTTCCGTAAGAGGATCTTGTAGATACCCTGGAAGCCCGTCTGGAAGACGCGAAACTGGTCCTTGAGGACCGGAAGGGCATGCCGGTCGAGGTGTTCGCGTTTGTTAAAGAGGGCTTCGGTCAATACCGTTTGAAAATCGGCCTCCGCTTCCATAGATTGTAGAATATCGGATAGACTGTAATATAGCAAGCATAGGTATGGGCAAGACGACACAGTTCGAGGCAAAGAAACTTGTTATCGGTATTATCACCGTACCGGATGTAGAGGCGGGGGATATCGAGAAAGTTCTCGTCGACCGGTTCGGACCAGTGGATTATCGGAGCAGAATCCTCCCCTTTGATTTCACCGATTACTATCGCGGCGAGATGGGAGGAGATTTACTCAGGTATTTCCTCTCCTTCGCCGAGCATGTCGATCCCGCCGAGCTGCCGGCGATCAAGCACGCCACGAACGAGATAGAGGAACGCTTGTCGGTTTCAGGAAACCGGCGGGTCAACCTCGACCCGGGACTCCTAGATCTGTCCCGACTCATCTTGGCCACCACAAAGGACAATGCCCACCGCATTCCTCTCCGTAACGGTATCTACGGTGAGATAACCCTGATGTATCGGAAAAAGGACTTCGTGTCCCTCGATTGGACGTACCCCGACTATCGGAGTGAAGAATACCGGGAGATACTCCGGAATATTCGGGAAATATATAGAGAAGATCTGAAGCGGGAGTAGAGGAGAGACTGTTTACCCCTAGTAAGGAGGGGACGTGAGCAGGCTAAAACCCATTTTGGTCCTCCTCGTGGGTATCGGGATCGCTTTTCACGGATGCAGTTTCTTCGATTCATACCGATACGCGGAAGTCTTTCTTCCCTCTGTTCCGGAGATGTGGAGCGGAGAAGGGTATATAGAGGCGTATCGAATTGCGTGGCCCCAGGGGGAATGCAGAATCGATGTCGCCTCCCGGTCGGTCATACTCGGGCTTCCCGCCGAGAGGTACGTTCCGGTCCTTGCGTATCCGGAAATAGGATGCGGATGTGTCCGCGTGAAACCTGCCGGGGGCTTTACTTCATTACCTGGAACGGCCGGGACCGCCGTAGAGCTTTCCTTCGATCTCGGACCGGCGGCGGAGGTCCTGTATACATGCTCCCGGGGATCTTCCTCCCGCCCGGTTTCGAGCTGCTCCCCCGTCAAATCGTTCAACGTGCCCCGTTTCGTCGATGAGTTTCGCTCCCGTGCCGGAGATGATCCCTGGATGGTAGATCTTCGCCGTCTCGAGATCGCCTTAGCCACGGGCAGCTTCAGGGCGGATTTGATTCGTCCCGCGGAACCGTACCGTGTACTCCTCCCCCCGAGTGTGGCGCCGTCCGGAAGCTGGATTTCGGGGAACCCCTGCGTCGGGGACGTTGAATCGACCGAGGCGGAGGGGCTCGAAATCGAGGTTACCCCGGGGGAGCATTGGTTCTTCCGGGAAGGAGGAAAAGAGTGGATTCACCTTACGGCGGACGACGCGGAGTGGCGGGCCGTCAACTCCGGGGGATACGGACTGTCCGGGCGGTGGTAAGGGGCTCGGCGCCCCTCTCGGTAATCAGGAAGTCGTTTTCCAACCGTATTCCGCCGAGCTCGGGATCGTAGAGCCCCGGTTCGAGGGTGATAATCATCCCGGGTCTAAGAAGGGTAGACTCGTCCTCTCTGTCCCGGATAAAAGGCGCTTCGTGGGCGGCGAGGCCTATGCCGTGGCCGAGGGAGTGGGGCATGACCGCGTCGTGTCTTTCGAAGAAGACGGTAACGGCACGGGCGAGCTCGAAGGTGGATAACCCGGGTCCCGCCGTCTCGGCGGCAAGGGCGTATGCGTCTTCGACGAGCCCGACCATAGATTCCCGCCGGGGCTCGAGGCGGCCGGTCAGGAAGGGTACGGTAACGTCGGAGGTATACCCCTCGAGGAGGATTCCGAAATCGACTAAGCTCATTCCCGGGCCCTCCGGCGGCAGGAACGGGGCGTCGGAGAAGCTCGGGTGGGCATGGATGGCGAAGCTTCTGCTCGGTCCCGCGGCAATGGTGTCGAATCCGGTCCCCTCTCCGTCGTTTTTCCGAGCCTCACCTTCGATGAACATCGCCAGATCGAGCTCGCTCGTTACTCCTCCCGACTCCGCTTCTTCCGTCATAATTCGGATGAGCCGGTCGGTCCGCCGGGCGAGCTCCCGGTACAGCTCGATCTCCTCGGGGGCCTTGATCATCCTCGATGTGTCGATGAAATCGTCGATACCTTCATCCCGGCAGAGGAATCGGAAGGAGGCGGTACCGCGGAGCTTTTCGAGAAGAGGGGCCGGAGTCGAACTGCCTATCTCGACTGCCGGCCGATCGGGTCCGGAAGGACCGAGAACATCTCCGATCACCTCGGCGACCGCCCGTTCGAGACGCCTTTCGTAGTTTCCATAGGGAATGATCGCTTCGACCGATGCCATATTCTCCGCGAGGTTGACGTCCCAGGGTACGAGTATCGAGGGATGTCCGGCGAAAAGAAAGAGGAGCCCGTCGGAAGGCATTCCGCTCAAGTACCGGAGGGCCGGATTGCGCCTCCCTTCGGCGTCCTCCACGACCGCTGCGTCGATCCCCTCCCGGGACATCCAGGCGCGTACCTTCTCGCGGCGCTCGGTGATCCGATTGGTCATCGGTCAGCCCGCCACGATGTTCACGAGCTTGTCGGGGACGGTGATCACCTTACGAACCGTCTTTCCGTCCAGGAGCTCCTTGATCCGGTCGATCTCCAAGGCTTTCTTCTCCATCTCCGTCTTGTCGGTTCCCGCGGGGAGCTCCATCTTGCCGCGGAGTTTTCCGTTTATCTGAACTACTACGGTCACCCGCTCTTCGACGGTGAACTCGTCGACCCACTCGGGCCAACTCTCCTTAGAGACCGAAGGCTTTCGGCCGAGCCGCTCCCAGATCTCCTCGGCAAGATGGGGTGCGTAGGGAGATAGGAGGAGAACGAAGGGCTCGAATACCTTCCTGTACAGCTCATCTTCCTTGAAGTTCTCGTTGACGTAGATCATCATCTGGGCTATGGCGGTGTTGAAGGCCAGCGAACCGGTGTCTTCGGTGACCTTTTTGATGGTCTTGTGAAGCACCTTTTTGAGGTGTTCCGGGGGCTCGGCGTCGTTTATCTTTCTTTCGGACAGCCGCCATACCCTGTCCAGGAACCGGTTGACTCCGGAGATTCCGCTGGTCGACCAGGGCTTGGAAACCTCTAAGGGCCCCATGAACATCTCGTACATCCGCATGCTGTCCGCGCCGAACTCCGCTATGATATCGTCGGGGTTGATGACGTTTCCCAAGGACTTGGACATCTTGACTCCCCCTTCGCCCAAAATCATCCCCTGGTTGACCAGCCGGAGGAAGGGCTCGGGGGTGTTGACGTATCCTAAATCGTAGAGGACCTTGTGCCAGAACCGGGAGTAGAGGAGGTGGAGAACAGCGTGTTCGGCTCCTCCTACGTAGACATCCACGGGCATCCAGTAGTCCACCTTATCCCGGGAGGCGAAGATATCCGGATTGTCCGGGTCAAGGTATCTGAGGTAGTACCAGCAGCTCCCGGCCCATTGGGGCATGGTGTTTGTTTCCCTCTTCGCGGGTCCGCCGCAGGTGGGGCAGTCGGTATTCACCCATTCGTCGATAGCCGCCAAAGGGGATTCCCCGGTCCCGGTGGGGGTGTACTTTTCGACTTCGGGAAGGGTCAGGGGAAGCTGATCTTCGGGTATGGGGACGGTCCCGCACTTCGCGCAGTGGACCAGGGGGATCGGCTCGCCCCAATACCGCTGCCGTGAGAAGATCCAGTCTCTGAGCTTGTAATTGACCGCCCGGGAGCCCAATCCCCGCTCTTCGAGCCACTGTACGATACTCTTCTTGAACTCCGGTGTCTTTAATCCGTCGAATTCTCCGGAGTTGACGGCGATTCCGGGCCGCGGATCGGCCTCGGTCATGGGATATATCGACCCGTCGGAGCTAACCACCTGTACGATGGGAAGATCGAACTTCTTCGCGAACTCGAAGTCCCGCTCGTCGTGGGCGGGGACCGCCATAATCGCTCCGGTCCCGTAGCTCAGTAAGATATAATCGGAAATCCATATCGGGACCTTTTGCCCGTTCACCGGATTGATTGCGCAGGCCCCGGTGAAGACTCCGGTCTTCTCTTTGGCG
>CAZXMO010000130.1:0-4833 GCA_964641125.1 uncultured Spirochaetales bacterium
TGAGGCACACCACTTCCCCCGGAATGAGCCCGACATTCAAGTTCCGGGCAACCGTCTTTTCGGGATACCCGATGACGAGGCCCTTGGTTGTAAGCACGGTATCGATCATGATATAAACGCGTCGTTTCCTTTCTGTTTCTTGAGGATGACCCAGACGATAACCGGGGCACCCAGAAGGGCGGTCACCGAATTGAGGGGCAGTACCGACTGACTGCCGGGAAGCTGGGAGATGAGGTCGGACATTATGGCCAGGATCGCTCCGACCAAGGCCGATGCCGGGAGAAGGAGACGGTGCCGGGACGACCGGAAAAGATTCCGGCAGAGATGAGGCACGGCGACCCCGAGAAAGGCGATGGGCCCGCAGAAGGCGGTGACCGCTCCGGTCAATATCGCCGTTGTAACGATCACGTAGACCCGAACCGACCCCACCCGTACCCCCATGCTTCGGGCGTAGGACTCACCCAAGAGCATGGCGTCCATGGGTTTCGCCGAAAAAAAGACCGCCGAAAGCCCCAGTAAAACCGCGGGGATGAACAGCCTGAGCTGGCTCCAGGTAGTCCCGCTGAAGGTACCGAAGGTCCAGGAGATATAGGCCTGGACCCGGTCGGCAATGGAAAAGTGGATAAGGATGCTCACCACCGCGTTCACCGCGAAGCCGAAGAGCATACCCAGGATCAGGAGGGTCACCACGCTCTGCACCCGCTTCGAGACGACTAAGACCAGGAGAAGGACCAGCGCCGCACCCAGACTCGCCGCGCTCACTATACCTAAGTCGCCGAAAAATCCGATTCCCTCCAAGAACCGGGATGCCGCTCCCGAAGCCGCCGAGAGGACGACTAAGGCCACCCCGAGGCTCGCTCCCGCGCCTATACCCAGGATAGTCGGACCCGCTAAGGGGTTGCGGAAGAGGGTCTGCATCTGGAGACCGCTCACGGCCAAAGCCGCACCGGCTAAGGCCGCGGTCAAGGCCTTCGGCAGACGGAAGAGGAGGACGATCTTGCTCCAGGATTCTTTTTCCACCTCTCCGCCAAAGAGGGCTTTCAGCACCTGCCCCAAGGGGATAGTGACCGATCCGAGCCCCAGGTCGAGAAGGAAAACGCCTAAGAGGATAAGCCCCAGCCCGGCGCCGAGAGAGACGGTGAGTGCCTCGTTCCGCCGTTTACCCGCGTCCACCGTCCTATTCAAGCTTCCGGTAGTAGACGAACTCGTGATCGGGGACCAGCTCGGGGTGAAATATCTTTACAAGATCGGCGAGGACCACATGGGGATGGGTTATGCCCGACTCCCAGTAGGCGTTTCCCCCGTTCTCGTTCTCCCGGGCGTTGTTGTTGAATACCCTGCCGTCCCGAAGGGCCTCGAACTCGGCGAATCGCTCGTCCTCGGCTAAAGCTTCGTCCAAGCTCTTCCACATTCCGGTGTTGATCCACACGTCGGCGTCACCGGCCCGTTCGAAAACCGCCTCGATATCGAGCATATGGGTCCGGCTCGATTCGTCGTCGGCGAGGATGTATTCGGCCCCGGCGTCCTTTACGAACCGGGCGGCAAAGGTATCGCCCCCGGGAAGCCACCATACCCCCTGATACGGCGCGTTTGTGAGGACAGTGGGTTTCGGTTCGGCCTCCCGCGCCCGCGCGGCGAGACTCTCGTAGCGCTGAACGAACTCATCGAAGATCTCTTCGGCTTTCTCCTCGGCGTTATAGAAGAGGGCCGTATACTTGATCCACTCGAGCCGGGCGAGGGGGGACCTTTCCAGATACTCCCCGTTCATGGCCACCGAAAAACCGGCTTCCAGGAGTTTCGGGTGGGAATCCCAATCTCCCCCAATGGCATGTGTCATGATGAGGTCGGGTTCGAGATCCAAGGCGATCTCTAAGTTCACGTCCTTGCCGCCGCCGGTCTCCCGGATCTCTCCCTTAGCTATCATCTCTCGAACCTCGGGATTGAAGACGTAGAGAAAGCTGTCCATCCCCGCCAGGGTGTCGAGAAGCCCCAGGAGGTCCAGATAACTCACGTATGTGGTGCTCATTGTGATGATAGATTCTATGGGCACCGCTATCTTTTGAGCGGCGGGATACCCTTCGGGAGGTTCGGTGCCCCGTTTATACAGGATATAACGGAACCCCTCCTCGGCCCCCCTCCAAGGCTCGGCGACCTCCACAATCTTGAAGGTATCGTGATACTCCACCGAGAAACCCTCGGCGTAGCGGATCGACGCTTCGGCCGTCCACCCGGAGGAGGCCTCCGATGATCCGGGCGCCTCGGACGATTCCGGAACAGGGGCTTCTCCTTCACCACCCGCGAAGAGCGGGGCGGCGAGTGTCGACAGCATAAATAAAATTAAAAGGATAATGAGTCGGCGATAGTGCATAATTACACTCCTTAACTGTACGGGGAGAAAGAACCTTCCCTCCGAAGGATATTGATTCAGGCAGGTCTCCTGACTTGCGTCGACGACGCTCACAGTAGCGGGGGCTGCAGCGGATTCGCACCGCTTTCCCTTTTCACCGCCGGATCAGCTCCGGCGACACCTGAACACGTATGAGTATAAAGATATTCATGAGATATTACCAGTCCCCGCGTTGACAACGGGAGAGGTTTGTCCTACCATCCCTTCCCATGGCCGAGAAAAAATACACCTTCTGCCGGATCTGCGAAGCGGCCTGCGGATTGATTGCCGAGGTCGAGGGCAACAGGATTATCCGCATCATGCCTAACAAGGAGCATGTCTCGAGCGGAGGATTCGCCTGCATCAAGGGCCTCAAGTTTCACGAGCTCGTCCATTCCCCCGACCGGGTGGAGTACCCCCTCAAGCGGACCGACGGAGGGTTCGAGCGGATTTCCTGGGCCCGGGCCCTCGCGGAGATAGGCGTAAAGGTCAAAGAGTTAATCGAAGAGTACGGCAGGGACAGCGTCGGGTTATACGCGGGGAACGGCGCGGGCTTCTGCCTTCTCCATACTATGTTCGCCCAGGGCTTCGCGAAGGCCTTAGGGACCCGCAATGTTTTCGCGAGCTCCACTCAGGACTGCTCGAACAAATTCGCCGTAGCGGAGCGTATGTACGGCTTTCCCATGACTCAGCCGGTACCGGATTTCGAGAACGGCGAGCTCTTTATCATCCTCGGAGCGAATCCGGCGGTATCTAAGTTCTCCTTCAAGGGTGTACCCAACATCCTCGACAAACTCAAAAGAGCGGCGGCACGGGGGACCCGAATCGTCTCGGTCAATCCGCGGAAGACCGAAACGGTCCATTCCCAGGGGGAGCATATCTTTATCCGCCCGGATACGGATATCTTCTTCCTTCTCGCCCTCGCGGGCGAGATCGTCTCGGCGGGCGGTGTAGACCGGGAGCGGACCGGAAAATACATGAAAAACCTCGATTCCTTCCTCAGGATTACCGAGGGTTGGACCCCCGAACGGGCCGAACCGGTTACCCGGATTCCCGCGCGGAAAATTCGGGAGCTCGCCAGGGCCTTCGTCGAGGCCGACGGCGCCTCGATTTATTGTTCCACCGGGATCAACCACGGGAGCTTCCCGAGCCTGTGCTTCTGGATAACGGAAGCGATAAACGCGGTAACCGGGAACCTCGACCGCCCGGGGGGGACCCTTGTCGGCCGGGGGATCATCGATTTCCCGAAGCTCGCGACGAACTCCGGGGCCATGGGATCCACCGTACGGTCCCGGATCGGGAACCTCCCCGCCGTCTCCGAGGCCCTTCCCGGGGCCATTCTTCCCGACGAGATCCTCACTCCCGGAGAGGGACAGATCCGGGGATTCTTCGTAACCGCCGGGAACCCCGCCCTGACCCTTCCCGACACCCAGCGTGTGCGGAGGGGTTTGGAGAGTCTCGATCTCTTGGTGTGCATCGACATCTTCAGGAGCGATACCGCCGAGTACGCCGATTACATCCTCCCCGGTATCACCTTTATGGAGCATCCCGATATAAATTACATATTCCAGTCGATGCTGGGCATTACCGATACGCCGCACTTGAGCTACTCCGACACCGTCGTCGAGCCCGGGCCGGAACAGCGGGAAGAAACATGGATTTTCGTCGAGCTCGCCCGGGCCGCGGGGCTCAATTTTTTCGGGTCCCGGTTCCTCGGAGGGCTTATCGAAATCGAACGCCGGTTGAGCCGGATCCCCCTCCTGGGAAAAATCTTTCGGATACGTTCGGAAAAGATATTCAGATGGATCCTCCGCGCGGCCCGGCTTCCGGGTATCCGGCGGATGCGGAAAAATATCAATGGGATCCTTCTGCCGAAACAGAAGCCCGGCTCCTTCTTAGGAGAGCGGGTTCAGACCGAGGACGGACTGGTCGACCTCGCCCCGGAGGATTTGGTCGATCAGATCGAAGCGGTGGAAGATCACTACCGGCGGGAGCTCGAGAACAAGTTCCGCATCAAGCTGATCAACAAGCGGGAGACGGTAACCCACAACTCCTACTTCCAAAACGCCCCGAGCTGCATCCGCGGAGCGAACGCCACTAATTATGTTTATATAAATCCCGACGACGCCGCCGCGCTGGGACTCACAAATTCAGATTCCGCACGGATAAGCTCCGACAACGGGGCCATAATTCTGCCCGTCAGGATAACTGATGAAATTATGCAGGGCTCGGCGGCAATCCCCTTCGGATGGGGACATCAAGAGGCTCCGGGACTTACCACCGCCCGGTCCGCCGGAGGGGCGAACGTCAACGTTCTGACCGCTTCCGGACCGGGAAGTGTCGACCCCATCTCCGGCATGGCCCGTCTTACCGGAATCCCGGTAACCATAGAGCCGGCGGGTAGTGAAAAGTGAGAAATCTTAGAGAGTGCCCCCGATCGTGGGGAT
>CAZXMO010000131.1:0-4788 GCA_964641125.1 uncultured Spirochaetales bacterium
CTCCGGCACAACGTGAGTGAACACGAAGGGCTTTTTCGCGGCATCAAGAACCGGGGCCTTGGAACTGACCGCGATCCATGATGAGGACCCCATAGATGTATACACCCTTCCGTCCCGGATGTTCCGCGCGCCCAAGGCCATGCAGGAATTATCCACCCCGCCGCAGACTACTATAGTCTCCGTGGAGAGTCCCAATATCTCAGCGGCTTCCGCCGTAAGATTTCCGATGATTTCGGTAGAGGGCACGATTTCGGGAAAGATATCCGCCGGGAGACCGCTTACCCGGATAAAATCATCCGAGTAGCACCAGCCGACTAAGTCGTACACACCGCTCCCCGAAGCGTAGGAATAGTCGGTTGCCATCCGCCCGGTCAGCTTATAGTTGATATAGTCTTTGGTCCCTAAAATCTTGTGGACCTTCGAAAACATCTCCGGATCGGTATCCCGGTACCACATGATCTTGAAAACAGCGTAACACTCCGCGGGAAATCCGTTTCCGGTGGTCATGTACCAGTCGTCCCGGTCCTGTTCGGCGAAAAAGGCTGCGGTCTGCCGGGAGGCCCGGGTGTCGGACCAGATCGGGGTCTTGTCCCTGAGAAGCTTACCCGCCCCGTCCACCGGGACGACTCCGAGGCTGTGCCCGGAGATAGAGATGGACCGGACCTAAGACGGAGAAAACCCGCTCTTGGTCTTGAGCTCCCGGGTGCTCTCCGCAACCGCCTTCCACCAGTCGGCCGGGCGCTGCTCATGCCGTCCGGTGTCGGGGTAGAAGGTTTCGTAGGGAACGAAAGCGGAGGCGGCGCAGGAGCCGTCCGGCCCGTACAGGGAGGCTTTGTTTCCTCCGGTCCCTAAATCGTATGCTATAATGTAGTTATTGGTTCCGTTACTCAAACTCGATCTCCCCTCCGGGCCGCCCGTTTATCTCGTCGATCAGTTCCATCGACGCCTGGGCGTTTATACCGAACCGTGTTATCCCCATCTTGTACATCTCAATGAAGACATCGACGCCCCTAACCCCGCCGGCCGCCTTGACCTGAATTGAATCACCCACGAAAGAGGTAATCAGCTTTACCACATCCAGGGTCGCCCCCGTCTCGGCCCAGCCGGTGGAGGTCTTGACGAAATCGGCGCCCGCTTCGATACAGATTTCGCATCCCTTTTTTATCTCGTCGTGTGTAAGGTAGTGGGTCTCCAGTATCACCTTCACAGGAAGGGGATGGATGGTATCGATTACCCGCTTCACATCGTCGAGGACAACCTCGTACTGTCCCGAACGGAGCTTTCCCACGTTCATCATCATGTCGAGCTCCTGGGCTCCGTCGTCGACGAGGTGCTGCGCCTCTATCACCTTGATCTCGGTCTTGTTGCCTCCCGAAGGAAATCCGACGGGAGCGCCGATGAGGATTTTATCGGAATCGACTAAGAGTCCTTTGAGATAGGTGACCCAGCTCGGAAGGACATGGACCGCCTTGAAGCTGTACTCCTTTGCAACCGATACGAGATCGTCTATTTCCTCTTTTCCATGGAAAGCCTGTACCGCGCTGATGTCGATAAGCTGAGCTGCATCATAGGCTGATAACTTCACAGGGGTCTCCTCAAAATGTCTGCCTCGAGGACAGAGGTGTTTTTTAATTCAGCTCCCAAGACTCTTAGGAGGGCGTTCCTTTGTATGGACGGCGTACTCGTACTTGGCAGCCAGGATCTTGAGAGTCGCCAACTCGATGGCCCGGGAATTCCGGTAACTGATACGCCGGACAATAAGAAGGGGCTCCCCCTTCTCGACCTCGAGAAGCTCCGCCTCCCGTTCCTCCGCGATCTTGGCGGTTATAAAATCGGTAGCCGCGTCTATAAATATGTTGTATTCATTCTCTAAAAAGTGGTAGAGACTCCCGATCTTATTCACTCTTTCCTCTATACCGGGAACAATCTCAGGTATAAGATGATTGAGCATGACGGCAATCGGCTTCTTGTTGGCGTAAGCCACTCGTTCGATCTGCACGAGTTCGGAGCCCTCGGAAATCTTCAGCATGAGGGCCGTCCGGGAGCTCGCGGGCCTTCGTTTTATCGAAAGAACCGAGTGTTCTACTTCGAATCCCTGCTCCCGGAGGGTCTCCGAGAAGGAGGTAACGTACTGGAGCCGCTGGGTTGCCTTGTAATCGAGAATCGAGGTGCCCTTCCCCTGCTGGATGTACACGAAACCCTGATTGGCTAGGAGCTCCACCGCCTTCCTGACCGTGGTCCTGCTGACGTTGTAGAGGCGCTCGAGCTCCGGCTCGGGCGGCAGGAGCTCTCCGACCTTGTACTCGAGGTTTTCTATCTGGTTTCGGAGTGCGGTGTACACTCGCAGATACCGGGGAATATGCCTATCCATCATGTCCTCTCTCGCAGATACATCGTAACATCATTATGTTTGGGTGTCAATTGATTTTTCTGTTTCTAAATAACCCTTTTAACATGGTAAGGATTCAAATTGACCTGCACCTCGAAATCGGCATTGATGACGATGAGATCCGCCGGGGCACCCGCTTCTATGCGCCCCCGTCCGGGCATATTCAGCAGATCGAAGGGATTTGCAGTAACCAGGGGAATAACGTCCTCGATGCCGAGGCCCGAGATGTCCCTGTAATGACGGGCCGCCTGGTGAATGAGCCTGTTCGAGCCGATCAGGGTTTCATCTTCGACATACCGTACTCCGTCGGGACCGGAGCGGATAGGACGTTCGAAATACTCCCCTTTCCCGTAGGGCTCCCCCGCCGAAACCACCGCGTCGGAAACGAGAATCATTCGCTCCCGGTTCAGATGACGCGCGCAGACCCGGAGGATCTCGTCGGCCACATGAATCCCGTCGCCGTTGAGCTCGAAATAGATATCGTCGTTTAAAAAGGGGACCGCGGCGAGACCCGGCTCCTTGTGGGAGAGCGGGGACATGGCGTTGAAGAGATGGGTTATATTCAGACGCCGTGAGGGACGCCTGAGGGAATCCAGGAACTCGAGGGCGACGCCCGAGGAGACCGTCGAATGGCCGAGACAGGGAACAATCCCCTCGGCGAGAAGCCGGGCTGCAATCTCGCGGCTGTCCTCGAGCTCGGGAGATACGGTCATCATCAGGATCGTGCCTGCGGAAGCGGCGAGGATCTCTTCGAGATAGCCCGGATCCGGAGCACGCAGGAGCTCCGGGGGGATTCCTCCCCTCTTTTCGGGACAGACGAAGGGCCCCTCGAGATAGAGTCCCGGAATGCGCCCGGCCGGGCCGGGCTTTCGGTCGAGCTCTTCCGCGAGGCGGGTCATAACCTCCATATGAAAGGGGAAGGTCGGGACGAAGGTGTTGATCCCGAACCGGGAGAGGGTGACGGCCATCTCCTCTAAGACGTCCCGCCTTCCGTGGAGCACCTCTTCCACCCCGGCGGAACCGCAGCCGTGGATGTGCATCTCTACCAACCCGGGGGTGAGGTACCCTCCCCCGGCATCGACGAGCCTGCCGCCGTATCCCCCGTTCCGGCGGGGCGGACCGGGATCTTCCTCGATGGCAACAATCGTGCCTTCCTCAACCCGGACCCGTCCGCGCACGGCGCCCCGGGGAGTTATAACAGTGCAGTTGTAGACGCAGTAGCTCGATTCGGTAACTTCGATCATTCCGATGCTTTCCTTTATATACCTGAAAGAGGCAACCGAAAAGGGGTCGGAACCGCCGGATATCGGGGGTCTGAATAAGGGAGATATAAAAAAACCGGCCCCGGGGTTGGAAATAACCCGGGAGCCGGCTCGTATTGGGGGACGCGCGGTAAACGGCCCGGGATAGATTACCGAAAGTTCTAGATTTCCACCTTCTTGCCCGTCTCGGCGGATTTGAGAGCGGCGTCTAAGACTTCCATCTCCTTCAGTCCGTCCTCGAAGTTGGGCTCAATGGGCTTGTCGTTGACGATGGCGTCCATGAAGTCCACCACCCCGTGGATGAATTCGTGCTCGTAGCCGATGATGTGTCCCGGGGGCCACCATCCTTCCATATAATCGTGGACCGGTTCGGTGGCGATGATGGTCCTGAAACCCCGGGCATGCTCCGGGTCCTTCACCGAGTAGTACTCGAGCTCGTTCATCCGCTCGAAATCGAAGAGGATGCTTCCTTCGCTTCCGTAGATCTCGAAGTAGTTGTGGTTCTTCCGACCCGGGGCGAACCGGGAGGCCTCAAAGCTGCCTAAGGCGCCGTTTTTGAACTCCACGAGCATGAACGAGGCG
Source organism: uncultured Spirochaetales bacterium (assembly GCA_964641125.1). GTDB lineage: Bacteria > Spirochaetota > Spirochaetia > SPDA01 > CAZSGZ01 > JBKHAJ01. Next base: position 4,234 of record CAZXMO010000131.1, read on the forward strand.
TCTTCCACGGTCACCTTCCCCTTTTCGGTCCCCTTGCTCTTGCCGCTGAAGGTCCCGGAGGCCGCTTCGTCGGGGAGGGGCCGCTCGGTGATGAAGTTCGAGGTCATACACATGACGTTCTTGATGTCCCCGACGAGATACCGGGCGAGGTCCACGCTGTGGGAGTTGAGGTCTCCGTGAGGCCCCGAACCCGCCTTGTCCTTCTGGAGATGCCAGGTCAGGGGAAAGTTGGGATCGGCGATCCAGTCTTGAAGGTAAGCTCCCCGCCAGTGGTAGATGGTCCCTATCTTCCCTTCGTCGATGAGCCGCTTGGCGAGGCGCACCGCCGGACACCTCCGGTAGTTGTGGTTCAGATAGGCCTTCACTCCCGCCTTTTGGACCGCGTCGTACATCTCCTTGGCCTGATCGTAGGACATGGCCAAGGGCTTTTCGCAGAAGATGTGCTTGCCGTTCTTGGCGGCCTCTACGGCTACTTCGTAATGGAGCCACTGGGGGACCGACACGTCGATGATGTCGACATCGTCCCGTTTGACGACCTTTTTCCAGTCGGTTTCG
>CAZXMO010000132.1:0-4603 GCA_964641125.1 uncultured Spirochaetales bacterium
CGAGCGGGGCACTTTGAAGGGGGAGATCTTTCGGGGAGGGTGAGTCCCGGCCGGGTGGCCTACCGTTTAAAGAGTGCCCCCGATCGTGGGGATAGAAATTGTGTAAATGATTGATCTGTACTGAATTACATGATTTCGAAGAGAAATCGGAACTTATGGCGGGATAATTACAATAACAAACTGATTTTATTTGAAAATCGTCCCCACGATCGGGGGCACTCTCTACCGTTTACCCTTCGATGAACAGGGAACACACACCAAGGCCTCCGGGACAAGACGCAGCCTGCCTAAAGGAATTTCCTTGCCGCAGCGGATACATTTCCCGTAGCTGCCTTTCTCTATCCGAGTCTGGGCATTCTGCAGTTTCTGCAGGCTCTCGCGGTTTTTCCTTAAGACGTATTCGTTGATTCCTTTCTCGCTTATGGCCTCCATACGGGTCAGCCTGCCGAGACCGACACTCGGTTCGATCGCCTGTGTCTCTTCGACAAGAAAGGGAAAGGTCTCTTCGATGAGGCTGATTTTTTCTCTAATCAGATCTTTCATTTCCTGAAGTTCTTCCTGGGTCATACGGCAAGTATAGAGGCGGGACTGCCGCCGTGCAAGCGGTCCGTTAGCCCGTGTGTTAACCCGCGCGCCGCCCCGGCGCCGCCTTGCCTTGGGGCGGCGATTTTGGTATCCTAGGACTGTCTTCCGGACTCGGACATGAAAAGAAAACCGCTTATTTTTATCATCCTCGGTAGTGCCCTCGCGGTACTTACGATATTTACAATACTTTTTCTCGTCCTCCCGCCGGTACGGATGTCGGTAACCCTGTCCGGCGAAATGCCCCTCGGCGCGGAAGCGGAAATACGGAGCCGGTTTCCGAGCCGGGTCACCCTTACCGTAGAAGGCCGGGACGGAAACGATATGGAGCATGAGTTTCCCGGCCGCCGGCGCAGGCACCGGGTACCCGTACTGGGACTGTATCCCGGTTATGACAACCGTATCACCTTCCTCCTGACCTCGAGACGGGGCGGGACCGTCAGCGTCCGCCGCACCGTCGTAACCGCGCCGCTGCCGGAAGCTTTTCCGGACATCAGGGTATACAGGGCCTCGGACCGGGAACCGGCCCCGGGGATGATCTTTGCCCACTTAGGCACGTACAACAACGACGGGGATTATCATCCTCTGACCTGCGCTCTCGACAATTACGGAAAGGTACGGTGGTTCTACCCCGGCGAAATCGGTCACGTTCTCAAACGGCTGGCAAACGGCAATCTGATAATCCAGAAAGAGGACAGCCTCGTGGAAATCGATATGCTCGGCCGCCGGACGGGGAAAACTTGGCAGGTACCCGGAGGGCTGCACCACGACGCGATAGAGCTTCCGGACGGTAATTTCCTTGCCCTGTCTTCCGCCCCCGGCTCATTCGACGACGGCGTTGTCGAGATCGGCAGAAATACCGGCGACCCGGTCCGGTGGTGGGATTTCCGGAATATCGTCGATCCGTCACGCCCGAGGCAGCCGAAGAACCTCCGGGATGACGACTGGCTGCATCTGAACGGGATAGCCTACTCTCCTGAGGACGATGCGTTCATTGTTTCAGGCCGCGACCAGAGCGCGCTTATCAAGGTGGACCGTTTCACAGGCAAGCTCGTATGGATACTCTCCAGTCACCGATACTGGAAGCCCGAGTACGGGCCCTACCTGCTCGAGCCGGACACGACCCCTTTTCCCTGGCCCTGGGGGCAGCACGCTCCGGCGGTCCATCCCGGGGACCCGGACCGTATTCTCGTGTACGACAACGGCAACAAACGTTCGTACGATACCCCCCTTGCTCCGGAAGAAAACTATTCGAGGGCCGTGGAATACCGGCTTTCCCCCGACGGGCGGCGGGTGTCTCAGGTGTGGCAGTACGGAGAAGAACGGGGAAGCGGGCTCTATACCCCGTTTATCGGAAGCGCGGCGTATCTTCCCGGAGGAAATCGGCTTATCTGCTTCGGCGGTATTACCCGGAGCCTCGAGGGAATGCCTATGGAAATTTTCGATTTCGTAGCGGGAACGGTCAACCGGATGAAGATGTCGGCGGTCATAACCGAGGTGACCTCCGACACACCGGCGGAACAGGTCCTGGAGCTGTGGTTCGAGGACGATGATCCCGACTCGTATCGGGGATACCGGAGCTACCGGGCGTTCAAGATGCCCCTGTATCCCGGACGGTAAAGAAGGGTACACTTCAGCGGCGGCGGTCCCGTTCACCCGCGGACTGGTAGCTTTTTTACTGCTTCTCTTTACGGCTGGCCTTTCGGTCGCCTGTTTCTGGCCGTCGATTCAGTCCTATGCGGCGGACCGGATCGAATCGGACCACACCTCTCTGTTCATCCTTCTCTCCTTAGCGGGGATTCCCGGCTTCGGCGCAGTCCCCTGGGTCATGGGGATGATCGGCGACCGGTACGGACTGCGGGCGGGATTCTTTATTCTTCCCGTTCTCTTTCTGCTTCTGCTTATCCTGCTGCCGATCGAACGAAAAAGTTCCGAGACCGCCCCGGCTTAGACAATCCACTTCCTGCGGATATTGCGGAGACTTACCGTAAAGAGGACGAGGCAGAACCCGGCGAGCACGCCGAAGTCGAGGAGGAGGGGCATCGCCCCCGCGCCGCGGACCGACGCATGCAGGATGTCCGCCCCGTAGGTAAGGGGAAGGACATAGGACAGGGGGCGGAGCCAGATCGGGAGCGACGCGACGGGCAGGAAGAGGCCGCAGAGGAAGATCATCGGAAAACGGAAGAAGTTGGAGAATGTCTGGGCCTCGAAGACTTCGCTCACCGAGACGGCGATGGTGAGTCCCAAAAAAGCGGAGCTTACGGCGATGAGGATTACCGCCGGAACGAGGGCCGCCCAAACGACACCGGACAGATCGGTCAGGAAGGCCGCGATTACCACCGGGACGAAGGAGTTGGCGACGCCGAAGAGGATGGCCCCGGCGGTCTTCGCGATCATAAGCAGCTCGAGGGAGACGGGGGCCAACAGAAGCCTGTCGAAGCTGCGCCCCTTCTTTTCGAAGGTCACCGTTACCGCGAGCATACTCGTCGTCCCGAAGAGGACGGACACCGACATCACCCCCGGCAGGAGCGAGGGAATGCTTTCGAGGCCGGTCCCGGTCCGGATGAAGAAGGCGGCGGTCCACGCGAGGGGAAAGACGAGTCCCCAGCTGATATTAGGCGGCTTGAGGTAGTAGGACCGCATGTCCTTCGCGAGGATGTTCCAGAACGCAATCCACGCCTTCATCCGGCCCCTCCTTTCTTCTCCTTCTCCTTCTCCCTCTTCATGGCGTCCGCTTCGATCCCGGTTATCCGGACAAAGACATCCTCTAAAGAGGGTCTTAATTTCCTGGCCTCGTAGACCTCCGCCCCCGCCTCCTCGAAGAACCGGACAAGCGGGCCTATCCGGATTTCGTCTTTCGATTCGATCCGGATACCGGTGTCCAATTCTTTCCGCACCGCAAGGTGCGGAAACTCGCCGGTAAGTTTCTCCGCCAAGGAGCCGGGGCCGCCTGCAATCTCGAAACGGACGACGTTCCTGCCCTGGGTCTCGCGCATAAGGTTTTCCACGGTACCGGTTCGAACGATCCGGCCTCGTACGATGAAGGCGACCCTCCCGCAGAGCCTTTCGGCTTCTTCGATGTAGTGGGTGGTCAGAAAGATGGTGGTTCCCCCGGCGTTTAAATCGGCGATAAGCCGCCGGATCTGCCGGGCGCTCGCCACGTCGATACCGCTCGTCGGTTCGTCTAAAAACAGGATGGGCGGGGAATGGATGATCCCCGCGGCGATGGTCAGCTTCCGCTTCATCCCCTTGGAGTAGGTGGAGAACTTGCGGTCCGCCGCGTCGGCGAGGCCGAAGCGCTCTAAGAGCTCCCGGGCCCTCCGTTCCCGTTCCCCCTTCCTCATTCCATACAGGGCCCCGCAGAAGGCGAGGTTGGCGAAGCCGCCGAGCTCGGGATAGAGGTTGCTTTCGTCGGGGACGATCCCCATCAGGTGCTGGGCGCCCTTGGGGTCCCGGGCTGTGTCGATTCCGGCAATGCGGATACTTCCCGCGTCCGGGCGGGCGAGTCCGGTGAGCATATTGATGGTGGTGGTTTTTCCCGCGCCGTTCGGACCTAGGAAGCCGAAGAGCTCCCCCTCGGCCACCCGGAAGCCGGCTTCCGCCACCGCCCGGACGTCGCCGAAGCTCTTCGCGAGGTTTTCAACTTCTAGTGCGTTCTTTCGATCAGACATCCCGGCATCTCCTCGGAGGGCCGGATTTAAAATCCCCGATTTCGAGTAGAACATCTACCTTGTCCCGCAGTGCTTCGAGGGTGTTTTTGTTTATGCGGTAGTGGACATAGTAACCGTCCTTATCATCGATAAGGATGCCCGCGTCGCGCATAATACGCAGATGCTGCGAGACGGCACCCTGGGTAATACCGAGCCGGACGGAGAGCGCTCCGACGCACAACGGTCCTTCCTTGAGAAGCTCGAGGATCTTCACACGGGAGTCTACGGAGAGGACTTTGAGAAGTCTTGCAAGCTCTTTCGTCTCGGACATGGACCAACCTATATTAGTTACTGCTAATAAGCTATAATAG
>CAZXMO010000133.1:0-4603 GCA_964641125.1 uncultured Spirochaetales bacterium
GCCCTTGACCGCCCCGCCCCCGAGTCTTACCCATTTATGCGGTTAAATCGATTAAAACCTACATTCCCCACATCGTCGTTTTTATAAGCGCCATGGGGATCATGATTATCGGGATCGTCCTAGCGGGAATCAGCTTAGGCAATTTTTTAGGCGGGAGGCTCGCCGACCGCTACCCCGCGAAGAAGGCGGCCCCGGTGCTCCTCGAAGCGGCGAAGAAGTAGCCGTTATTTGAAGGTGTAGTGGACCTCGAGGCCGCCGCCCGCGACCGTCCCCGGCGGGTGGGCCGCCGAAAAGAGGGGCGCATAGAAGAGCTTGGCCCCCGCGGTCATCCGTTCTTCCCAGAACCGAATTCCCGCGAACCCGGCAATCTGCGGGCCCATCGAAAAGAAGGACGGACCGGGGCTCTCGGGACCGGAATTATAGTCGGGCCCGTAATGGAGTACCGCCCCTAACCCGCCCGCGAATATCGGCTGGACCGCTCCCGGCGTCGAAGGCGAGTATTCGTACATGACGAGCGGTTCGAGCTGGAGCATGCCGAAGGCGGCGGCAAAAAAGATGGGCCTGAAGAGGGGGATATTGATGACGACATGCCCGTCGGGCCCCGCCGGAATCCGCACGTCGAAATAGACCTCTCCGATTGGCCCCCCGGGAACACCCGCGGGAGATCCGACGCACATCCGTACGTTATCGTACCGGGCCCCTCCGAGAACGTGGATACCCACGGTCACTCCTCGGCTTTCCTGCGCGGTGAGGGGCCGGGTACCGAAAACCAAAAAACAGAGTGTAACGACACTCATACACAAGACTGTTCGTATTCTTCTCATACACCCTCCAAAAGGCTATGAGTGAAAGTCTAGTGCCGGAAAAGGGTAGAGTCAAACCTCTAGAGAGATAAATACTTTGTCATTTCTTCTACAAGGGTGCGTTCGACAATCGGTTTGGAAACGAAGGAGTCCATCCCCGCGGCGTAGCATTTTTGGATATCCTCGGGATAGGCGTGGGCGGTCAGGGCGATGATGGGGATCCGGCAGTTAGGTGCCCCCCCGCTCCGGGACTCCTCGATCCGCCGAACGGCTCGAGCCGCCTCGTATCCGTTCATTTCCGGTAAGCCGATATCCATGAGGATGAGGTCGAAATCACCTTCCCCGTACAACCGCACCGCCTCCTCTCCGTCCTTGGCATGCACCACTTCTAATCCCAGGTCTGAGAGAAACCGTTTGATGTACATCCCGTTTATCCGTTCGTCCTCGGCAACGAGTACTCTCCCCGATAGAGAAATATCTCCGTCCACCGACACGGAAGGGACGCTCCCGGTCTCCGCCGGCCCTTTCGCCTGAGGCTCCTGAATCCGGAGAGGCAGGGTGACGGTAAAGGCCGATCCGCTGCCGGGACTGCTCGTAACATCGACGGTCCCGTTCATCCCCAGGACGAGCTGTTTGACGATGGCAAGACCCAGTCCGACTCCTGAAATTACTTTGTTCGTTCCTGTCGGCAGGCGCGAAAACTGATCGAAAATCGAGGATAAACTCTCCCGCCCGATGCCCATACCGGTGTCGGCGACGGTGAGCTCTAAAGTCCCCTCACCGGTCGCGGTATCGCCCCCGGCGTAACCCAGGAACTTAACCGAAAGCCCTATGCCCCCCGTTTCGGTATATTTGACGGCATTACTTATGAGGTTATTCAATATTTGGGAGATCCGCGTATCATCGCCCACGAGCGCGTCAGGTGCTTCCGGATCGATCTCCACATCGAGGCTGAGATTTTTTTCATCCGCCTGCTGCTTGAAGAGCTGCACGCTGTTATTGACGAGGCTCCTCAGCTGAAAGGGTTTCCCGGCGAGGACGAGCTTCCCCGACTGGATTTTCTCGAGATCCAAGAGGTCTCCTACGAGATGAGTAAGATTCTTCACCGAAATTTCGCAGTTGCGGAGGTAGTCGAGCTGCTCTTCGGTAAGCCCGCTCCGCCTCATGAGGGAGAGCATTCCGGTCATCCCGTTTAAAGGGGTCCGGATCTCGTGACTCATATTGGCGAGAAAGAGGCTCTTCGCCGCCGTAGCTTCCTCCGCCGTCCGTTTGGCCCCTTCGATCTCGGAGGTCCGCTTCTCGACCTTCCGTTCGAGCTCAGCGTTGAGACTCTCCTGATGAGCGAGCTCTTCCAAGGTTTTCCGCTGCCTACGCTTGACCCGATAGGCCCCGAACCCAGCCAAAACGAGGGCAAGTAGCCCGTATCCGACGAAGGCAAGAGGAGTCCGCCACCACGGCGGGAGGACCCGCACGCCGAGGGATATACCCTCCCGATTCCAGTTGTTCCTGCTTCCCGAACCGATTATGCGGAGGGTGTACCGTCCGGGCGGGATGTTGGTGTAGCTGCCGTAATTCCTTGTCCCGGTGTAGACCCACTCCTTGTCGAATCCCTCGAGCTTATAGGCGTAGGTGTTCCGTTCGGGGGCCGAGTAGTCGAGGGCGGTAAATTGAAACGAGAAATGTATATCCTTCCTGTCCAGGACGATCGATCGAAGAGCCCAGGGGACGGTTCCGCCCGGCCGATACGGCCCGCCGTTTACGGTGAAATCACTCAAGACGATATCCGGGGTGTAGGAGCCTTCCTCATAGGTGTCCTCAGGTATTACGGTAACCCCCTGGGCCGAGCCGAGGTGCATACTCCCGTCGGAGGGCCTTCGGTAAATAATAGTGAGCTCGTTACTGAGGAGCCCGTTGCTGTCGTCCACGACCCGGAAACTCTCTTCCCCGCGGTCGTAGACCGACGCTCCCTGTTTGGTGCCGAACCACAGATCGCCGGCGGCGTCCTCCTCGATCCCCACGACCATATTGCTCAAAAGGCCGTCCTTCGATGAGAGGAACGTGAAAGAATCATCCTCGGGGTGATACAGGTTGACCCCTCCCCCGTTCGTTCCCACCCAGAGATTTTTCGACGAATCTTCGAAGATCGACCATACATTCCCGTTACTGATCGAAGAGCGGTCTTCGGGATCGTAGAGGTATTTTTCGAATCCCCTCGTTTCGGGATCGAACCTGTTGAGGCCGTGGTTCGTCCCCACCCAGATCCTCCCTTCGGAATCCTGAAAGAGGCATCTGATAAGATTATTGCTCAGGGCGCCGGGATCGCCCTCGTCCATGACGAAATACTCCCACCTGCCCTCATCGGGATGATAGAGTCCCAATCCGTTGGTGTAGGTGCCGACCCACAGGTTCCCGTCCCGGTCCTCTAAGAGATCGTACACGATGGTGTCGGGGATCCCTTCGCCGTTGCCGGGGGGATGAATGAGCTCGAAGGCATCCGTTTCCGGGACGTACCGGTTGAGTCCGTCGTTGGTTGCGAAAAGCAAATTGCCCCGGGAGTCGTGGAGAATGCTGTTGACGATATCGTTGCTTATCGTAGAAGGATCGTCCGGATCGTGTTTATACCGATAGAAATTCCCCGTCTCCGCGTCGTACCGGTTGACGCCGTTGTTGTACGAGCCGTACCACAAGGTCCCCGTCCTGTCTTCGTAGATACCCGACACCTTTCCGTCGGCGAGGGAGCGGGGATCCTCCGGATCATACTCGTGGAAAACGAAGCGGTTCTTCCAGTCCACGAGCTTGTTGAGCCCCCCGCCGTTGGTGCCGACCCACAGAATCCCCGACTCGTCTTCGAGAAACGAATAGACGATGTTATTAGTGATTCCGTACTGCGAATCGGTGGTGAAAATCCGGCTCGAATAATCGTCCCGGGAAAAGAGGATGAGCCCTCCGCCCCAGGTGCCTATCCAGAGCCTCCCCTTCGCATCGATGTAGCTGGTATAGATTCGGTTGTCCTCGAGGACGAAATTCTCGCACCTTCCGGTCCGGATATCGAAACGGCTTAAGCCCCCGTCCCAGGAGCCGACCCATAAAATATCGGGATCCTCCGGATCGGCCGCCGCGGTCATGACGAAGTCCGAGGGAAGCGACCCGGGGTCCGACTCGTCGTGACTGAAGGTGGTAAACCCGGCGGAGGCGTCCCCGGCGTCATATCTGCTTAAGCCCCCGTAGGTCCCGACCCAGAGGTTTCCCTCCGCATCCTCCGCGAGGGTCCTTACCACATGATTGGGCAAACTCTTCGGATCTTCCGGATCAGGAAGATACCGCTCGAATCCGTCCGATTCCGGGACCAGCCTGTTGAGCCCGTTCAAGGTCGCCACCCACAGGTCGCCGCGGCTGTCGCGCAGGATGTCCACAACCACGTTGTCGCTCAGAGATGCCGGATCATCCGGGTCGTGAACGTAATGAGCAAAGGTTTCGGTATCCGGATCGTAGCGGTCCAGGCCGCCGTAGGTCCCTATCCACAAGGCCCCGTCGGTGTCGCGGTACATCGTCTGGATCTGGTTGTGCCCGAGGGAGTTCCTGTTGAAGGGATCGTTTTCCATCACCTCGAACTCGTACCCGTCGTACCGGTTGAGCCCCGCCTGGGTCCCGAACCAGAGGAATCCGTTCTTGTCCTGCACCATGCCGCTGACCGATGAGTTGGACAGCCCGTCGTCGATCGTAATCGGCTCGAACCTGTAGGAGCCGGACTCGGCGGCCGCCGGTGCGAGAGCCGTCCCCAAAAACACTATCCCGGAGAG
>CAZXMO010000134.1:0-4496 GCA_964641125.1 uncultured Spirochaetales bacterium
TCCGTTGAAGATGTTCGATATAGAGTGATTTTAGATGATCATGCCCGGCATCCGGACTGCTGTCAAGCAAAAGGAGTGTAGTAGGGAGTGTAATAAGGAACGGCGGGAGGAGGCACGGCAGGTTCAGCCTACGCGTGAGGGACCCCGGGAGGGGCCCGACCGAAAAAAATTATACGCGCCCAGCACGATCCTGACGGACTTGCGATGTCGCTTCGCGAATCGCCTGGCTCGAACCTCCGATCTCCTGCTCCCAAAGCAGGCGCCTTAGCCACTATGCTACATCCCGGGTGCCTCCGTGTGGAAAGGAAGTCTAACTTTTAATCCGGCCCCGGGTCAATATAAGCAGCAGACTCAGGGCATACGTATTTCAAGGTCCTCGAAACCGAGGCGGGTAAAGTGGGTAAGGTTGTAGGTATACAGCCGGGTGCAGCCGCTCTTACGGGCGGCTGCCACGTGGAGTGCATCGTAGATTATTCCGCCCGCAAGGCCGTTGTTCGATACGGCGGTAATCGCCTGGGAATAGTCGGACTGCGTAAGACCGACGACGTGCCTCGACGGTGCTGACCTTTCGGGGCAGAGGCAGTGAGGTGAGAACGGAATAGCATTCGGCTAAGCCGTGGGTGGAACAGTATCCGAGGTTTCCACCGGAAGTATAGGTCTTGAATACGGCAAAGCAGGCCGAATGGTTAGAGAGCTGATCGACGAGAGTAGGGACGAGAACCGATATATCGAAAAAGACATTCATGTATCCGGTTCCTCCGCGGCAATGTCTCCGTCTCGGCTCCGCCTTTCTCTATTAACCACCTCCGCCATGTCGAGATTGACGGTATCAATCCCGTGATGAATGAGAATCCCCTCTTTTTTGAACAACGACGGCTGTTGAGGAATAACCTTGAGTACCACCCCTTCCGCCCCGTTTTCGAGTTCGATAGGGACGCCGGGATGCATATTGTACCGATCTCTGACCCGCTTGGGGATGACAATTCTACCTGCCCTGCCTATGGTAACCTTCATGGAAAAATGGTAATTATAATACCATATTGTGTCAAGTAAAATGATGTTCCCCGCCCCTGTTAAATTGATGGTGTAATACCCGTACGCTAAGTTCCCGGTATCCGGTTTTCTGATCATTCAGGAGGCTTCTCAGATAAGACTGATTTTCAGGATTGTGTCTTTCACTTTTTCCGCAAAGATCGGCTGACCTTCCCGGGTCAAGTGGATTCCGTCGTGCTTCGAGACATCGGCGAAAGTTGCGGCATCGAGAAACCGGCAGCCGTTTCTCTCGGCGGCGTCTCCGTAGAAAGAGGCGAACTTCTTGCTTTCTTCGGGTGCGCTTACACGAAAATGCTCCGCAAAGGCATCGCACAGGAAGGTTATCGGGGGAGGAGAAACGATCAGGACCTCAGGGGCTTTTTCGACGGGGGCATAGTTATGGCGCCTGATAAGGTCAATGAGCCTCTCGATTCCCAGTGAGGCTTCGAAGGGGGAGGCGGAAAACCGTTTTTTCAAGTCGTTGGTGCCGAGCATGATCACTACGAGATCAAGAGGAGTGTGGGTGCTGAGGAGGACCGGAAGCACTTTCAGGCCGTTCTTCTCTCCCATGTGACCTTCGGCAGGATCGTCCCACACCGTAGTTCTTCCGTTCAAGCCCTCTTCGATTACGTAGTATGAATCTTCGAGTGATTCCTGCATGATGCCGGTCCACCGCTCATTCCGGGCAAAGCGTCCTGCGGTCTCGGGATCGTATCCCCAAGTATTTGAGTCGCCGAAGCAAAGAATATTTCGTGTTGTCATATTTTCCTGTGTCTTATAGAAGAATAGACGCTCCCCGGCCGCGAGGGCCGGGGAGCGGAGGTAAAGGATTAATTACCACTGAGACGGGTAATAATCATCGACTGTGTTCTGAGTTATAATTTTCTTGGGCAGATACCGGACCGGCGGTATGTCGATTCCGTTGAACCAGTCCGCCGCCGTCTGAACGGCGAGAGCGCCGTCGCCTTCGGCGGTCTGATAGCAGAGTATAAAGAGATCTCCGGCCTTACACAGGTCCAGGCCTACCTTGCTCGGTCCGGGGGCTATGACAACTATGTCCTCGCGGCCGGCTTTTTTCAGGGCCTCAGTGATTCCGAGTGCCTGGGCCGAATCGTCGGAGGCGCAGATCCCTTTGAGCTCTTCCCCGAACCGTGTCAGCCAGTCGGAAACGAGCTGCATCGTCTTGTCCGCCTCGAATCCCGGCGCCTGCATATCGAGGGTATAGATGTTCGGTGCGTAGCCGGCGAGCTCGGAAATAGGCCCCCAGGTACGTGCGAAGTATGGGGACCCACCGGGGGCATGCTGCACGTATGCTACCCCGATCTTATCATCTTTTCCGTGAATCCGAATCAGCTCGTCCGCCCAGACGCGGGCCATCATCCTCATCTGGCCGAAGTCGTCAGGACCGGTCCAGGCGATTGCATAGTCGAGAGCTTTGTCGGAGGGGAGGGTGTTGAAGAGTATCAACGGAATCCCCGCCTGATTGATCTTCCGTGCCTGCTGCGGCGAGGTCTTCGCATCGAGGGGAATGAGCAGGATCATATCGGGGCGTTCGTTGATCGATTGGTCTATCATCTGATTCTGAACGGCAAGGTCCCAGTTGGGCGAAAGCACTTTTAGATCGATGTCGTAGGCATCGGCAATTTTCTGAGCCCCTCGGGTACACGCGACGGTCCAGGGATGGTCGCCGTGGACGATGAAGACGATCTTTTTCCCTACGGCACCGTCTTCAGGCGATTCCGGAATGTTCGTTTTCTTTGCATTCCATCCGGCGAATTCGATGTCCCACCAGTGGAGGGGATCATCCTCCGGAAGAGCTTCGGGGTCGCTCGGCCGGGGAGGGACGGTCCGCTGCTTCTCCTGAAGCAGGATAAGCGGCTGCCCGTCCGCAGCTTTGAGGCCGGATGTATCGACGGCGAGGGACTTCTCCAGATTCGAGGTGCCTTCTGTGCTTTCCGCAGCGGATTCTCCGTCGGTTTCCCGGCCGCCTGCCGCGAAGAGTGAAGTGCCACAAATAAGCAGTACTGCAAGACAGATACTCATTCTTTTCAGCATTTTCATAGTCTACTCCCTTTATTACTAATATTGCATTCTATTATGAGCTGTATATTAGTAAATGTCAACTAATTTTTGCTCATACGAATTGATTTAAACCGGAAATAGCTATATACTTTCCGCAATGAAGCGGCGGGTTACATCTTCCGATGTTGCGGAAAGGGCGGGGGTTTCCCAGTCGACCGTATCCCTCGTGTTTTCGGGTAAAGATACGATATCCGAAGGCGTTCGGGAGCGCGTTTTCCAAGCGGCGAAGGAGCTCGGTTATTCGGGAAGAAGACGGGGCGGTGCGCGGAAGAACGGCGGAAACACCGTAGGAATTCTAATCGATCTCAATCCTCCCATGCCTTTTGTGTGGAGTTTCGAGCGTCCTATCTTGGAATGTATCGAGAGCTATTTGAGCGAACGGGACTTCAATGTCGTGATTATTCCCGTCAATCCGTCTATGGGTGACGCCGAATTATTTCAGAAAATCGTATCTACCCAGGTAAACGGCTTAATTTCCATGATCTATGCGAGGGAAAAAGCCTTCCAACGTCTCGCTGAAATCAACGTCCCCGTGATCGTCATAATGAACGATGTTCTCCAGAGAAGGTTCCATGCCGTATTGGTCGATGATTTTCAGGGGGTGTTCGACGGGACCAGCTACCTCGTTTCCCTCGGCCATAGAGATCTCCTGTACATCGACTATGAAAGGGATGATATGCCCTCGACGCTTATCGACCGTCTTTACGGTTTCAACAAAGCGGTGGAGCATCACTGTCTCTCCGTTCCCGATAGTCATTACATTCGCTGCGCATCTCCGACGATCGAGGAATTAAGAGACAAGCTGAGCGCCGTGTTCAAAGGGGATGAGACTCCGACGGGGATCGTCGCACTCGACGACTATGTCGGGGCGAGTATTATTTTCGCTCTTCAGAGCCTCGACCTCGGTGTTCCGGAGGATGTTTCCCTCATAACGATGGGGGACGTGCTCGATTATACCATCCCCTATATACCACCGATTACGACGGTACGGATCAATACGGCCATGGCGGGACAAATGGCCGGCCGTCTCCTTGCCGACCTAATGAAGGAGAACGTAGACGAGCCTCAAATCTTCAAGGTAACTCCTACCATTCACGAAAGGGGCTCCTGCCGGAAAACGGGTAATCCTGCGGCGGCTCGCTCCTAAGCGGGGATAAGGGGTCATCCCTCCGCGGGGGGCTTCAGATTGTCGAAGATCCAGGGTACCAGCTCGGCAACGGTGGGATGGGGAATGACCGTGTTCTGCAGTGTCGTATACAGTAGTCCCCCCTGAATCGATAGAGCAAGCATGCCGATAATTTCATCCCCGCCGACCCCGAAGATCGTGGCCCCGAGAATTTTTTTACTCTCCTTCTCGACTACGACTTTCATGGTCCCCCAGG
>CAZXMO010000135.1:0-4265 GCA_964641125.1 uncultured Spirochaetales bacterium
GAAACGGCCGTTTAATTCTCGGTAAGCACGAAACTTCTAAGGAGCTCCAGGTTTACACATCCCCTGCAGTCCTTTTCCGGGTTAGGGGTCGCGCAGGAATCGCATCGTTCGGTTTCTCTGAGTACGGCAGTCAGGGTTTTTTCCGCAAGCGTACTGATCGGTATGGCTTCCCTGGGGATAATATAAATATAATTTAAAAGGAAAGAGGGGGTTGGTTAAGCTGTTTGGAAAAATTGAATATTATGGATAAAATAGTTATTTTAGCTGTCAAAATTATTGAAAGTATCAGTGTTTTCGTCTATACTTTCGTCAAGAAGCTGTATGGATAAGAATTTTGATTTTTCGTGGTTCGATACCGTTCCCGTCCCGCTTATCGAGTTCGATCTTTCAGAAGTCAAGCAGTATATTTCTCGGCTGCCCATGCCGGAGAATACAAATCCGGGATCGTACCTGACTGAGAACCCTCATGTCTTGAAAGACTGTATCTCAAAGGCCCGTGTAACGAAGATCAACACGGAGGCCCTGCGGCTGTACGGTGTCGATACCCGGGATGAGTTCGAGAGGCATCTCCGTCACATTATAGGAGAAAACGGTTTCTCCACCCTTCTGAGCGGAACGGTCTCGATCCTCGGGGGGAAATCGAGATTCGAAGAAGAGACGATAAATTATCGGAAAAGTGGAGAACAAATCGACGTGAGCCTGAAGTTCGCCGTGCTTCCGGAGCATGAGACTTTCCTGGACCGTGTTATCGTAACGGTCAATGATATTACGAAGAACAAGCAGCTCGAACGCCGGATAGATACACTCACCCTTCTTCCGGAGGTGAATCCCAATATCGTTCTTATCCTCCAATGCCCCGATAGAATAGAATACGTCAATCCGGCGGGACGAAAGTGGCTTAAGTCTCATCATTTCTCCGGCCTCGATGATATTCACCATATCCTGCCGAAAGATTTTCAACATGCCGTCTGCAACGATTGCGACAGGCTGTCCGAGCAAAAACATAAAATTCGGTATCAGGACGAAGTGTATGACTTGAAATTAAAACCCCTAGCGGGGGCGGACCGCTGTATGATCACCCTGACCGATGTAACCGAAATGGAACGGATTATCCTCGAGCGGCAGCTCTACTTCGAAGCCTTCCAATCGTCAATCCACGCAATGATGATCTCCGACTCGAAAGGACACATTCAGTACGTAAACCCGAAATTCGAAGAGATCTACGGCTTCTCACTGGAGGAGGCCCGGGGAAAAACACCGAATATACTCAATCCCGGCCGAAAAATGTATAACGACTTAGGATATACGAATGAAGACTATGACCGCCTGTTTAGCGATATGTGGGAGAGTATCCGGGACCCCGCCGTCGGGTACTGGGAGGGAGAGATTCCGAACAGAAAGAAGGACGGGGACCTTATCTGGGTGCGGTTGATTATCAACGCTATTTTCTGCGAGCTGAAAGAAATCACTAACTACTTGGCCATCCCCATCGATATTACGGAATCCCGCAAACGGGAATTGGATATCCGCCTCGATATTTATCACACCATAACTCATCTTGCCGAAATGCGCGACAATGAAACGGGTAACCACATCATCCGGGTCGGAAAGCTCGCGAGAATAATAGCGGAGAGGCTCAATATGCCGAAAAAATTCTCTGAGGACATCGAAACCTTCGCGCCCCTTCACGACATCGGCAAAGTCGGTATCAGCGATCTCATCCTGCTCGCGGAACGCAAGCTGACCCCACTGGAATTCGATACCATGAAGACCCACACGACGTTAGGTTATAAATTATTAGCCGGCAAACCGACCCTGGAAATGGCGGCGGAGATCGCCTTGAATCATCACGAAAGATACAACGGCACAGGCTACCCCCACGGTATTTCCGGGGAAGACATTCCCCTCTCCGCGAGGATAACTACCGTTGTCGATATCTATGACGCCTTGTGCAGCAGGCGCCCGTACAAAGGGCCCTGGCCGCACGATGAAGCGGTGGAAGAAATAAGGAGATCGGCGGGATCCGTCTTAGACCCCGGGATCGTCGAAGCCTTTCTCTCGATGGAACCGGATATAGAGATGATTGCGGCAAGCTACCGCGATTAACCGGCTCCGCTCACCAAACGGCCACAAGGTCACACCGGGTCTCCTTCTTTGTGTTCGGACATTCCGCCGCTGAAGGGAATCCCGGCGGCTCGAGCGATGTCGTGACTTACGGTGGAGACGTCCTCCCGAGAGAGGTCGGAGATTCTTGTATGTCCGGTCATCCGGGTAAATGTTTCCAGCTCCTTTTTTGTAACCGCAAGGAAGTTCTCCAGCCGCGCCGCGGCGGTTTTTATGTCGATGCGGGAGCGAAGAAGAGGATCCTGACTGGTTATGCCCGTGGGACAGCGTCCGGTATTACAGATCCTGTATTGGCGGCATCCTATCGCCATGAGGGCCGCGGTACCGACGGCCACGGCATCCGCGCCGAGAGCAAGAGCCTTCACGAAATCGGAAGAGATCCGTAAGCCCCCCGTAATGACGAGGGAAACATCCTGAGCGCCCACGGAATCGAGATATCTCTTTGCACGGCAGAGGGCATAGATAGTCGGGACCGAAGCGCTGTCTTTGATAAATTTCGGCACCGAACCGGTGGCTCCTCCCTTCCCGTCGATGGTGATGAAATCCGGTCCGGCGGACAAGGCAACCGCCAGATCTTTTTCCACATTTCCGGCGGCAATCTTGATGCCGACCGGTTTGCCCCCGGTCTTCTTCCGCAGCCAAAGCACCTTGTCTTCCAGGTCCTTCGGCCTATGTATATCCCTATACCGGGCGGGAGTTATTATGTCCCGGTCCTTCGGACGGTCCCGTACGGCCGCAATCTCGTTCGTAATCTTTTCGGCGGGGAAGTGGCCCCCGATACCGGGCTTGACCGCTTGGCCGATCTTGATCTCCACCGCATCGCAGCGGCGCAGGTTCTCGTCGCTCACGCTGTATTCATTCTGGACATATTCGAAAATGTAGGCCCCCGACTCGGTGAATTCGGCTTCGAGAATTCCCCCCTCTCCGGAGCAGACTGCGGTCCCCGCCGCCCTCGCGCCCTTCGCGAGGGAGATTTTCGCCTCCGCGGATAGAGCGCCGTAGGACATGTGGGTTATGTATACCGGCAGGGAAATGACGAGGGGCTTTGCCGCTTTCGGACCGATAACGGTTTCTAAGGTAATCTCTTCATCCTCGTTTATCGGAAACCTGTTCAGCTGCGCTCCGTGGACTGTAATATCATCCCAGTTCGGCAGGGGAAGCTCGGTCCCCATCGGCTCGTTGAGGGCTTTTCCGGTTGCCGCCATGTGATGTATCGCGTTCATATGGCGTTTAGAGGGGGGGGGCTGTCTGCAGTAGTCTTTTTCATCGGAGAAGCCGTTATACCAGTGCGTGCCGTCGCAGAACGGTTTGTTCTTCGAGCCGCCGCATCTGCAGAGGGCGTAATGGTCCGGGGTTTCCGGAACGCTACCCTCTTCGTCGTAAAACGTGATTCCACCGCTCACCTCGAAGGGAGCGTTTCTGACGAACCTGATTTCGGGATCGCCTCCCCATTCGCAGTATTTTTCACCCCTCCACTCGTACGACAGCGCTCCGGAGGGACACATCCGGATGACCCGTGCGATCTCTTTCGGGTCCGCCCCGTCGGGGTCGATCCACGGTTCCTTTCCCTGAATAAAAACCGAAGGCAGATTATCGGTGCAGTGTCCCCGGTGGGAGCAGACGCCGCGGTTGTCGAAGACAACGATCTCTTTTCCTTCGTATCTGTCGGTCCTGTCCGGCTGCCTTCCCTCGAGTTTTGTCGACCGGAATCCGTGCTTCTCATGGGTGTTGTCACACAACGGCTTGTCCCCCGATTTTCCGCACCGGCAAAGATGTACGTGGGGGTCTACCGGAACACACTCGCCTTGGCTTCCCCGAAGCTCGGTGCACTCTTCGACTATGTAAGGTCCGTTCTTTACCGCTCTTATCTTTTTTGCGTCCTGATCCATGTTTCTCTCTTTTTTCTCCGTGTGTAAGGGTTTATCGCCCCGCGGGGGGCTTCAGATTATCGAAGATCCAGGGGACCAGCTCGGCAACGGTCGGATGGGGAATGACCGTGTTCTGCAGCGTCGTATACGGTAGTCCTCCCTGAATCGATAGAGCAAGCATACCGATAATCTCATCCCCGCCGACCCCGAAGATCGTAGCCCCGAGAATTTTTTTACTCTCCTTCTCGACTACGACTTTCATGGTCCCCCAGG
>CAZXMO010000136.1:0-4122 GCA_964641125.1 uncultured Spirochaetales bacterium
GATGTTCCTGATATCGGTCCCGTCGATGGTTATTGTCCCCTCCGAAATGTCGTAGAACCGGGGGATCAGACTGCAGAAGGTCGTCTTTCCCGCCCCGGAGGGACCGACGAGGGCCACCGTGCGCCCGGGTTCGATGGTAAGGTCGAGGCCGCGGAAGATGTCCTTTCTCTCGGTGTACTGGAAAGCGACGTCCCGAAACTCGATCCTGCCCCGGAAGATGAACAGCCCGCCGGCGACGATTATCAGCAGATACGAGAAATCCCGAAGCGCGCTTATCCCTCCGAAAAATTTGGCCAGATTCAGTATTGCCCCTCGCCAGTTCCGGAAGTACTGCTCGTTCAGTGTATCGAAGGCGGCCTTCTCGTAACCCTCCCGTGCGAAGGATTTGACCACCCGGATGCCGGAAAGGGAGTTTTCCACCCGGGCGTTGATGTCGGCGGTGGAATCGTTGATCGCCCGAAACCCCTTGAACAGCCGCTTCCCGAAGACCTGGGAGTAGAAGGCCATGAAAGGGATCGGCAGGAAACAGATAAGGGCGAGTTTCCAGTGGAGAAACGCCATAACGGAGAAGGTCCCTCCTATGCTCAACACACTCAGGAATATGTCCTCGGGAGCGTGATTGACGCTGTCGGAGACCCGCCCGATGTCGTTGATCATCCTCGACATTATCTCCCCGGTCTTCCGGTCGTCATAGAAGGTGAAGGAGAGCTTCTGCAGATGATAGAACAACTCCCGCCGCATGTCCCGTTCCATCTTCACCGCCATGATATGCCCCGCGTAGAGGGTGTAATAGGTGAAGGCGAACCTAAAGATAACCACGGCACCGATCCCCGCTAAGAAGATCACGGCGAGAAGATCGGTGGTCAGGAGAAACCGGTAGGGGCGGTAGTACGGCAGGAGCCTCTTGATGAGGCCGGGCTTTGCCTCGGTACCGTGCTTCACAGACGCGGCCCGGTCAGCCTGCGGCGGACCCGAATATTATCGAAAGCGAATTCAGCAAACCGGCAAGAATATCCAGTTCCTCGTCCAGGGACAGTCCGAAGAACGGGGGAAAGGCGAAATACACCGCCTGGGCGTTTCCGGGTGAATCGGACAGGCTGATGCCGACAACGGAATGGGCCTCCTCGCCGATTTTGAGGGATACCCAGAAAACCGGGACCTCTCCCATCAGTTCCCCGTACTCCGCGAGGATACTTTCATTCCGCAGCAGATTCCCTTCATTCACGAAGAGCTCCCGGGCAGCCGCTATCGCGTCCGCCTTGAATTTCTCGATTCCGATGGGAGGACCGTAGGAGAAGAATCCGAAAACCGAATCCCCTTCGGGACTTACGATTTCGATCGTCTCCTCGACTCCGCCGGATTCGGAGATAACGGTGATTTCCCAACCCGGCCCGAGAATAAAACTGAAACCGTCGAAAAAGTAGTGGGATGATTTATCTTCGGAGGAATCCTGAGCTTCCGCCCGTCCGCTTAAAAGGAACAGAAAAATGACGGCGGCGGCGACCAGGGCCCCTCTCCGGGCCGGACCTGCTTCGCTGTTCTTTCGGTTTTTCATACCGCTACAGAATACGCACTTGCTTTCATCCGGTCAATGTCCGGGCTCAATGACCGCCGCCGGACAGCATGGAGACGGCGTGCTCCATCACAGGCAGCAGGACCCGGGTGCAGAGCTCCACCGCCTTCACCGAGCCGGGGAAGTTGACCACCACGGTTTTCCCCTTCACCCCGGCGTACCCCCGGGAGAGCATCGCCTGGGGGGTTTCCCGGTAGGATTCGGCCCTCAAAATTTCACCGATTCCGGGGAGCTCTGAGGAGCACCACCGGGCGGTCACATCCGGGGTTATATCCCGGGGACCTAAGCCGGTTCCCCCGGTGGTCAGTATAAAGTCGCAGTCGGCGGCATCATCGAGTGCCCGGGTAAGCTTTTCGTCTTCGTCGGGCACCACGACCCGGCGGATTTCCGCCTCGGGAAACTCATCCGCGAGGATCTCCTCGATCGCGGGTCCCGAGCGGTCCTCGTACTCCCCCCGGTAAGCGCGGTCAGAGACTGTAAGCACACACACTTTCACTGCTGATCCTTCCCCCTTTGACGACCTTCGCGAAAATCCCCTTCCTCGGCATGACGCAGTCCCCCACCGCCTGATAGATGGCGCACCCATGATGGCATTCTTTTCCTATCTGGGTCACCTCGAGGACGGCGTCCCCGATTTCTAAGCGGGTCCCCACGGGAAGTTCGTCCAGGGGGACGCCCCGGGTGGTGATATTCTCGGCGAAGTCGCCGTAGTCGAGATCCACTCCCTTGTTCCGCATGGTCTCGATGGCCTCGTCGGCGAGGAGGGACACCTGCCGGTGCCAGTCCCCGGCGTGGGCGTCTCCTTCAATGCCGTGGCCTTCCTTGAGGACGGCGTACTCCACCGGCTGTTTCTGCTCGCCGGTCTTCACGGATATGTTTATGGAAAGAAGTTCGAAGTTTCTTTTCATATGCTTTCCTTGGTTTTCTCGACGAGACGGATATCCGTTATTTTCATTTCCTTGTCCACCGCCTTGCACATGTCGTAGACGGTAAGCGCGGCAATCGAGACCGCGGTAAGCGCTTCCATCTCGATCCCCGTCTTGTCGACGCAGACCGCGCGGGCGGTTATCTCGATTCCGTTTTCGGCGATGTGGAAATCGACCGAGATGCTGTCGATCCCGATTCCATGGCAGAGGGGAATGAGATCGGAGGTCCTTTTTCCCCCGGTAATTCCCGCGATCCTCGCGGTGGAAAGGACCTCGCCCTTCTCGATCCGGTTGTTTTGGATGAGCTCTATTGTCTTCGGGGCCAGATGAATAAAACCCTCGGCCCGGGCGGTACGTCTTACCTTCGGCTTCCCGGAAACGTCTACCATTCGGGCCTTTCCCTGCTCGTCGATGTGGGACAACTCCATGCTCAGCCTCCGATCTCCACCATCGCCCTGCTCGTACATGCGGAGCCCCGTTTAGGCTTTGCCGCGGCGGCGGCCCTAAGACTTCCCGCAATGTCCGTAAAATCGACGGGAATCTCCGTGTTCGAGTGGAGACAGGGTTTCAAGACTCCCCTCGCTAAAAGCCTCAGCCGGTTGCACTCGGAGCACGCGGGGGGCCTGCGGAGGATCGCGGGCCCGGGTTTTCCCACGGCGAGGTCCGGCCTCGGACCGTTACGGCTCGATCCGTTGGAGTCCGGGAAGTCCCGCTTCTTTTGGGAGAGGGAAAAGTGATTGATGAGCTGGAGGGTGATTCCCCGTTCTTCGCAGAACCGTCTCAGTGTCTCGGGAGCGACGGGATCGGAGGCCGGTCCGGGGATTTCGGGGGTTACCGCATTGACCTTGACCGGGAACCCCGCTTCCCGGGCCGCGTCGATTCCCTCGACGACCTTCTTCAGATCTCCTCCGCGGGTGATGCGGCGGTATTCGTCGGGGTCGAGAGTGTCCATCGATACGTTGACACTCGAGAGACCCGCCTCTTTGAGCTTCCCCGCGAGGGGGGCCAAGAGAGTCCCGTTCGTGGTCATCCCAATGGTCAGGAGAGGGTCCACTTCCCTGAGCAGCTCGACGAGTTCGACGATTCCCCTTTTGACCAGGGGCTCTCCCCCGGTCAGGCGGATCTTTTCTATACCCAAGGAACAGCCGACCCGGACAATGTCGCGGATCTGCTCGTGGGCGAGCATATCGGTGTGGCTCCGCTTCGGCACTCCCGCGGGGGGCATGCAGTAAACACAGCGAAGATTGCATTTATCCGTAACGGAGATCCTTAAGTAAGTAATTCTCCGGTTAAACGAGTCGTATAACAACGATCTCTCCTTTTTCTATAGCTTCGATTCCCGAATCGATCCTCAAAAAGCCGTCGGCATTACCCAATGCATTCAGATGGCTGGAGCCCCCGTACTTCAGGGGATAGGCGGTGTTTTCTTCCAGCCGTACCGGAACGAACTCGGTACGCTCGGCATCCTTGCGGCGGATATCCCCGCCGAGGGTGCCCGGAAAGGTGCGGGGCGCGTATTCGATTCCCATCATCCGGTTCAAGAATCCCCGAACTAAGAACTCGAAGATAACGAAGGTGGAAACCGGGTTGCCGGGCAGCCCGAAGACGTATCCCGGTTTTCCT
>CAZXMO010000137.1:0-3998 GCA_964641125.1 uncultured Spirochaetales bacterium
ATGTATCCTGTCAACCCGATAGGACACGCCGTCGAAGCAAGAGACGCCCTCTTTGCCGAATGCGTCCGGCGGAACATCGGCATCGTCGCCATGAAGCCCTTCGCCGGGGGAAAGCTCCTCGCCCCCCGGGACTCGGAGATCATGAAAATCGAGCACACCGGCTCGGGCGAGCGGGCGGTGGATGGCGAAGCCGTTCTCTCGCCGATCCAGGGCATCAATTACGCCTTGAGCACGATAGGGGTTTCCACGGTCGTGCCGGGCTGCGGGAATATCCAGGAGCTCGAAGCCGATCTCGCCTACTTTTCCGCCCCTGAAAAGGAACGGGATTATTCATCCGTTATAAACACCCTTGGTGATTTCGCGCGGGGCGAATGCGTCTATTGCAACCATTGCCTGCCCTGTCCGGCCCGGATCGATATCGGAGGCGTTATCCGGCTCTACGAAACCGCGATTCGATTCGGATCGCCCGAATCCGCCCGCGCCGCGTACACCCGCCTCGAAGTCTCCGCATCAGCATGCACCCGGTGCGGTGCCTGTGAAAAACGATGCCCCTTCGGAGTAGAGACTATGGAGAAGGTCCTGAGAGCGGCGGAATACTTCTCCGGAAGCGGGTTGTAAAACTTTTCAACACCGCGGTCCGCGTACGGAGTCTTCCGGGCCGCACCCGGTCACCCGGCTCTCAAAATCTGTGAAACCCGTCTAACAAATTGTGTTAACCCGCCCATTGATACACCGGCCCAAATAAGTATAATAGGGGCATAGCTTAAGGAGATTTTTCGAATGGCAGATACCACCGGAAGAACCGCTTTGCGGGGTCTTCTCGACAATCATCACAAAGCACCCCTTTGCCCTCCGAATTTACCGGCTATGAGAATGCGGATACCCAGCAAAAGAATCCGAACCGCCGGAGGCCCGGTAACCTGCGGCGAACCGCTTTTCAAAATGAATAAACTCACATAACCGCGGACGAGTAAAGACTTCCGCGCATCTCGAGAAATAATCCGAAGGCTCCGAAGGGGTTTTCGGCGCAAAGATGAGACGGAATAAATATCGGAATATACACAGAGATAAGGAGAAGAAACAGATGGACCGGAAATTACTTGATATCTTGACCCTGCCTAAAGAAACGGAGGAGATGCTCAAGCAGGCACCCTCGGTGACTTTTGCTGACACCCTCGAGGACCTCGAGAAAGCCGCGTGCGGCTCGCAGGAAAACACCACTTGGGACGTATCGTATACCCTTCCCGACGGAAGGGAGGTGCTCGAAGCCGAGGTGGTTCGTGTAAAAAACGGGGTAAGTGCGAATTACATCGAGCCCTACATGAGAAGGCGGGACCCGAAATCACTCTACGTCGCCGACGACAGACCCACGGACAAACCCAAATTCGATGATAACTTCCCCTTCACCTTTGATGAGATTCGCGGCGAGACCTTCGAATGGCTGAAAAGTCAGGATTTGGCGCTTTTCGCCTTCGAGATGGGCCGTCCGGGGATCGGCGGGGAAGCGCTCGCAGTATGTCCCGCCAACGCCGGATTCTTTGCATTAGGCTTAGGCATCCTTCAGGGAATCGTCGATATACGAAACTTCGAGAAGTCTTTCAAACCCTCCCTGATCATCTACGTAGCGCCTCCGTTCAGGCACACACGGTTCGACGGCAAGCAGGTCGTCGTCCATTCTCGGAGTGAAGTCCATGAGATATTCTCGTACAACCTGTATCCGGGACCGAGCGCGAAGAAAGGAGTATACGGCGCGCTCATCGAGCTCGGCGAGCAGGAGGGATGGGTTACCGCTCACTGCTCAGCGGTGCAGGTCGTTACCCCCTACGACAATGTGGTCACTTTCATGCACGAAGGAGCAAGCGGCGGCGGAAAGAGCGAAATGCTCCAGCAGCCCCACCGTGTGCCTGACGGCCGGCTTCTTCTCGGCAAAAATGTAGTAACCGGCGAGAAACGGTTTCTCGAAATTCCCCGTACATGTGATCTGCACCCGGTCTGCGACGACATGGCGCTGTGCCACCCGTCGATGCAGAAGGACCGGGGGAAACTCGCTTTAGCCGACGCCGAAAGCGGATGGTTCATCCGGGTCGATCACATAAAGGAATACGGAACCGATCCTGATTTAGAGCACCTGACGATCCATCACAAGAATATTCAGCTCTTTTTGAATATCGACGCGGTCGACGGAGGCTGGGGACTCATCTGGGACCACATCGAGGACGAGCCCGGCAAGCCCTGCCCGAATCCCCGGATCATTCTGCCCCGGGAGATAGTCCCCAACTCGGTCGAGGGCGAGGTCGAGATCGACATCCGTTCCTTCGGAGTCAGGACCCCCCCCTGTACCGCCGAAACTCCGAGCTACGGCATCATGGGCCTGCTCCATGTCCTGCCTCCCGCTCTGGCCTGGCTGTGGAGACTCGTAGCGCCCCGGGGCCACGCGAATCCGAGTATCGTCGATACCGGCGGAATGAGCAGTGAGGGAGTGGGAAGTTATTGGCCCTTTACAACCGGCAAGAAGGTCGCCCAGGCGAACCTGCTCCTGCAGCAGTTCCTCAACGCCCCCGCTACCCGATACGTTCTCGTGCCGAACCAGCACGTCGGTGCGTGGGAAACGAGCTTTATGCCCCAGTGGATCGTACGGGACTACCTCGCGCGGCGCGGTCACGCCCGGTTCCATTCCGATTATACCATTCCCGCCCGCTGTTCCCTTCTCGGGTACGCCCTGCAGACGATGCGGATCGAGGGAAGCACCATATCCCGCTGGTTTCTCCAGGTCGATACCCAGCCCGAGGTCGGCCGGGAAGCCTACGACGAGGGAGCACGGATCCTTAGGGAGTTCTTCCATACCCAGCTCAAGAAGTTCGACAAACCCGAGCTCGACAAGATCGGCCGGGATATTATCTCCTGCTGCCTCGACGGAGGAAACGTGAGCGATTACGAAAGTCTCATCGCAGGAGAAGATTAAACGGTGAGAAATGCCGGGGAGGAAAAATCCGGTCCCTCTATTGCTCGAGGCGCGGACATAATTAGTACCGGCGGCGTTGTCGCGTTCCCCACCGAAACGGTGTACGGCCTCGGTGCGGACGCGTACAACCCTGAAGCCGTTGCACGGGTCTTCGAGATAAAGGGCCGCCCCCGGTTCGATCCCCTTATCGTCCACGTCGGGGACCTCGAGACGGCAAAACACATTGCAGCCGAGTTTCCCGAATTGGCGGTACGCCTCGCCGACCGTTTCTGGCCGGGACCGCTTACCCTCATTCTGCAGAAAAGGCCGGTCATTCCCGACATAGTTACCGCGGGGATGCCGACGGTCGCCGTACGCATGCCCTCCCATCCGTCCGCCCTCGAGCTGATACGCCGGGCGGGAGTGCCGATAGCGGCTCCGAGCGCTAATCCCTTCGGGAGAATCAGCCCCACTACGGCGGAGCATGTTCGGAAACAATTAGGTAAGGCGGTCGACCTCGTTATCGACGGCGGCCCTTGCACAGTGGGTGTTGAATCGACGATCATCTCCTTAGCGGGAGACAAACCCGTCCTTCTCAGGTCGGGGGGCATTCCCGCGGAAGAAATCGAAGAGGTCACCGGTCCCCTCACCGTCCCACCACGGCGCGGCGGGCCGCCCGAAGCACCCGGCAGGCTCGACTCCCACTATGCTCCTCGAATCCCCCTCTACCTAAAGCCCGGGGCCCCTCCCCTCCCGAAATCCTCCCGGGCGGGGCTCCTCACATTCCGCACGCCTCTGGAAACGGAAGGCTTTGCGGAGGTCGAGGTCCTCTCGAAGAAGGGAAGCCTCAGGGAAGCGGCGGCCAACCTCTTCGCGGCCATGCACCGTCTCGACGCGGCGGGTCTCGACGTCATAATCGCCGTTCCCCTTCCCGAAGAGGGTCTCGGAAGGGCGGTCAATGACCGCCTCCACCGGGCGGCGTGGAAATCTCCATAAGTTGACATATTGTACTTAGCAGGTTAAAATTGTTAAGTATGTACTATACAAGGAATTATGC
>CAZXMO010000138.1:0-3810 GCA_964641125.1 uncultured Spirochaetales bacterium
TCCTTATCTACCCGGATTCCCATGGAGCTCAGCTCGAAGCTGTCCTCGAGGACAGGGTTCCACACCAGGATGTCGCCGTTTAACCCCGGGAGGCCCCCGGCGCCGGGAGTGCTCCAGTCGTCGTAGTCGGGTGCACGGCCGTCGTGAATGGTCCCGTCGGAGAGCTCTCCGCCGATGCCGATCAGAAAAACCGCGCCGTATTTCTTTGTAAGCTCCCGCTCCCGCAGCTTGGGACTGAGATCGGGATAGAGCCCGAGGGCCTCTTCCGTATGGATACAATGGATCTCCTCGGGAAGAATCGCCTCGATATTCGGATAGTACTCCTGGACCACGAATTCGGTCCTCCTCAGGACGGCATAGATACGCCGGACTATCGATTTGAGGAACTCGACAGTCCGCTGCGTCTTATCCATAATAAGCTCCCAGTCCCACTGGTCGACGTAGATGGAGTGGATGTTATCGATAAGATCGTCCGGCCGGACCGCGTTCATATCGGTATAGAGCCCATATCCGGGTTCGAGCCCATAATCCGCTAAGGCCATACGCTTCCATTTTGCCAGCGACTGGACCATCTCCACCTCTTTGTCCCCTAAGTGTTTGACCGGGAACGAGGCCGGCCGCTCCACTCCGTTCAGGTCGTCGTTGATTCCGGTCCCCCGGGGGACGAACAGCGGGGCGGTCACCCTCCGGAGCCTGAGCTCAGCCGAAAGGCTCCCTTCGAAGAAGTCCTTGATCAGCTTGATGGCCTGCTCGGTCTGTTTGAGGTTGAGTAACGGGGTGTAACTTGTCGGTATACCGGTGCTCATGGGAGCTCCTTTCGGTTCAAAATCGGGTAAAAACAACAATATTCGCGGCAGTAGGTATCCTAGGGGACATCCTTAGGTGTGTCAACTTTCCGAAAGAAGAACACGCGAAACCGGATACACAGAGCCAGGGTCGCCGCGGAGTATACGATGAGAAGACTCAGCTGTCCGTAGAAATCCGTGAATATCGGAAACAGGCTGTAGGAGAAGTTTGAGAATAGATGAAACAGCATTGCGGATACCACGCTTCTCCCGGAACGGCGGTACACGAGGGTAATGAAGATAGAATTGTAGACGGTTATAACCGCGTATCCGTAGAAAGGAACAAGGCTCTGCACGGTCCCTTCCATAAAGAAGTGGGGAAGATGCCAACACGTCCAGATGATTCCGAGGATCACCGCCGCCCAGAATGGAGAAAGCCTTCTCAAAAGCCTCGGAAGTGCGAACCCCCGCCATCCCAGCTCTTCTCCGAGGGGTCCTCCAAGAAAGAGGATATACGGGAGAAAAATAAAAACCAGCGCCGGCTGTTCGACCAACGGGAGCTCGGTTTCAACATTCCATACGAATCGGGCAAAGAGGTACGACGCTCCCATAACGGCGGGGACCGTAACTACGGAGACCGCGTACCATACCGGAGAAAAACGGAATCGAAAAGAGCTTTTTAGAAACGGAACCAAAGACCGCCCGCCGGGAAACAGCACAATGGTAAAAATCACCGCCAGGGTTGGACCGTATCCGCCCATGTGCTGGAGAGTCGTTGCGGCGATTCCGGTGTCCAGTATTCCGCGGGCATCGAGGACACCCGGGAGCCAGATGAGCCAGGAAATGAGAAAAGACAGTAAAAAGAAAACGGGGAGTTCAAAACCCCGGCCTGTGAGGCGCTTAGCAACTGCTCGCTTCTCGAATACACAACCCATGCTCCGTTTATACCATTTTTTTCGAAAGTTTTTGAGAGTGCCCCCGATCGTGGGGATAAAAATTGTGTAAATGATCGATCTGTGCCATATTACATGATTTTGAAGGGTAATTGGAACTTATGGCAGGATAATTGCGTGAACAAACTGAATTTAATCGAAAATCGTCCCCACGATCGGGGGCACTCTCAAAATTCTACTATATAGCCTCCGCAAACCGGTCTATAATACAGTTCATGAAAGCCTACGAACCTGATTTCTCCGCTCTCGTCGACGCGGCCCTAAACAAAAAGCCTTCACGGCTTCCCCTCTATGAGCACATGGTAAGCCCCGTGGTGCTCTCGGCCCTGACGGGGAAGGATATTCCGGCGCTCCTTGCCGGGGACGCGAAGGATAAAGAAGAGGGATTCAGGACCGCCGCTGAGTATCTCGCGGATATAGGGTACGACGTATTCCCGTACGAGGGATGCATGGTGGAGCTCATCCAAGGGGGAAACGGCCTGATGGGGCGTTCCGGCCCGCTCATACGAAGCCGGCGCGATATCGAAGAGTTTCCCTGGGATGATATCCCCAACCGTTACTTCGAAAAATTCGACCCCTCCTTCCACGCTCTCTCCCGGGTACTGCCCCCGGGGATGAAGGCGATAGCGGGAGTCGGCAACGGCCTCTTCGAGGTAGTCCAGGATTTCGTTCCCCTCACCGACCTCGCCTACTTAGAAATAGACGATCCCGAAGCCTTCGAGCTATTGTGGGTCCGGGTCGGCGACTTGCTCCTCACGGTGTGGAAGGAGTTCATCGAGCGGCACGACGAGTATTTCTGCCTCTACCGGTTCGGAGACGACCTGGGATTCAAGTCCTCACTCCTGATCAAGCCCGAAACGGTCCGGGATCACATACTACCCCAATACAGCCGGATCATCGAGCTGATTCACACGACGGGCAAGCCCTTCCTGCTCCACTCCTGCGGGGCGATCTTCGAGATCATGGAAGAGCTTATATCGGTCTGCGGGATCGACGCGAAACACTCCAACGAGGACACCATCGCCCCCTTCGACACCTGGGTCGAGGAGTACGGAGACCGGATCGGGCTCTTCGGAGGGATCGATATGAATGTCCTGTGTACCGAAGATGAAGCGGGAATTCGCGCGTATGTACGGGAGCTCCTCGAGCGCACGGCCAAAAAACCGGGAATCGCGGTTGGATCGGGCAACCAGATTGCCGACTACGTTCCTCCCGAGGGATTCCTAGCCATGGTCGAGGAGATCAATCTCTTTCGCTATTAGTGGACTCCGTCGTCGCAGGCGTCTTCGTCTTCGAAGGGACGGGCGCTCTCGGAGTTGAAGGGTTTGGAGCAGCTCTCTAAGGGAACCTGCATCATCGGCTCGCCGCAGCATTCCGGGGTGATGGTGTCCGCATCGACGACCTTCTCGTCTTCACAGTGTTTACAGCGAAACGCTTTCTTTTCCATATATGTTCCTCCTGGTGCTTTCGTGGTACTTGATTTGCCCCAATATACTAAAAATCGAGAGAAGAAGCGAGGGGAAGTTTCACTTGCTAGGAGCCTTACCGCAGCGGTATAGTATAGGCAGAATCTAGTTATACGGGAGGCCGATATGGCACACGAAGACGCCGGAAATTATTCAGGAAAGCATCCGGAAGTGGATTCGCCCGATCCACGGGTGGTCGAAAAGATCAAGCACTACAAGAGAGAAGACACCATTACCTGCGAAGCCGCCCACGCCATAGCCCGGGAGCTCGACATATCCCCCGAGGCTGTGGGTAAGAATATCGACCTCGCCGAGATCCGGATCATCGAATGCCAGAACGGGCTCTTCGGGTGGCCTCACCGCAGGAAGATCGTCGAGCCCGCGGAAGCGCCCTCGGAAGAGCTCAAAGGGGCTATTCGCGACGGAGTCGAGGGAGATACCATACCCTGCCGCACCGTCTGGGACATTGCCGCCCGGTTTTCGATATCCAAGATGGAGGCCACTTCGGTCTGCGACACCCTTTCGGTCAAGGTCGCTCCGTGTCAGCTCGGCGCCTTTTAAGGGTGTTCGGCACTACTCCTTCGAGAGTGCCCCCGATCGTGGGGA
>CAZXMO010000139.1:0-3692 GCA_964641125.1 uncultured Spirochaetales bacterium
GTTACCGTATGGACACTTCCCTTGATTAGGTATAGGGTTTACGGTCGATTTAACTCGAGTAATAATTCAAAAAAGGCTGTCCCGTGCATCGGACCGAAACTCATCAGGTAACGTTAAAGTCTCTTCTCGTCCTTGCCGTACCCATAATGCTGGGGAACTTTCTGCAGATGCTCTTCAATATCGTCGACGCCTATTTCCTCGGAAAGCTGGGGAAGGTGGCTCTTTCGGCCCCGTCGATCTCGTTTACCATCGTCGTGTTCTTGGTCATCTTCGGTTTCGGGTTTTCCATGGCGGGGACTACCCTGATATCCCAGGCGAAAGGAAAGGGGGATCAAAAAAAGGTCGATTTCTACCTGGGGCAGACCACCACCGTTCTCCTCTTGGGGTCGATTCTCATCGCGGTATTGGGGGTCGTCTTCGCCCCGCCTCTTCTGCGCCTGCTGCAGGTTCCGGAAGAAGCCTTTGCCTACACCCAGCGTTACCTGCGCATCGTTCTCGCGGGCTTGCCTTTCATGTTCATGGCCTTTGTCCTGCAGAGCTGTCTGCAGGGCATCGGAGACAGCATGACACCGCTTGTCCTTCAGGCGATAACGGTGGGACTCAACGTCGGCCTGGACCCCCTCCTCATATTCGGAGTGGGTCCCTTTCCCCGGATGGAGGTTACCGGTGCCGCGGTAGGGACCGTCATTTCCCGGGGGATCGGCTCGGCGATCGCCCTGGCGGTGTTTATCCGGGGCCGGCGGGGCATGAAGCTTACCCTCTCGAATATGATTCCCAGGAGGGACTCGATGAAGCTCCTGCTCAAGATCGGAATCCCCACCTCTGTGGGACAGGGGATATCGGCCTTGGGCTTTACGGTGCTTCAGGGGGTGGTCAACTCACTGGGAACCGCGGTGATCGCCGCTTTCGGAGTAGGAAACAGGATCATCGGGCTGTTCAACATGCCCGCCATGGGGATTTCCCGTGCGGCAAGTGTCCTGGTCGGGCAGAATCTGGGGGCCAAGGACCGGTACGGGGCTCTGCGGGCGGCCCGCCTCTCCATCGCTTCGATTCTGGCATTCATCGTCCCCTCGATGACGTTTACCTTTTTCTTAGGGAATCACTTCGTGCGGTTCTTCATCGACGATCCCGAGGTCATCGCCTACGGAGTCGCCATGTTCAGGCTCATTTCTCCGGCGGTGGTCTTCTTTGCCTTGTTTACCGTTTTTATGGGGGCCTTTCAGGGAGGGGGAGATACCAAGCCGATCATGGTTTTGAATATTCTGCGTCTGTGGGGGTTCCGGGTGCCCCTGGCCTACGCTCTGTCGATCCTGGTCGGAATCGGACCTTCAGGCATCTGGATCGCCATGGTTTTCAGCAATGTTGCAACCGCGATCATCGGATTCGTCTTGTTTCAGTCCAAACGGTGGATGGAGAAGCTCGACCCCGACATGATCTAGCCGCGGGCACCGGCCCCCCCGGCCGCGCTAATCGAGCTGCCGAAGCAACCAGGGGACCGAGACGACTCCCGTTTTACGTTCGATAATAATACCCTCCGGCGATATCACGTAGGTGGTGGGTACCGATTCAACTTCGTAAGCGGCGGCGCCGGTCCCGTTCGGATCGAGGAAGACCGGAAAGGAGATATCCCGTTCATCTACGAACCGCCCGACCGCTTCCGCCGACTTTTCCGTGGAGGTCAGATTTACCGCCAGTACCACCGCTCGATTCGGGCCGCCGTCGAGTTCCTCGACAAAACGCTCGAGCTCGGGGATCTCCGCCCGGCAGGGGGGGCACCAGGTCGCCCAGAAGTTGAGAAATACGGTTCTGCCTCGGTAATCGGAGAGGCGAAGGGTTTTTTCACCGCCTTCGAGAGGCTCCCGCGGATCGAGGGGAAGGAGCTTAACATCCGGGGCGGGCATTCCGATTCCGGTTCTCGCCGCGGTCCGTGCCCCCTCGGTCACCGGCCGTGGACCGAAACTCAGAAAAATGACTAAGAAGACCGCCGCGGCGGAGATAACGGCGGCGGTAAAACCGAAGAGGGCGGGACCCAAAAGTGTACGGATTTCGAGCCGGCCCCGCCTGCGGGCCCGAATGCCCCGGAAGATCAGGTATCCCAGCGCGGCGGCGGCGGCGAGGATGATTCCCGGCACTCCGCCCCAAGCGTAGAGGAGGAGCAGGGGGGTGTCGATTACCGCGGAGAAGCGGAAGATAAGGGGGGACAGCTTCCAGACGAGGAGGAAGATGAGCCCTCCGTTGACGAGGGCCGCCCCCGCGCGTTTTCGCCTCTCCGTTTCCTTTTTCATGAGAAGGGCGAAAACGAGATACCCGACCCCCGCCGCCGCCGCGACGATGATGAGCGGCACCGGAACGGTCAGGGGGCCTATGCTTACGGATGAGCCTAAGGAAGTCATCGATTTTCTCAGTTCATGGCGATCTCTACCGCCGGACGGGTAGCGAGGTAGCGGTGAAAGCGTTCTTCTATGCCGTCCCGGAAGGTGAGGATCTTGTTGATATGATCGAGGGTAGACCGCGGGGTTCCGCCTCGCTCTACCCGGTATTTACCGGCGTTGTAGATGGCGAGCGCCACGATCTCGTTGCCCCCCTGCTTGAGGCACCATTTCAGATAACCCAGTCCCCGGTCGGCGTTGAGCTCGGGGTCGAACCAATCGTCTCCGGACAGATCAGGAAAGGAGCGGTCGTTCAGCTGGAATAGTCCCCTGTCGATGGTTACGTGGTTTCTGTTGACCGCCATGGGATTGAACTTGCTTTCGGCCCAGGAGAGGGCAAAGGCGAGGCTCAAGGGAACATCGTGTTTGTCGGCGCTGCGGATGATTATGAGTGCGAGCCTCTCCGACCCGGTGACCTCGGCGAAGAAATCCACCACGTCGAGCTTGGTGGCCGGATGGTTGTAGAGGAAAAGCCCGGCATCCTCCGTTTTCGGGATACTGACCGGAATCCTGTTTTGGGCTTCGGCGATTTTTTCCGCTTTAGGCTGTATAACTTGTGTCGTGCCCGTACTTGTGAGTCCGGTGCTGCAGGTCAACACGAACGGCAGGACCAGCACAACAGTACTCATTACGGGCAGCTTCTTCCGTTTCACGGGAAGCCTCCTTGGTTTAACTTTTTGAAAAATTAAATTTTCTTTTATTTTGCTTAACGGCAGTTAAGCGGTAGAGCCTTATTCTACACACTTTCAGGGAATTTTCAATAGCGGGCCGTCCTACCCCAGCATCGAGGTTATTTCCGAGACATAGGTCGGATAAGAAAACATTGTCTTTTTTAACTCTTCCGCCGATATTTCGTATTTCATCGCCAACGCGAAGATATTGATGCTTTCGCTCGCGCGGGGCGCGAATATGTGCGCGCCGGCTATCATTCCCGTGCTCTTGTGGATCAGCACCTTGTACTTTCCATAATTTTCTCCTAATCGCTTCGAGGACGCCCATCCCGACATATCCCCGGTATGGACTTCCACGTTCATTCCCGCTTCGGCGGCTTCCTCTTCGGTGAGCCCGACGGCGGTCAGGGGAGGATGGGTAAAGACGACGCTCGGAACTACGGAATAGTCCATGGTCACCGTATTTCCGTTAAGTATATTTTCGATGGTTACCTCCGCCTCCCGCATCGCGACCGGAGACAGGGGGTATCGCTTCGCGGCCGAATCGCCCAAGGCGTATACCCGGGGATTCGAGGGGCTCTGCATATATCCG
>CAZXMO010000140.1:0-3672 GCA_964641125.1 uncultured Spirochaetales bacterium
GCCGGTCGGGTCATCGGAAAGCTATCGAATCAGGCCGGACAGTCCTCAATGCCAGGGAAAATATCAGTGAGCTCTTCGATATAGGAGACCCCTCGCGGATCATATTCACGAAGAATGCTACGGAGGCTCTCAATATCGTCCTGTTCGGCACGCTGTCCTCAGGCGACAGCCTAGTAACGACGAGCATGGAGCACAACTCGGTCCTCCGCCCCGTAAGGGAACTGGAACGACGGGGGATACAGTCCCATATAATCGATGCCGACTCCACCGGCTTCGTCGATCCCCGGAGTATCCTGGAGGCGATTACGGCCGATACCCGGCTGGTGTGCGTCAACCATGCATCAAATGTTACGGGAACCATACAGGACATCGAGACAATAGCCCGGGGGTGCAGGGAGAAGGGGGTACCGCTCCTCGTCGACGCGGCCCAGACCGCGGGAGCTCTCGACATCTCCTGCAACGAACTGGGTGTCGATTTTCTCGCAGCCAGCGGGCACAAGGGGCTTCTCGGGCCCACGGGGACCGGTTTTCTCTACGTACGCGATGGTGCACCGTCGCCGCTCATGTACGGGGGGACCGGAAGTCTGTCCGACAGAGAAGAACAGCCCGATTTCTTTCCCGACTGTCTCGAGAGCGGGACCCTGAACGTCGCGGGTATTGCGGGACTTGCGGCGGCAGTGGAGTACATCCTGAAGAGGGGAATAGCCTCGGTCCGGGAACATGAGCTTTTTCTTATCGAGCGGCTGATAGGAGGTCTCCGCGCGGTCCCCGGCGTCAGGGTCTACGGTCCCGACCGGCCGGAGAGAAGGACGGGAGTGATTTCCCTGACCTTCGATTCGGTGAGCACCTCCGAGGCCGGGGAGATCCTCGACCGTGATTACGGTATCTGTTCGCGAATCGGCCTCCACTGCGCCCCGAGGGCCCATGCAGCTATCGGGACCTTCCCCGAAGGTACGGTACGGTTGGGAATCGGCCCTTTTACGACGAAGCGAGACATTAATGCCGCCCTACGGGCGGTCCGGAATATCGCGAAACGGCGGGGTGTGTGATGAGACGGGTGCGCAAAAGCAGGAAAAGGGATCAGTCCTCCCACCTGGAAGGGGTAATAACTTTTTTCGGGTCCCATCATGCCCTGAGGGCCGAAAAGGTCCTCCTAAAAGAAGGCTACGAGGCGGTCCTGGTCCCGGGGCCGCGGGAAATCAGCCCGAACTGCGGCGTGGCCCTCAGGTTCGACTACGGCCGACAGAATGAGTGCTCGGAGGTCCTTAAGAGGAATTCGGTGCAGATCGAAGCAATACATCACTATCCGGAGAAGCGGTGAGATGAAGAAGTATTTTTCGCCGTGGATGTTCGGTATCCTTGCAGGGGTACTCTTCGTCGGAGTCGAGGTGCTCCTCTCAGTCTATCCTCCGTCCGCCTACGCTTTCTGCCTGACCTGTCATACCCGGGACTTAGTCAATCGAATCGTTAACTCGGTATTCTCCACAAATTTTCAGGTGTCCGTTATCAGCAGGAGGATCCTATTCCTAAGTTCCCCGGCGATTCTCCTAGGAGCTTATGCAGCTGCCCGGATATACTCGGAACGGCGAATACTCAAGGCGGATAAGCCCGTCCGATTTTTCCTCTACGGTTTTGTTATTATGATCCTAGGAATCCTCATATTCGGATGTCCCACACGGCTGATCTTGAGAAGCGGATACGGGGATATCTACGCGATAGCGGGCGTAATAGCGATGGTCGCCGGGATTGTTCTCGGGACCCTGCTCTTGAAGCTGAAGGCTCTCAAGGGGAATCGTTAATGGATATGCCGGTACTCTCCTCGATCCTTCTCGGGTGCATCGGACTGGTTATCGGATATACGGCCCAGCGTTCACGAATGTGCTTTATCGCGGGGGTGCGGGATTATGTCCTGATAAGGGACAGGGAGATCCTGTACGGGTTCTTTTCGTTTCTTGTGACCGTGTGGCTGTTCACCTCCGTCCTCTACTCTTTCGGAATACTCGAACGGGGTATACCCGAATACCAGTCGGTGAAAACCCTCTCGCAGGTTGAGGAACGGGCCATGAAACTTTCCGCGGAGGCCATGGAAGGAGATAAAAGCGGCCGGGATATAAAAATTGTCGGGGGTACACAAGAAATCGGCGGTGTACGGAGGAGTGTCGGAAATATCTTCATGGCGGCCACGGTTGTAGGAGGACTGCTCATGGGGTTTCTCTCGGTATTCGCCGGGGGATGTGTGCTCAGGCAGCATGTTCTCGCGGCGCAGGGGCAACGGAATTCCCTCTTTTTCATTGTCGGGTTCTATGCGGGTTCCGTGGCCTTCTACACGGTACTGTACCGATTTTTCGACTGGATATATTGATAACGGGCTGCGTGATGCGCAGCCGGGATATAACCAAAAGGAGTGAGATATGACCTCGAAAGAACGGCTTATAACCGCCCTCGAAGGCAAGGTTCCCGACCGGCTCCCCGCCACGACGCACCATGTCATGCCGTATTTTACGGAAAAATATATGAACGGAGCATCCTCCGCGGAGTTCTTCGACTTCTTCGATCTCGACGCGATCCATTGGACCGTTCCGGTAAAAGCAGACGCCGCCCGAGGGGACTATGAAGATCCCGCCCAGGGGGAGCCGGGTTTTCTCCAGGTCAAGCGGATCTTTTCCGACTCCTGGTGTCTCGAGATCGAAGAGCTCGAAGACGATCAGTACTACAGCCGTCGCCAAACCATCCGTACTCCTAAAGGAAGCTTGACCGCCGTAACTCAGGCCAATGCGTATACCGAGTGGGTCGCGGAACATCTGATCAAGGAAAAGAAAGATATCGATCTCGTCGCGGAGTATCAGACACGTCCAATCTGCGATGCGGACGCCGTGACCCGTGCCGCGGAATCGAAGGGAGATCGGGGGATCGTCCGCGGGTTCGTAATCCCCTTCGACGTTTACGGGCAGCCGGGATGCTGGCAGGACTTCTGCTGTATCCGCGGCACCGAACGGGCTATCATGGACACCTACGACGATCCGGAGTGGGTCCACGAATTCCTCTCCGTAATCAGGGACCGTAAGCTTCACTACGTACGGTCAATGAAGGGGGCCGCTTATGACATTACCGAGCTCGGCGGCGGCGATGCATCGACGACCGTTATCTCGCCCGGCATCTTCAACGAGTTCGTCGCTCCCTATGACGCACCCATAATCGAAGAGGCACGCAAGGCCGGGGTCCGCATTGCTTATCATACCTGCGGCGGGATGATGCCGATCCTCGAGGATATCGCCGCCATGCAGCCGGCGGCTATGGAAACCTTCACGCCGAGGGAGATGGGAGCTGATGTCGACCTTGCCGAAGCCAAGCGACGGATCGGAGACAAGGTATGCATGATAGGCGGATTCGATCAGGCGCATTATTTTCAAGGATGTACACCTGAAGAAACCCGCGCGAAGGTCAGGGAATGTTTCGATGCGGCGGGAGAGGGCGGCGGATATATCCTGGCGCCTTCCGACCATTTTTTCGATGCCGACGTCGAGTTGATCCAAGCCTTTGCGGATGAGGCCCGGAAGTGTAAATACTAAAAATAGAGAGGAGACACCTGTGAAGCGCAGCGAGATCAATGGAATTATTCGGCGGGGAAAGGAGTTCTTTGATGAGATGAACTTTCATCTCCCCCCGTGGGCC
>CAZXMO010000141.1:0-3420 GCA_964641125.1 uncultured Spirochaetales bacterium
CGGCAGAATACTATTCCTCGATATTCCAGAAGACCCCTTCCGATTCCCCGGCCCCGGAGGCCCTCGTCCCCGCCGCGCCTTCGCTTCCGATATAGGTGATCGATTCAGCGAGTTCGGGGGATTTTTCAGCCACCGCGTCGTAGTGTTCTCCCGCGCGAATTCGGTCACCCCCCCTATGGTAAGCCTTCGCTAAGAGGAGATCGATCATTACCGAGTCGGGTCTGACCGCACGGCCGCGCCGAAGAAAACGCACCGCTTCGTCCACATTTCCCTCGAGGAGTTTGAGATTGGCCATATTGATGTATGCGGACAGGCTTTGGGAATCCGATTCAAGAGCTTCGGCGAATCTCGATTCCGCCTTCCCGAAGTCACCGAACCGGGCGTGAAGGATACCGAGCATATTGAGCTTCCTGTTCCTGTTTCGCCCGGAGGAAGAGATAAGCTCGGACCTCAACCGCCGGGCTACCCGTTCGTACAGCTCAGTCCTCATGGTACCAAGACTTACCTCGACGGCATCGGCTATCCGGACAGACGGCGGCTCCACAACCGTAAAAGGACTCTCCGGCAGGGGAAGGGAGGGATAGACCGACCAGCCTTCCCTGACGGGAAGGAATTCGATCTCCCCGGTGCCCGAATACCTCGTGTAGAGAGCGGACGCGCTCTTCCAAGCGGTGTAAAAACCTCGGTTTACCACCGTCGCCTCGAGAGGAACCCACAGGGTACCCTCGTATTCTATAACGGCAAGATCGTCGTCTTCGAACTGCCACCTATTCGAGGCGGGCTCGCCGGTGTCGTAGGCAAAGAAGACATGCCCGGGGGAAGTCATAACGGCCGTGGCTATCCCGGCCGACTCGAAGAGGGAACACAAGAGGGCAGTCGAGTCGTCGCAGTCGCCGGACCGGTAGTACAGGGTCGTCCGGGGAAAGCGGACCGTGTCCACGACGCGGGAGTTTTCGAGAACGCTGCTGATCGGGGAGGCGGGATCCTCGATATACTCGATCCCGTAGGTCCCCACACCGTCGAAAAGAGCAATCCCCCGCAAGAATTCCCCGCTCAATCGATATCTATTCCATATCTCCTCCCGCGAGGTGACCGCCGAAGCGACCCGGTGGGAGAACCGGGAGACCACTTCCTCGTTGGGAGTGACGAAGGCAGCGAGCTTTGCCGATTCGTCCCAGGAGAGGGCTGTCCGGCGGTAGAGGGTCGTCCCGGCGGAGGATGTGATCTCGTACCGCTCCCCCTCCATCGAATAACTCAAGATTATCCCGACCTGAACGGGAAGGTCCTCCTCGAGGGCGAAGACTTCCCGATTGAAGCGGACAGGTAATTCGATGACGGCTTCACCGCCCGGAGGAATACTTTCCACCTCACCGGCGGAGGGAAAATCCATAAAGTTCTTGATGAATACCTCCGCGCGCAGTTTTTTAGCCGGCTCGTTCCCCGGATTTACCACCTTAATCGTTCCCGCCGGATTCCGGGTATAGTATTGGATAAGCGATGGGAACAGGCGGTCTATATCTACAGAAGCGATTTCCAGGGGCGGGACCCGCGGGGCCGCCGGCGACTGATAAAGCTCGAATTGCCGCTTGAGATCGGCAAGCTCCTCGGTACTCTTTGCATCATCAGGGGCTCGATAGAGGATCTGCTCGTAGAGCTTAACGGTCTCACTGTACTTGTCCCGGGCCGACTCCGGACCGAGGGTAAGGAGTAACTCAAGGGTCGTGTCCTTGAGCCGTCGTGCGCCGTCACGCAGGATCTCGAGCTCGAGACGGGCGAGCCTCCGTTCGGCACGGGAGTCGAAAGGGTCCGATTCGAGAACCCGCTCCCATACCGCCATGGCCGCTTCCGGGGCGCCGTTCTCCTCGTACAGCCCACCCTTCCGTCCGAGGGCTTCGGCATCGTAGGGGTCGTCCTCGAGGGTCCGGTTGATCCGAATCAGCTCGTTCTCGAATCGGACATCGGCCTTTCGGGCAAGAGCATACCCCCTGTCGAGGAGTTTGATGATCCTTCGTCCGGTATAATCACTCAAATAGATGAGACCTGTGCCGGAGTCCACCGCGACATCCATCACGGTGGTAAACCCGCCGCCTTCGGGAGAGGGAATCGCATCGAGGGACCACACCGGCTCGCCGTTCCGCTTGAACCGGGAAAGCCCCTGCGGAGAGAGGAGCAGGAAATCCCCGTTTTGAAATACTGCGATACCCCGGGTACCGGTAAGCTCATTGGAATCGGCCAAGGGGATCAAACTGTCCACCAAAATCCCTTCCGGCGAATAGATACGGATGTGCCGGTCCATGGTGTCTTTGACCCAGATATTCCCGCTCGGCCCGGCGGTGACCGCCGTGATGTACGAATATTCGGTGGGAAAGATATCGAATTCCTTTCTCTCCCGGTCCTTGAAGAGGATAGCCCGCTTCCCATTCGAATCGACGACGAAGGGGCTTCCGTCGGGCAGGACCGCGAGCCCCGCCGCGCCGCTTACGGCGGTTCGAATCCGCCTAGGCCGCTCGGCGCCGGGCACGAAAGAGTATATCTCGCCGCCGGTGGACGGCATAAAGAACACGGTACCGCCGGGGGTGGTATCCACGGCGAAGGCGTAGGAGTAATTCCCCTGCTCTACCAAACTCTTTCCCGGAAAGCTCAGGATCCTGAAGTACCGGTCCATCTCCAAGGCCAGGGAGTTTCCCCCCACTAGGAGATTCCCCTCTCTCCCCATGGCCAGGGAATAGGGATAGATCTGAACCCCCTGTACTGGAAGCCGTGCCGCCGGTATTGCCCCGGCGGCGAATTCGTCGACGTACACCGGCGGCTCACTCCCCTCGAAGGCGGAAAAATCTTCGATCGCCCCCCACAGGTAGAAAACCGACCGTCCGAGATCCGCGCCCATCCCCGGCCCCCAGGGGCCGAAAAAGCTCACCGGATCGGCCTCTTTTTCGTCGGAATTCCTTATCAGCGACAAAGAAATGACCCTGCTCTCCCCGTCATTGACCGCATTGACCCGGAGGGTGTAATCGGCATCCCCCCGCCCCGTGCGCCCGATGCCATGAGAAAAGTTTTCCGAAACATACCCAGCCGTGCCGAGCCACCCGCCGGTGAGAATGACTCTGCCTTCGTACACCTTCTCGACGTAGTATGCCGCTTCGACTAAGGATTTTTCGATGAATTCCCGGTTCGTCTCGGTATCAGGATAGATCGTCGGTTCTTCTATGACGATAACGTCGCTCATGCCCCGTACTGAGACAAAGACCGCCAGTAATGCGGTGATAAGTATTTTCCTCACCGGGTCCTCCTGTCGACTCTCCCGGACCACAGACAAAGCGGAAGAGAATACCTCGATTATAATTTACCCCACTAGAGGCGTCAACTCAGAGGAATAATCTGGTTCAGTCTGACCCGTTAAATTCATGAACCGCATCGATC
>CAZXMO010000142.1:0-3389 GCA_964641125.1 uncultured Spirochaetales bacterium
TCCTCGGCGGTGCGGGAGATGAACATGCCGAAGCCGCCGCCGCCCGCGCCGAAGAGCTTCATGCCGCTGGAGTAGGGGGCGGCCTGTTCGAGGAGGCGTTCGACTTCGTCGTTGGTGCTCGAATAGTGGATGAGCTTGTTCGCCTCCCAGGAGCCGCGGACGACTTCGGCGAGGCGGTCCATGTCACGCAGGGACAGGGCGTCCTTCGCCTCATAGGCGAGACGCTTTAAGCTCCGGAGGGTGTAGAGGTAGGCGGGGGACTTGCCGTTGGATTCAGCTACGACCTCCTGAAGGATGTTCTTGGCGAGCCGGGTGATTCCTGTATAGAACAGGGTAAGCCGGGCGAGACACCCGGGATCTTTGAAGAGGTACGAGTCGAGCTGATGGATCACCGGCTTCGGCCGCATTCCCGGCTTCGTTTCGATGTATTTGACCCCGCCTATAAGCCCGCCTATCTGGTCCTGCCATCCCCCGCCGGTGGTGAGCATCTGCTCGATCTCTAAGACCTGCAGGAAGAGCTCCTCCCGGGTCACGGTCATCCCGAAGAACCGGTGCAGGGCCGCTAAAATAGTACCCGCGAGGACGGAGGAGGTGCCGAGGCCGGAGCCCTTCGGGACCGCGCAGAGTAAAGTGAGCTCGAACCCGGACCCGACGGAGCGGATAATGTCTAAAAGTTCCTGTTGTGAATGAAGCTCCTCCCGAAGCAGGAGCGCCGCCGCGGCCTTCGCCAGAGCGAAGGGGCTCGACGGATCGGCGTAGTTCTCGAGGCCGGCGGCACAGTCTACCGGTTCGGTAACGCCTAAGTCGATGGAATGAAAACGGACGGAGTAGTCCGCCGTCGGCCGGACGAAGACCTGAATGGGGGGCTGTCCGTTTAGGTCGACTGCGACGTTGACCACACTCCCCCCCTCGCGGTTGGTATACGGAGGAGTATCGGTCCATCCGCCGGCCAAATCGAGGCGTACCGGCGAGCGGGCCCAGACGATCTGGTCGGCCTTGACGGCGGCCTTAGGCCCCCGGGCGTTACCCCCGGGGGAAACAAAGGAGATAGCCCTGTATCCCCCGCCGCCTAAGGGACACAGCGCGCCTACGAGCTCTCTCCTGTACGCCTTGATCAGCGGATCGTCAGTCTTTTCATAAATTCCTAAGAGGGCACCGCAGTCCTCTTTTCCGAAGACTTCAAGAAAAGCTCCCTGAGGGATCTGCCGGAAACCGACACCCGAGAGGATGCGTTCTTTAAGTATCCGTTTCCGGCATTCCTCCCTGACCGCTTCCCGTACAAGGACGTCCGAGCGTTCGTTCATCTCCTGTATGGAAAAACGATCGCTTCGCAGGAACTCATTCCGCCAGGCCTTCAGGGAGGCTTCGTCTCCGGCTACGGTCCAGTAGCCGGGCAGAAGAGCGGCGGAACAGGAAAAAAAGAGGCGCGCGGTCAGGAGGTTCTTCTCTTTATAAGGATTATAAAAATCCTCCCCGTCTTCCCAGATCTCCTCCGGGGCGAGTCCCCGTTCGGCGCACCAGACC
Source organism: uncultured Spirochaetales bacterium (assembly GCA_964641125.1). Classification (GTDB taxonomy): domain Bacteria; phylum Spirochaetota; class Spirochaetia; order SPDA01; family CAZSGZ01; genus JBKHAJ01. Next base: position 1,525 of record CAZXMO010000142.1, read on the forward strand.
GACAGGGGGGTACCGCATAGGGTCGCCGCTTCCCCGCCGGCGCTCTTGAAATCGTCCTCGACGGAGTAGACGAGGCGTACTCCGTTCTCCCGCTCGTCGATGCAGACTCCCTGAGGAATAGGATAATCGGCGTGAAAATCGGATAGCGAAAAGAACGCGTTGCCGCCTTCCGGGGCCTCCACGGAGACCGACCGGCAGCCCTCGACAAAGACGAAGCCCCCCGCGGCGGGTCCTATCGTACACTCCGCGGAGTTATAGATTATACGGCCGTTCCCCCACTCGGGGATGTACTCTTCTCCGGTATCCGAATAGAAGGGTGTAAGCCCTCCCCGGTTCATGAGGACCGACGCCTCGGGGAACTCTTCGAGGCTCCCGAAATGATGGAACCGGGTGTTCCGGGTCAAAACTCCGCCTAAATCGAAGCGGGAGAAAGAGTCGTAGATGATGTCGAGGAGACTGTCCCCGCACCGGGACCGGGAGGCCACCCGCTTTCCGTACTCCTCCCTGCCGAGGCGGGCCAAACAGGCGGTAAGGACTTCTAAGTAGATGTCGAAACTTAAAGCCCCCTTTTCGATGAGTCCGTACACGGTGCCGCCGTCCGCGTCTTTTTGGGCGAAGTCGATCAAGGCCCCGGTAAAATCGGAGGTAAGGGATATGAGTCCTATATCGAGGGCGCACTCGCTCGAGCCTTCGAGAAGGGCGTTCTTTTTAAGGGTTTCCACCGGCGCCTTCTGGTAATAATCAATTACCCGCTCCCGTAAGGGGTCGAAGGCGAAGACGCCGTGTCTGCTCCCCTGCTCGAGGGAGGAGGCCGCGGAAAATCCGACGATCGGATTGGAGGGGCGCTGGACCTGATCGGTGTCGAAATCGATGACCACGTCGCCGGAAGACACGATCAGCTCTCCCCTGCTCCAGGGGTATCTCAGATACAGGGTAAGGAGAACGTCGAGGATGACCGGCGGGACGACGGTGCTCGCGGGTACGGGGACGGGGGCGAAGAGCTTCCCCTCGGGCATGTAGGCGGGGAGCCTCCGGGACTCGCCTCCGGCGTGGATGATGAGCACCCTCCGCGAGGCGTAGTACTCTTTTCCCGCGTCGAGGGGGATGTTCCGGGCCTTCAGAAGCTCGACGACCGCCCTGACGGTCCCGCCCCCGGAGCCTATGCGCCCCGCTTCGGGATCGCTGCACACGAAGAAATCTATTTCCCTCGGATAGATCCCCCCTGTTTTCCGCTTGTCGATGAGCCGCCTGAAACTCTCGGCTTGTTTCGGGTTCGAGGCGGTAATAATGCAGACGTCGAAGCAGTTCATCCGCCTGCCGCCTCGTTCTCGAGAAACCACCGGTAGGTCTTTTCGATCCCCCCGCGGAGGGGGGTGCCCGCGGCAAGGCCCAAATCGTGCATCCTCGTAACGTCGAGGAGTTTCTTCGGGGTCCCGTTCGGTTTATCGGTGTCCCACCGGAGTTCGCCTGAATACCCGGTTACTTCCATGATGATTCCGGCGAGCTCTGAAATGGTTATGTCTTGTCCGGTTCCGATGTTGATAAACTCGCCGGCGTCCCCGGCGTGTATCCGCTCCATGACATCGACTAATATCGCCGCGAGGTCTTCGGAGTAGAGAAACTCCCGTTTCGGGGTTCCGTCGCCCCAGAGCACCACCGGGCCGCCGTGGACTTTTCCTTCGTGAAATTTCCGGATAAGCCCCGGGAGGACATGGGAGGTAACCGGGTCGAAGTTGTCGTGGGGTCCGTAGAGGTTTGTGGGCATGACGGATACGAAATCGGTACCGTACTGCCTGTTGAAAGCGGAGCACATCTTGATCGCGGCTATTTTCGCGACCGCGTAGGCTTCGTTAGTCGGCTCGAGG
>CAZXMO010000143.1:0-3026 GCA_964641125.1 uncultured Spirochaetales bacterium
AGATCGGTTCCAGGATCTGGAACCTGGAGAGGAAGTTCAACATGGCCGCCGGAATCGATCCTTCCCAGGACACACTGCCTAAGCGGATGTTTGAACCCCTGCCCGACGGTCCTCAGAAAGGGGCGGTACACCAGCTTCCCAAACTGCTTCCCGAATACTATGAGTTGAGGAACTGGAACGCCGATGGAACCATTCCTGAAGCAACACTTAAGGATCTCGGTATCGCTTGATGCTCCGAGTCAGATTTTTTACTCTGCTCCAGCTCCTTCTCGACAGGAAGGAGCTGGAGCTGCCCTTTATCCCCGGCGAGAGGGTCGGGGAGCTTCTTTCCCGTGTTCAGAACGAAATCGATACTCCCTTCCTCCATAAGCTGCTCGAGGAGAAAGGAGAGATGAGGACCGGCACTATTATCATGATAAACGGACGGCATATTTTTCATCTTGATAAGCTGAAGACTCAGCTCTCTGAGGGGGACGAAGTAGCCCTTTTCCCACCCGGAGGCGGAGGCTGACCCTATGCATCCGCTTCTGCACTTTAGCGCTTAGGACGTATTCGGCATGGATAGTGGCCAGGGGAGTATACCCCGTACCCGGTGGGCGGGTTTTCTCAAAGACGTACTCGTGTGCTCCCTCGGCGCCTACGGAGGCCCCGAATCGCATATCAGCGTGTTTCTGAACCGGATGGTAACGAAGCGGCGCTATCTCGCCGAGGAGGAGCTGATCGAGCTGATGGCGCTGTGCAGCATCCTCCCCGGTCCGACGAGCACGCAGACGATCGTGTCGATCGGGTACAAGGCGGGGGGGCCGAAACTCGCGCTTCTTACGATGCTCGTATGGGCGATTCCGGTGCTCTCGGCGATGACGGCGCTCTCGTTTCTCTACGGCATTCTCGCCGAACGGAACATCTCCGGCGAGGTGCTCAGATACGTCGGACCGATGGCGGTGGGGTTCATCATCGTCGCCGCCGTACGAATCGGCCGTAAGGTGGTAAAAGACATCCCGACGGTGTTTCTCGTGCTGTTCGGCGGCGCTGTTACCTTCTTCGTCAGGTCTCCGTGGATCTTCCCGGTTGTACTTTTGACCGGGGCGGTCGTCGGAATGCTCGTGTACCGCGAACAGGGGATGTGGAACCGCGTGACGGTGAGGCCGCGGTGGGTCTACTTCGCCGCCTTCGCAGTCCTCGCGGCGGGGGGGCTCATCGCGTCGAGTCTGACCGACGCCCGGCTGGTGGCGTTGTTCGAACGGTTCTATCGCTACGGATACCTCGTGTTCGGCGGCGGGCAAGTCGTTGTACCGGTAATGTACAGCGAGCTCGTCGATGTGCATCAATTCATGACGAGCGGCGAGTTCCTCACCGGCTACGGGCTGGTCCAGGGTCTGCCCGGACCCATGTTCAGCTTTGCAGCCTACGCGGGAGGTATGGCCGCGAGGTACGGAGGAATTCTCGTGCACATCCTCGGCGCCGTGATCGGCGGGATCGGGATCTTCCTCCCCGGACTTCTGCTCATCTACTTTGTCTACCCCCTGTGGGAAGACCTGAAGAGGATCCGGGCCGTCCGCATTTCGCTGATCGGAATCAATGCCGTGGCCGGCGGTCTCATTGCCGCGGCGGCGGTGATTCTCATGATTGCAAGCGGCTTTACCTGGGACAATCTCCTCGTGACCGCCGCCGCTGTCGTGCTCTTGGGTTTCACCAGGATTCCAGCTCCGCTGATCGTTCTGACCGCCCTCGCTGCCGGATTCATCGGTTAGCTTCGGTGTTCATATCATACCGGAAACAGGGTTGACCCTGTATATAAAAAAACATATATTGATAAAAAACACAAAAGGAAGGAATATGACACAGGAAAATCGTGAAAACCGCATACTGCTCTTTCTCCTCGGATTTTTGGCATTTTGGGCGAACGGTGACAACTATGCCGTGGCGCCCCTTTTGATAAACATCGCCTCCGATCTCGGTCTCGAGATATCCCGGGCTTCCCTTTCGGTAACGGCATACATGCTTTCCTTCGGTTTTTTTACCGTACTCTTCGGTCCATTAGGAGATAAGTTCGGCAGGGGAAGGATCATCAAAGTTGCGGCCTTCGGAACGGCCGTATTCAGTATCGCGGGAGGGTTCGCCTTTAATTTGACCTCACTCATCGTTTTCAGGGCGTTCAACGGGATGTTCGCGGCGGGTATCTTTCCCGTTACCATGGCCCTGATAGGCGAGCGCTTCGGCCCGGACACACGGCAGAACGCGATTGGGAGCGTCATGGGAATGATGTTTCTAGGAGGGGCCTCATCGATCCTTATCGGGGGCGCTCTTGCCCAATTCGCCTCCTGGCGGGCCGTCTATGTTCTTTACGGAGCCGCGGAATTGATTTTGGCATTTTTCGTGCTGATAAAGCTCAGGTCCGGCACGGGTTCGCATCACGCGTCCTTTTTCAAGACCTACGGGACGGCTTTTTCCACTCGGGGTCTTATGGCGGTGGTGGGGACTGTTTTCCTCGTCGGGTATGCGGTTTTCGGAAGCTTTTCCTTTTCCGGATATTACGTTGAAACCGTTACCGGCCTGCCGGTCGTTTTGATCGGACTCATCCTCACGTCTTTCGGACTCGGGACGGTTTTAGGCGGCCGGAAAGCCGGGGAAATAAGGAAAAGGCTGGGCCGCTTTTTTCTACCCGCCGCGGGCCTTCTCGGCGGCGCGGGGTTGATATTTCTCGCCCGGTTTCAGAATATCGGTATCCTCGTATCCGCTTTTTTCGCCTTCGGACTTGCTTTTGTCTTCCTGCAGTCAACCCTGATCATGGCCGCGCAGAACCTGCTTCCCTCGATGCGGGGAACGGCGATGTCGCTGGCTTCCTTCCATATGTTCGTCGGCGGGGCGATAGGGACGCTCTTAAACGGCAGAATTATCGCACTGGGAAGTGTCACGACGGTATATTACATCGCCGCGCCGGTCATCGCCGCCGCTGCTCTTTTCGCGTACCTCATAACACGGTCGGTGATGAAGAGAAAGCGGGAAACCCCGGTGCAATCAGGCCC
>CAZXMO010000144.1:0-2790 GCA_964641125.1 uncultured Spirochaetales bacterium
AAAGACGGCAGCTATGCACTGGGAGTATTCTCCTCGGGATGGTGCCGTTTGATGGACTCAGCATCGCGAAGACTCTGCACTGCCGAGGACAACAAAGAAGCTCTGGAAAGCGGAAAATGGCTCTGCCATGAATCCTGCTGGAACGACGCCGTTCTTGCCATGAGCGAAGACAAACCGGTAGAAGTGGAGTGTAACGGCGGAATCAGGATGTACGGAGTTCCCGTCCATGCCGGCGGTGAGACCGTCGGAGCGATAAATTTCGGGTACGGCTCCCCGCCGACCGATGAGGCGGAACTAAAAACCCTCTCACAAAAGTATAAAATTCCGGTTGATGAACTTAAGAAACAAGCGGAAGCATACAACCCTCGTCCTCAATTCATTATCGAGTACGCAAAAGAACGTATTCAGGCAGCAGCAACACAGTTAGGCCGCATTATTGACCGCAAGCGGGCCGAGGAGGCGCTGCGAGAAGGCGAGCTCCGCTTCCGCACCCTGGCCGACTCAGGGCAGGCACTCGTATGGACATCCGGCGTAGACAAAGATTGTGATTATTTCAACCAGCCGTGGTTGGATTTCACCGGGCGGAACCTCGACGAAGAGTTGGGCGGCGGTTGGATCGAGGGCGTCCATTCGGATGATCGCGACCGATGTGTCGGAATCTACGTCGCTGCCTTCGAGCGGCGTGAGCCGTTTAGCATGAGCTACCGGCTCAGACGCGCGGACGGTGAGTACCGCTGGATCCAGGACGACGGGACTCCGCGGTACGACAATGACGGCAAGTTCCTCGGCTACATCGGACACTGCCTAGACATCACCGAGCGTAAACAAGCCGAAGATAAACTTCGAAAAGCACTCGAAGAAAAAGAGTTCCTCATGAAGGAACTCAACCACAGGGTAAAAAACAGTCTTCTTATGGTCTCTTCTCTTATCAATCTGAAAGATTCGGAGACAGAGAATGACCTCTCCGACATACAGCACCAGATAGAGGCTGTAGGCCTTATCCATGAAAAACTCTACCAAACCGGAAACGTCAAAGAGATTTGTTGCCGGGATTATATCAGCGACCTTCTCTCTTCCATCTTCTCATCTTTTTCAAGGCAGCCGGTGAGGATAGAAGCGGATGTCGAAGAAATCTGCATCCCTACACAATCAGCCATGTCCCTCGGACTCATTATCAATGAGATTGCCACCAATGCGATAAAACATGGTTTCTCCGACACGGAAGAGGCGGTTTTTCCAGTCAGAATGAAAAAAGATAAAGAGAATAATCAGTACAAGCTCACCCTCTCTAATACGGGCAACCCTTTCCCGGAGGACATTGATTTAGGCAATCCTCAAACGTTAGGCCTACGGCTTATTTCGGCGCTGACCGCACAGCTCGACGGAACCATAGAGCTTCAACGCGAACCGCACCCGGTATTTACAATCCGGTTTCCGATAGAAGAAGAATAGACGGCAGACAGGAGGGGGACACTCTTCAGTTTCTTACCGCCACGGGCCGTGCTGATTAAAGATATGGTACTGAGGTTCGGAAAGCTCTCCGGCGAGGTTTGTCTCGAGCAGTTCGGAGACCCGACCGGGGTCGTCCCGGTACCTTCCTAACAGATACATGAGCTTCGTTACTGATGCCTCGATGGTCATGTCCTTGCAGCTTACCGCGCCGAGCTCCCGCGCACGCCGGGCGCTTTCGTATATGTCGAGAAAAACACTCCCGTGATGGCACTGTGTGTTGACGGCCACCGGCTTTCCCGATTCATGGGCCCGGGCGATAAAATCGAGAAGACCCTCCCCGCCGCCGGTAGGCATGTTACCCGCACCGTAAGCCTGAAGGATAAAACCCCGTATATCGCTTTTTAGGAGTGATTCAAGATAATCCTCTTTTATTCCCGGAAAGATCATAACGACGAATACATCCGGATCGAGATCGAGGAAAGGCTTAAAATCCTCCCGCGGCGCCGGTTCTTTTTCATCCGGGGAAGTCAGATTGATATCCAGGCCCACCTCGCCTAGGGGCGGAAAATTGGGGCTCTCGAAGGCATCGTAACTCCAGGTAGACATTTTCGTCGTCCGGTTTCCCCGGTATAGTTTGTTTCCGAAGAAGATTCCTACCTCCGGAATACCGGAAGCGGCAATCTCGACGGCGCCGATAAGATTGCTCCTGGCGTCGGACCGTATCTGGTTCAAAGGCCTCTGCGCCCCGGTGAGGATAACCGGTTTTCCCAATCCCAGCAGCATGAAGGAGAGGGCCGAGGCCGTGTAGGCCATGGTATCGGTCCCGTGGATAATAACGAAACCGTCGAAACCGTCCTGGTTGTCAACAATGAGTCCGGCCTGCCGGCGGAGATGCCCTATCTCCAGTTCGGCGCTGTCGATGGCATACGGCGAGAGAGTCTCGATATGGGCAATTCGCTGAAGCTCGGGAATTCGTTGGAGCACCTCTTCCCGGGAGCCCTCCGTAAGAAGAGGCCCGTCGCCTTCGTTCATGCCGAAGGTCCCTCCGGTATGCAGAATGAGTATTCTTTTCAGGAGCGTGTGTACCTCCACCCCAATTTGTCCATCCGTCTGACGAAGTCTATGAGATACTGAGTCAGCGCCTTCTTCATGGTCAGTCCCTTTTCTCTGCTCCCCTTTTCCGGGGCACCGCTCGCGCCGTAATCGGTAAGCTCCTGAAAGTTCCACACCAGGTCGACCACCGGGTCCATGTCGGGGATCATTCCCTTCGCCTCGTTCATGTCGACGAGGTCCGGGACCGTAGCCAGCACCATCGAGGTCTCCCCCTCGCCGCCGTGG
>CAZXMO010000145.1:0-2753 GCA_964641125.1 uncultured Spirochaetales bacterium
CTGTATACAAGGAAAAGTCCTCTCCTGATTCAATCCCCACGATCGGGGGCACTCTTATCTCCTTACCGACGGCCCGACCTTGAGCGATCTTTCCCCGGAGAGCTTCTTCGGAACTGCGGTCTTGATCAGCTCTCCCGGTCCCGCCGGACGGAAGATTACCCGGGAGGAGCTCGAGCCCTGCGAAGACCAGATACACCGGGCCGATTTCCTCCTCCTCCACACCGGATGGGGCCGGTACTGGGGAACCCCGGACTACTTCGGCGATTTTCCCGTACTGGACATTAATGCCGCCGAGTGGCTCGCTCATTTCTCCCTGAAAGGAATCGGGATAGACACGATATCCTTCGACTCCATGGACTCGACCGATTTCCCGCTCCATTAGATATTCTTACCCGGTCGGATTCTTCTTATCGAAAACCTGGCGAATCTCGAGGATCTGGAAAAGGCCGCCCCGGCGTGGCCGGACGGCGGGAACATGTACTTCAGTGTCTTTCCGCTGAAGGTAGAGGGGTGCGACGGATCCCCGGTCAGAGCCGCCGCGATCATCGGACTTTGACAGTAGGCGATCAACCCCGCAATCAGGGAAAAAGCACTCCGAGGACCAAATCGATCTTCTCCAACGCGGGTGTTAGCGTTTCGCCGACCTTCTCGGAAATCCCGTCCTTTTCCCTGATCCTCCGAAGCTCCCCGAGGACCGGCTCGATTGCCTCGAGGGCCCCGGGCACATCGAGACCGTCGTTCATCTTGGCTCGAAACAGAATCTCGAGCTCCTCGGTCAACTCGAGGGCCCGTTGTTCGCCGTTTTTTTCGACCCGGGCCGGATACTCGAGGTGTGTCACCGCGGCGGTCGCTTCCTGGAGTGTGCCGATCCTGTCACAGCACCTCTCGGTCCCCTCTCGGGTAATATTGAGTTTCTTCCGGAAGTGCTCGCTCATGAGCATGAACCTGACCTTCTTCGGGCTGCATCCCCATTCGTAGGCATCCCGGGGATAGAGGGTGTTCCCCTTCGATTTAGACATCTTCTCTCCCTCGACGATCAGGTGCTCGCAGTGATACCAGTACCGGGCCAGCTCCTGCCCCGAATAGGCCTCGAGGATCGCCCGGGTATAGTCGTGGTGCCTGTACACGTTGTCTATCCCCCCGGTGTGGATATCGATCTCCGTTCCCAGGGTCTTCTTTATTATTGCCGGGTCCTGGATGTTCCAGGCGGGACGCCCCTTCCCGACCTCGCTCTCCCACACGGGACCCTTCGAGTCCCCTCCGTGCCAGAGGATAAAGTCGCCTAGGTTCCAGCGCAGTCCGTTATAGGTGTCCCGGGAATACCGATACTTCTTCTTCGGCCACTTCGACATATCGAGGCCGAATACCCCCCCGAAACCGGGATACTTCAGGGGATCGAAATAGATGTTCCCGTCGTGACGGTAGGCATACCCCTTCCGCATGAGCTCCCTGATAATCTCTACCGCCTCGTCGACGCTGTCGGTAGAACGGGGTATATACGGAGGTAGATAGATATCGAGTTCGCCGGCGGTCTTCAAAAAATCCCGGATGACCTCGTCGGTAACCTCGTAGACCGAGCGTCCCTCGTCGTCGGCACGCTGAATCGATTTGTCTTCGAGATCGGTATAGTTGATGGCCCGCTCTACGGTATACCCGAGGTATTGGAGATACTTCTGCAGGATATCTTCGAAAAGGTAGGTGCGGTAATTGCCTAGATGCTGCTCCCGGTAGACCGAGGGTCCGCAGGTAAAGAGCCTTACCGTATTACCCTCCCGGGGAACGAGGAGCTCCTGCCGTTTGGAGAGGGTATTGTACATAACGAGCTGGGGGTTAACCTTCATAACAGCATTAACATACTTATAACCTGAGGGGAATGCAAATTTTGCCGTCCGGCGAAATAATAAACTTGGTAACGGAGCGTTTCGTTCGTATACTTATATCCGGAGGAGAGATCATGGCTAAGAACAAGAAATGCAAGCCCGGGGAGGAGTTCGTCTTCGCAAACGGCGCTAAGGCGTCTACTTTGACAGAGTTCAAAAAGGAGCTTCGCAAATTGAACGAGGCGGAGTTCGCTCATCATGTTTCCGAATACAAGAACGACTTCGCTAACTGGCTCAGGGACTGCATCAATCCGGAGCTCGCCCAAAAGATCGAAGGGGTCAAAGACAAAGACGGCGTGCTCAAATCCTTGAGCTGAAATATATCCGCGGATACGTGATTCTTTCCCGCACCTTTTTCGATCGAGATCCGATTATCGTCGCCCGGGAGCTTTTGGGAAAAAAAATCGTCCGAAATCTCGAGGGTGAACTGTTGTGCGGCATGATATCGGAAACCGAGGCCTATACCGGGGCCGAAGATACCGCCTGTCATGCTTCTAAGGGAAAAACCGAACGAAATGCGGTCATGTTCGGTCCCCCGGGACACGCCTACGTCTACTTCATCTACGGGATGTACAATATGCTCAACCTCGTCACCGAATCGGACAATCCCTCGGCCGTCCTCATTAGAGGCTTAATTCCCCTCGACGGAATCGAAACCATGAAACGGCTCCGCGGCCGGAATACCGGGCTCACCGACGGCCCGGGGAAGCTGTGTATGGCCCTCTCCGTCGACCGGGGACTCAACGGCGTCGACGTCACCCGCAGGGGACCCCTCTGGGTCGAGGAATACCGGGAAATTTCCAATGAGCAAGTCGCGACAACACCCCGTGTCGGAATCGATTACGCGGAACCGGAAGACCGGGAAGCACCGTA
>CAZXMO010000146.1:0-2595 GCA_964641125.1 uncultured Spirochaetales bacterium
GGGGAGGGATATCCGAGTCTAATAACCGAAGAAACCCTCGTCTCCGAGGGATCGGACATTTCCGACGCCCCGGTTATCCTCTCCGGGGGGCGGGGCCTCGGAGGCCCCGAGGGGTTCGAGCTCCTGCACCGGACCGCGGAGCTCACCGGAGGAGCGGTAGGAGCGTCGCGGAGCGCGGTGGAAGCCGGTTGGGCCGAGTACGTCCGGCAGGTCGGACAGACCGGAAAAACCGTACAGCCGGCGGTTTATTTTGCCGTCGGAATCTCCGGGGCGGTGCAGCATCTTGTGGGGATGCACGATTCCGAGTTCGTCATAGCGGTCAACCGGGACCCGGAAGCCCCAATCTTTGGGGCGGCGGACATCGGGATCGTTGCCGATTATCGGAGCTTTCTCGGCAGCCTCATCAAATACCTCGAGGAGATGCTAGGATGAAGCGGGTCGAAGGGTGGAAAAGCATAGAAGAAGAATACCGCCCCTTTCTCTTCGATGAGTCCCGGCTGAGCCCCGGACCGGTGGAGCGTCTCTACTTTCCGGAAACCACCGGGGAAGCGGCTGAAGCGCTTCGCGAATGCGCCGGGGAAAATCTCAAAGTGGTGTTTTCAGGCGGCCGCACCGGAATAACCGGAGGTGCGGTCCCCCGGGAGGCGGCGGCGGTCGTGTCGACGGAGAGGCTACGGGTCGAGCCCGAGGTCGGGTTTGATTCGGTAACCGGCGGCTGGACAATCCGGATAGGCGCCGGAACCACCTTGACCGAGTTAAAAGATATCCTCGCGCGGAAATCCTACCGAGCCGGGGAGGATGCTCAGGGAAGGAGGTTCTTCTTTCCCGTCGATCCTACCGAAACCGGCGCCGCTTTAGGAGGAATGGCCGCCACCAACGCGAGCGGAGCAAGGACTCTTTTATACGGTCCTATGCGGGACTGGGTGGCGGGGCTTACCGTGGTCCTCGCGGACGGCTCGATCGCACGTTTAGAGCGGGGCTGCTGTCAGGGGTCCGCTGACGGCGGATCGATAAGGCTCCCCGTCGATCCGGTCGGGCCCCGCGGGTCGGGTTCCGCGGCCGATTACCGAGACGTACCGGTAACCCCGGTGAAAATCCCCGAGGGTAAGCACTCCGGCGGCTATTACTTAAAGCCCCCCTTCGATGCGGTGGACCTCTTCGTGGGAAGCGAGGGGACCCTGGGGCTCATAACCGAGCTCGAGTTACGCCTCGTCGAGGTGCCTCCCGGGGCGGAGACGCTTTATCTGATGATCTTCCTGTCTGAAGACCGGCCTCTCGGTTTGGTGGAAGAGCTCAAGCGGTCCGGGGCATTTCAACCGATCGCCCTGGAGTACATGGATTGCCGTAGCGTGAATCTCCTCGAGGAGTTTCGACGGGAACAGGGGGAGGCCTCCGGGGTTCCCGCGATGCCCGGCGATACCGCGGGGCTTCTCTATGTGGAGGTAGGCCTTGCGGCCCGGGATGATTTTTTTCGGGTAAGGAAAGAGATAGCGGCGGTCATGGCCGAAACCGGTATACCCGAGGAGCGCACCTGGGCGGGATTTTCAGAAAAAACCTTAGAGGCCATGAAAAAGCTCCGGCACGCCCTCCCCGAGCGGATCAACACCCTTATCGCCGGGCGGAAATCCCGGTTTCCGGAGCTGACCAAGATCGGCACCGACATAGCCGTCCCCGATCGTCACCTCGGGGAAATGACCGCCTTTTCCGTCGCCCGGCTCGAGGAAGAAGGGCTCGAGTTCTGCGTCTTCGGGCACATAGGCAACGGGCATCTCCATATCAACATCCTCCCCCGGGATCTCGAGGAAATCGAGCGGTCCTGGGGGGTGTACCGGGAGCTAGCCGAACGGGCGGTAGAGATCGGGGGAAGCGTGTCCGCCGAGCACGGGATCGGGAGAATCAAGCGGAAGTTCTTCGAGCTTCAATTCTCGGAAGAGGACCGGGAGGCGATGCGCCGGGTCAAGGAAGCCTTAGACCCGGTGGGCTTGCTCAACCCGGGGATTCTCTGGTAGCAGTATAGATATGGGAAAAAGTATGAAAGCGGCCGTGCTTCGAGGCATAGAGGATCTCCGTATCGAGGATGTTCCCGTACCGGAAATCCGAAACGATACCGACGTTTTGATCCGAATCCGGTCTGTGGGGATCTGCGGGTCCGATGTCCACTACTACGCCACCGGACGGATCGGCGATCAAGTGGTCCGATTCCCCCAGATCCTCGGCCACGAGACCGCGGGGGTGGTGGAGGCGGTGGGAGCGAAGGTAAGCCGGGTCAAGCTCGGCGACAGGATCGCCGTCGATCCCTCGGTCTCCTGCGGACAGTGCGATCAGTGCCGGGCCGGGAGGTCTCACACCTGCAGGAACAACCGCTTCTTGGGATGCCCCGGTCAGCTCGAGGGGTGCCTCTGCGAGTTCATCGTCATGCCCGAAAGCTGCTGTTATCCTATGCCGGAGGGGTTGAGCATCGATGACGCGGTCCTCTGCGAGCCCCTTTCCATCGGGCTCTACGCGGTCAAAGGGTCGATTCCTCTGGAGGGTTCCGCGGCGGGTGTCATCGGGGCGGGACCCATCGGTTTGAGCGTTCTCCTCAGCGCCCGGGCC
>CAZXMO010000147.1:0-2568 GCA_964641125.1 uncultured Spirochaetales bacterium
TGAGTGTCATCCATGAATATCGCGTGAATTATGAAAGAACTTTCACGGGACGACCTCAGAGTAATTCACGCGATATTCATGGATGACACTCCGACCCGTCTCTCGATATCGGAAAGTATAGGATTGAGCCTCCTCAAAACCTCGTTTCTCCTTACCGATCTGGAGAAGAAGGGATATATACGAAAAGAGGGGAAGCTCCAATCGAAGACGGGGAGACCTTCGCACATATACGCTCTCGTTTCCGAAAGGTTCTACACCATCGGAGTTTCGGTGGATATCGGTTTTTACCGGGTCCTGGTCATAGACTGCGGCAAAAACATCGTATACGACCGGCGATACGATATGCCCATGCCCCTGGACCCGGAAGAATATATCCGGCTCCTCACGGACGAGCTGACCGAAGCCGTCACCTCGGTCCGGAAAGAGTTCGAAGGGCAGGGAAAACCGGTGGCTGCGGCATGCGCGGCGCTTACCGGAATGGTCGACTCGTCGCGGGGAATGTGGCTTTTAGGCCTCCAAGTGGGGGGGGTTAAAAATATCGACATTGCAAAGATTCTCGAAGAACGTATCGGACTACCCTTTTTCATCGACGATAATTCCCGCTCCATTGCATTTCTCGAACAGAGGGTCGGGAAAGGCAAGAACCTCGAAAACTTTATTCTCCTGTATCTCGGGAAAGGGGTCGGCGCCGGAATCGTCATCAAGGGGGAAGTCTATGCCGGACATCACGGAGTGACCGGTGAGATCGGCCATATTCCTCACGGCAACAATAATTACCGGTGCAGCTGCGGAAACATTGGCTGCCTCGAGGCTATTGTTTCTCCCGCGGGAATCAGGAGAGTCATGGAAGATCGTTTGCGGGAAGGGGTCGTGTCCTCCTTAAGCAAACACCTCCAGGGACAGGACAACACCCTCGATCTCGAGGTGATACGCCGGGCCGCCGAAGAAGGGGATCGCTTCGCGATAGCCACCCTGTATGAGCTCGGATCGTTTATCGGAGACGCCTGCACCACCCTCATCAAGCTCTTCAATCCGCAGCGTATTATTATCAGCGGATACAGCTCTACCTTAAAGGAATTCTTCGAAGAAGCCATCAAGCAAAAGATCACCCACACCGTTATGGCGGAGATGCTAATCGATTACCGGACCGAGTTCGCGGACTACGAGCTTCATTATGAGGCCTACGGCGCGGGATTACTCGCCTTCCACCGTTTTCTCGAATCACGCCTCAAATACCCGGATTGATATATAATTATCCTAAATAATTATTACTTCCCCGATTTTTCCCTTGACTTACAGTTATTTTTCCTTAAATAATACTATTGTAACCGATACACGAGCCTAGTTAATTATATTTTTTGCGTAACAGATTGCCAGTGTAAAAAGGAGTCGCCCATGACCAGTAAGGAACGCATACTCGCCGCCTGGGAAGGGGTAGCACAGGATTATGTTCCCCTTACCGCCTGGTGCTTCGGCCTTCCCGTGCCCGAGCATCTCCAATGGTCGATAGAGGGAAACCGGAGACCGTATTGGTATTCCCTCCGCATGGAACACCTCCACACCCTGCCGTTCCCGTGGACGCCACGGGACGAATACAACCGCGCCGGGGCCTGGCAGTCCCTGGGCGCCGACGACATGATGGACGTCTCGGTACCCTGGGGTATACACCCGGAGGTCACGCGGATCGACACCCAAGAGCCTCCTTCGGGCGACGAACGGTATACGGTAATGACCCGGGAGTACACTACTCCCGGAGGGAAATTGAGGCATTCGGTCCGCAAAACCGATGAAGAGATGCACGAGGGATGGGTCGTACAGCCCGATCATGTGCCCCTGATCGAAGACTTCAATATTCCCCGGGCGGTGGAGCATGCGGTCGGCTCCCCTTCTGATGTGGGTCCGTTGCAGTATCTCTACGGACCTCCCGGTCCAAAGGAGAAAGAGTGGTTTAGCCGCCGCATGGAGACTATCCGTCCCCTCGCCGAAGAGGCCGGAGTCCCCGTTCAGGCGTGGACCGGTTTTGGAATGGATGCGGTGGTCTGGTTCACCGGTACCGAAAAAGCCATCATGATGTCCCTGGATGAACCGGAAGCGTTTCGCCGCATGATAGAGGCAATTACTGAAACGGATGTCGCCCGGACCGAGCTGGCAGCGGCTCATCCCGCGGTCGATATCGTCACCGAACGGGGATGGTACAGCTCTACCGATTTCTGGTCTCCCTCTCTCTTCGACGAATACCTCTTTTCCCATATAAGAGAGCTCGCCGCTGCGGCGCACCGGCATGGGAAAAAATTCGGCTACGTCATGACCACCGGGGTGGAAACCTTGGGTCCAAGGTTAGCGGATGCGGGGGTCGATGTCCTCTACTTCATCGATCCCATCGATCCGGTGCTCCGGGGAAAGTCGGACCTTAAGAAGGTGAGGGATCTCCTGTCCGACCGGATGACCCTAGTCGGGGGTGTCTCGAGTCTGACCCTTCAAAAACCGAGGGAACAAATCGAAGAGGAAGTCCGCGGATCGATGGAGGTTTTCGGACCCACCGGGAGATTCATCCTTCATCCGGTGGAC
>CAZXMO010000148.1:0-2400 GCA_964641125.1 uncultured Spirochaetales bacterium
TCCTGCGCCGGATTCGGGATGGACTGGGACGATTCGATAACCCTCCTCGAGCACGGCCGGATCAAGCCGGAATCGATGTTCTCCATGGTCTTCCCCTTGGAGGAATTCCAGGAGGCCCTCGAGGAACAGCGGGCGAATCCCGATATGATCAAAGTCTTCGTGAGCCCCGAGGCGACGAAGCGGGAGAAACTCTAAGAATCGGCGGCGGGCGGACTCGGCTGTAGAGTCGTGTCCGCCCTATAACATTCATTCGTAGGAGTTAAAATATGAGTGAAAAGAGTCCCCTCTTTCAGCCTATACAAGTGGGGAATAAAACGGCGGAAAACCGGATTGCCATAAATGCAATGGAGTGCTGCGACGCGGACACCGAAGGCAATCCTACTGATACGACCGAAAGTGGAAATACGGGGGAAGCTTCGAAAACCGCGCCCGGTTCGCCTACGAAGGGTACGAGCGGATCGCCAAGGAAATAAACGATCCCAATTTTATCGTGGGCTCCAAGATATCGGTGTGGGAGGGAATTCCCGGCGGTATGGGAACCGCAGGTCCCGATTCGCCTATTCCCGATCCCACCGAGATCATCAAGCTCTGCAAGGGGCTCGAGGAGCGGGGGGCCAAATACATCCTGCAGTCCGCCGGAAACCCGTCCATCACTCTGGCTTTGACCCAGCCGGACAAGAAGATCCCCGATTACGTGTACCTCCACTTCTGGTTTCAGAAGATCTTAAGGGAAGCGCTCCAGCCGGAGACTGTAGTCATGGGGTCGGCCTATTCGGTCCTGCGGGACGGGCGAAATAACCTTAGAGGCTGCAAGCAGGAGGAAAGCTCTTTCCGCTACTGGGCGGAGAAGAACATTCGCGACGGTATCGTCGACATGCCCGCCATCGGCAGACAGTCTCTGGCTGATCCTTATCTTCCCAAGAAGATGGAAGAGGGTCGGGACAAGGACGTCAACTGGTGTACGGCCTGCGATAATTGTATCGAGTTCCTCATTAGGCAGAAGCCCGTGGGCTGCTCGACGTACTTTAAGGAGTACACCGAAGCCTTGAAGGAGATCCGCCGTCAGGAGGGCCGGCTCAAGGAGAAGCATACCTAACATCGCGGGACCACGGTTTACTATAAGTGACCTAAAAACAGGTAATCCCCACGATCGGGGGCACTATCTACTTATAATGTTCTTAGTGGTAATCTTCAGCTTGATCGTTCTCAATAAAACGACCTTCGGAAGACAGCTCATATCGGTGGGCTCGAATAGGGTCGCCGCAGTTATAGGCGGAAACTTTTTAGGCGGCGGCAGGGGATCGGTCCTCGGTATGTTAGGCGGTGTCCTCGTCACAACCCTGGTGCTCAACATCGTCCTCGTTTTCGGCCTGGACGTAACTTTTCAGTACATCTTCACGGGGCTGATATTCTTGATCGCTACACTGATCGGGTCGCTGTCGGTCAAGAGGAGCTGATCCGCGGCTATCCCCGGCGGCTTTTTTTGGTGCTTCCGGCAGGTAGCTCGGCAATGCTCAAGCCCGCCTTTTCGGCAAGGGAATTCTGACGGTCATCATGAGAGAGAAAGTGGGTAAATCCTCCGCATAGTGCAGTTGCCGCATGAATAATATCCAAGGTCCGGACCCCGATCTCACAGGCGTGGTCCGAGGAGAGTTTCAGCGATTTCTCGAAAACACTCGGGTACGAAATCGAAAGTGGTTGTAAAATCCCGTTTTGCTTGTCTTCGTGTATTGAATTTATAATCCCGATTTTTTCGGCGCGGGTTAGTTCTTTCCGGTATTCCTTCAATTGAATTGCATTCATGACTTCTAATTCATGGAAATAGGTAAAGGGTATGATGATGCGGTACTGTTTTACAAAAGCTTCGACTTGTCCCGATTCCGGTTCGGGATAGTACAATTTAACGAGGGTGCTGCTGTCTATATAGATCTTCACGCCCGTTCGTTCCGCTCTTCGATGACCGTGTCCGACAAGGATTTCCCTCGCGCGGTCTTACAAATCTTTTCCGCCCGACCGACAAAGTCCGGGTATTCCACCGGTTCCTTTTGGATCTCGT
The DNA here is from genome assembly GCA_964641125.1 of uncultured Spirochaetales bacterium. GTDB lineage: Bacteria > Spirochaetota > Spirochaetia > SPDA01 > CAZSGZ01 > JBKHAJ01. The sequence goes on from CAZXMO010000148.1 coordinate 2,057, forward strand.
TGTACGGGACGATTTTTGCGACTATCTTGTTCCGTTTTGTTATATATACCTCATCACCCTCTTCGATGCGATGTAAGATATCGCTGAAATGATGCTGTATTTCACGTACACTTGCCTTGTTCATGTTTAACATTATAACGCACACTCTGCTCGGGATCAATTACATCCCTTTACTCCGCCGTGACGGTTATTTTGCTCTGATTTGGGCGGGGCCTCCCCAGTTTTTCCGAATTTCTCTCGTTTCTGTATTTTGGAATCTATGACAATGGTTGGCAGCCTATTCCCATATTTGATGAAGCTGCGGTAAAGAGCCTCAGCGCCAATGAATTGGGACTTTACGACCT
>CAZXMO010000149.1:0-2391 GCA_964641125.1 uncultured Spirochaetales bacterium
CGGCGAGGGAACTATCCTGGGTACTATCATCGGAGTGCTTATTATTGGGACCTTGCGGAACGGACTCATTCTTTTAGGAGTGTCTCCCTTCTGGCAGACCCTGGTTATCGGGGTGGTCATCATAGGCGCGGTTGCCATGGATATATGGATGCGACGGGACAAGAGCAAGAGTTAGAAAGAACCATTAATCAGTGAATCCGCCTTCCCGTTGGGAAGGAAAAAACAAAAGAAGGAATTAGGAGGAAAAGACATGAAAAGGATTCTCATCGTACTTATCATCGGACTGTGCCTGATCGGCACCGTATTTGCGGGAGGGCAAAAAGAAACGGCCGCAACTGGAGACGGTAACCCCGAGCGTGCGGCCGAAATGAGAGAGGACTCCGGAATATCCGGATTCCAATTCGCCGATCATATTATCAAAAAAGTCGAGAATGGTCAGCAGCTGGATATCAAGGTCATCCATCAGGACGTGTCCCTCGAGTTCAGCCAGGTCATCGGCGCGGGTGTAACTCAGGCTGGTGAGGACTTAGGCTGCGAGTCCGAGTTTACCGGTTCCACCGCGGAGCATGCCGTCGAAGACATGGTTGCTGTTATCGAGAACCTCATCACCAAGCGGGTCGATGGGCTCGCGGTTGCCAACGTTTCCGCGGAAGCCTTGAATCCCGTCATCGACAAGGCGGTCGAAGCGGGAATCCCCACCATTATGTACGGTACTCCCGCCCCCGGATCCAAGGCTTTCTGTTTTATCGGGCAGGACTTGGTCAACTCCGGCCGGGAACAGGGCCATATCATCGCCGAATACTCCGGAGAGCAGGGCAAGGTCATCATCTTCAGCTGTTCCGTGGCCGCTCAGTGGTCCCTCGACCGGGAAAAGGGTGTCCGCGAAGCAATCGCCGAATATCCCGACATGGAGGTCGTCCAGATCATCGAGACCGGTACCGAGGACCAGCAGGTCTACGCCACCATCGAGAACGCCATTCGGGCCAATCCCGATGTAAATAATTTCGCAACCCTCTGCGCGGTATCCACTCCGGTTACGGGCCGAGTCATCAAGCGGATGGACATGGCGGGTGAGGTGGTCCACGTCGGACACGACCTCGAGACCGAGACCTTGAGCAACATCAAAGACGGAGCAACCAATGCTTCCCTGAGCCAGGATCCCTTCAAGCAGGGATACGAGGCGGTACGGAGCCTGTACAACTATATCCAGGCGGGTGTAGTGCCTGAGGATATTGACACCGGAATCCTCAGAGTTGACGAGGCGAACATCGACGCGTATCTGCAGAAACTGGAAGAAGGAGAGCCCATAGGTTAATCCGAAGGTTCTCTCGAAAGGCCGCCTTCGGGCGGCCGCTGATTTCGCCTGGGCCTGCACCACTGCATGCCCGGGCGTAAGTAAAAACAAGAACGAGAAGAGGAGAGGGACATATGCCCTACGCATACACCGGCCGGATTTTAAGAATCAATCTTACAAACAGGCAAATCATCGTCGAGGAGAAGGACGAGAAGTTCTACCGTACCTATCTCGGCGGAGGAGCTTTAGGGGGATACTACCTGATGAAGGAGATGCCTCCGAAGGTAGATTCTTATGATCCGAGGAACATCATCGTTTTCGCAACAGGGGTTACTACCGGAGTTCCCGCGCCGGGGCTGCCTCGTTTTGGGGTTGTGACTAAGTCACCTCTCACCGGAGCCATAGGAGATAGTCAGGCAGCCGGGCATTTTGGACCGGAGATGAAGTTCGCGGGATACGATGCGATCGTTGTAACCGGAAAGGCGGACTCCCTTGTCTATCTCTGGATTACCAACGACATCGTGGAGCTCAGGGACGCCTCGATGATGAAGGGCTTCTCCGGCGCCGAGACCACCGAGGCTATCCGGAGCGAACTCGGAGACGACAAGATCAAAGTCGCCTCCATCGGACTTGCCGGGGAGAATCTCATCCGCTACGCGAATATACTAAACGCCACCAGCGCCACCGGCCGGTTGGGCATGGGTGCGGTGATGGGCGCGAAGAACCTCAAGGCTGTCGCGATCAGGGGGACCGAAAAGCTCGAGCTCTACGACAAAGCGACTATTCAGGAGAGGGCTAAGTGGTTCACCCAGAACTTCAAAAACAATCCAGATAATTACGGACTCTCCACCCTTGGAACGGAATACGTGACCAGTATCGTCCACGAGAGCGGACAACTCCCCACCCGGAACTTCCAGGAGGGAATCTTCGAGAAAGCGGCGGCCTTAGACGGTGAGGAATTTCACAAGTATTCCACGGGAAAGAAGGGATGCTGTTTCGCCTGCCCGGTGAGTTGCAGAAAATACCTCGATGCCAAGGCCGAGTATGAGGTCGATCCGAAGTACGGGTCCCCCGAGTACGAAGCGGTGGCGAGCCTG
>CAZXMO010000150.1:0-2341 GCA_964641125.1 uncultured Spirochaetales bacterium
CCGAAAACGGTTTCCAAATTTTGCTCCGTAACGACCGCGGAGGTGTCCCCGAACAGCAGGTTATTGGTCCCGTTGAGGAGGAGTGTTTTTTCCGATATATGGAGAGCGTGAGTAGGATTGTGGGTCGAAAAAATGACCATGTACCTCTCTTCCGCCGACAGCTTCTTTAAAAGATGGAGGGTCCTGTTCTGATTCACCAGGTCGAGAGCGGAGGTAGGCTCGTCAAAGATCAGAATCCTCGCCTCCATTGCCAGCGCCCGGGCGATAAGAACGAGCTGCCGTTCACCTCCGCTGAGAGAGGGGAAGGGGCGGCCAGAGAGAGATTGAATACCGGCCCGGTTGATTGCCTCTTCCGCGGCCCGGAGGTCCGAGTCCGCCGGACGTCCGAAAGCGCCGATAAAGCGGGACCGCCCGAGCAGCACCATCTGAAACACCGAATACGGTACAGGCCTCTCGGTTACCTGAGGAACATAACCAAAATATCGGGTCCGCAATCTGTCGTTAGTTATCTCTTCACCGTCGAGGAGCAGACTCCCCGATGTCAGACGAAGGATACCGACGAGGCACTTGAGGAGGGTGGTTTTCCCCGAGCCGTTCGGTCCAAGGATAGAGAGGACGGTCCCCCCGCGGAGCTCGAGGGAGATGTCCTCGAATATGATGCCGCCGCCGCAGTCATATGCGAAAGAACCCCTTTTCATTTCAAGGATCATAGGGCCCACTCCCCGCGTGACCGAAGAAGAAGAATGATGAAAAGCGGAGCGCCGACAACGGCGGTCAATATACCCAAAGGTATGTCATGAGGGGAAATACTCCTTCCCAAAGTGTCTATCCCGATGAAAAATACCGCGCCGATAAGTGCAGCCGCCGGAACTAAACGGGTATGGTCCGCTCCGACGATCATACGGGCGATATGGGGAACGATCAATCCAATCCATCCGACGATACCCGCCACCGAAACAATTGCTGAGACGATGAGGGTCGTTACAACCAGTACGACCCCCATGATTCTGTTCGGATCAATTCCGAGGCTCAATACTGTTTCTTCACCGAGGGAGAGGAGGTTGACCCTCCTGCGCATGAGGATCAGCACCGCCGTTCCGGAAAGGATGAAGGGTACTGAAAAGGCGACCTTCCTCCATGAGCTCGATGACAAAGAACCCATTAACCAGTAAACAATCGAGGGAAGTTTCTCTTCGGCATCCGCGAGAAACTTTACCAAGGATATCATCGCTTGAAAGAAGAGATTCACAATAACTCCCGCAAGGACGAAGACCAAAAGCGAGGAGGCCCTCACCCGCTTTGTTATGCCCCAGGTGAGCAGAAGGGCACCGCCGCCGAAGAGAAAAGCAAACAGCTGCGGTATTCGGGTCCAGCCAAAGAGGAGGATCCCCAACGCCGCTCCGAAACCCGACCCGCTGGTAACACCGACAACCCCGGGGCTCACCAGAGGATTACGGAACACTCCCTGAAAAACGGTTCCGGCCACTCCGAGGCCGAGGCCGCCGCAGAGAGCAAACAAGACCCGGGGGAGACGGATTTTCAAAATTACGCTTTCTTGGATACCGGTCCAATCTCCCCCTCCTGTCAAGGGGGAGAGAAGGATTTTAAAGACCGTCCCGGCCGGTACCGGCAGCCTGCCGACCGACAGGGACATGACAAAGACGGTAAAAAGCAGCGCCCCCAAAACCACGTACAGCCGAAGAGGGTTGATTTTCGCCGCTTCCGACTCCATACTAGAGATTTCCCGATGAAGCAGGCTCCAGGATTTCGGAGATTTCCTCGTCCGATAAATCATAGTGATGGAACTCCTTGAAATATGAACGTATTTCTTCATCCATGTTGTAGGTAAAGAGATCGGGATAATTTTTCTGGGCCATCCACTTCAGCATCAGCGGACCGTCGAGACTCGGCGGATACCACCGGTAGATCCCCAAGGGAATCCGGTAGACCCGTTTATTCTTAACCGCATTGATTTGGGACCAGTCCTGGCCGTCAATCGAATTGGTATATAAATCTTCCGGCATGGTGTCTTCGAAATTCGAGAGATAGATGATGTCGGGATTCCACTTCATAATATCTTCAAAATTCCCCGATTTGATAAACGCGGGGTGTTGTCCGGAAAGCTCTTCCGCCGCGTTGATGCCGCCGGTCCGAGCAATCCAGTAGTGCCCGAAGGTCCCTTCGCCGGCCACCATCATTCCCTTTGTCTTAAACATGATCAGGACTTTCGGCTTCTTTTCCACGGGAACGCTTTGCAGCCGCTCCTCCAATTCGAGCTCGGTCTCGCGCCACACCTTTGCGATGTCCCTCGCGTTCGATTCATTTTTTCCCAGCACCTCGA
>CAZXMO010000151.1:0-2270 GCA_964641125.1 uncultured Spirochaetales bacterium
CAGGGGTGAAAGGAAGGTTTGAGATAGACCGCGATTCGAGGGGCCAGGGCGGGGGAAAATCCGTTCTTTCCGAAAAAGAAGCGCCCCGCCTTGCCTTCTTCGAGAACTACCGGATAGAATCATCCCATGGATCATTCCGGGTCACATGAGGGAAAATTCGAGCTCTTCTACCGGAAGGGCTGGGCCTATCTCATCGTCCACCCTCCCAAAGAGGGAGGCAAGCCGGTCTATCCCGAAGAGGTGGAGAACCGGATGAAGATGCTCGGGGTGCCGAAGGTCCGCACACGGATCATCCGGAGGATCATCGACGAGGCATCCGAGCAGGCCGAGCGGGTAGTGGAATGGCCCGAGGGAAGCCGCCTGGCTTCGGAAATACACGTACGGGTCGCGGACGACCGGATGACCGCCTGGGTCACCATCGATCCCCCGAAAAGGGGGGCGGCGCCGCCTTTTCCGGAGGACGTCGTCGAAGAGCTCGAACTTCAGGGTGTCCGTTACGGGATCGACCTCGAGGAAATCCAGCGGTTCGTTGCCCGGCGGGATTTCGGGACTGAAAAGGCCGCGGCCCGCGGGCGTCCGCCGGTCCATGGTCAGGCGGCGAAGGTCGAATATCACTTCAACACCAATCGGGGAAGGCCCTATTTGGAGATGGACTTCGGCCGGATCAATCTAAAAGAGCTCAACTTCATAGAGAACGTCACAGAGGGCGCCCTCTTAGCGGAGCTTGAAGATCCGGTCCAGCCCGTTGACGGGAAGGATGTAACGGGGCGACCCCTTCCCGCCGAACCGGCTGAAGGCGCCGCCGAGCTCAAGGCGGGAAAGAACACCCGCTTAAGCAAAGACAAGATGAAGCTGTACGCGGAGATCGACGGAAACGCCAAGCTCGACAACGGGTATGTCTTGGTGGAAAAGGTGGTAACGGTACAGGACGTCAACTACGAGACGGGAAACATACGGTTCGACGGAACGGTGGTGGTCAAAGGATCGATCGCCGACGGATTCGTCGTGGAGGCTACCGGGGACATACAGGTGGGCAAGGGGGTGGGGAAGGTCCGCCTCCGGGCCGACGGCAATATACTCCTCAAGACCGGAATCAACGGGAACGACGAGGGGTACCTCGAGTGCGGAGGAGACCTCTACTCGAAGTACGTGGAACGCTCCATTATCGTATGCCGGGGAAATGCCTTCGTGGAGGAGGCTATTATGCACTCCCGACTCCTGGTGTGGAAAAACTGCGTTCTTAACGGCCGGAGGTCGGAGTTCATCGCCGGATCGCTCATCGTAGGCGGAAGCTTCTGGTGCAAGAAGCTCGGGAGTATCTACGAGGCGAAGACCCATATTGCCGTGGGGATTGTCCCCGACCTGGTGAGCAGCTTTCAAGAGACCAAGCGGACCTTAGACGAGAAGCACGATCAGAGAAACAAGGCAGAGGAGCAGCTTGCTCAGCTGAAGAGGGCCGCCGACGAGGGAAAGGAGGATGAGAGAATAAGCACCGCCCGGGAACAGCTCTCCGAAACCGCACTATCCTTGGAGGAGGAGATCGGCCATCTCAAGACCGAGCTCGCCGAGCTCAAGACCCGGATGCGGGCCTCCCGGAAGAGTATCGTAGTGGTGGAGGACATCCTCTACGGCGGGGTAACAGTCACCTTCGGCCGACTCGAGTACCGGGCCCCCGACAACGGGGCTAAGAAAACCATCCTCAAAGCGGGCGAAGACGAGGTGATGGAGACCGGCTTCAATCCCCACGAGCGCCCGAAACTCGATTTCGAGGCACTCTGAGGGGGCTGATATGGATTCCACCTATTCAAAACGAGGGCTCTACATTCCCTGGAAGGTTTTTTTCCTGCTTATCGGTTTAGGGCTCATCGGCTCGGCGGGTGTCCTGCCTTATGTCCGGACCCTCCTTCAGGCGATCCCGGGCGGAGATGAAGCCGTCCGTACTCTGAGCCCCCCGGTATTTTTCGTCCTGACCTTAGCGCAGGGGTTTTTCCTGAGTGTTCTCTTGAGCTTCGTGGGATTGCTTATTGCCGCGTTTACAGGGTTCGGTACGCCCGTATTAGCGCGGGTACTTCAGCCCGAGATTAAGGGTGTTCCCGCCGAGGAGCTGTATGTCAACCGGTACTTGGACCGGCACAGCGGATTAAAAGCTCACTTCCGCGTGTGGATTCCTGAATTTCTCGTCCCTGTTCTCCTGGGGATAGGTGCGGGAATCGCTCTCGTCGCCTTGGACTTCTTCGTTTTCGCCCCCGCCCTCACCGAAAGTGTCGCCG
>CAZXMO010000152.1:0-2268 GCA_964641125.1 uncultured Spirochaetales bacterium
CCGCTCACGAATGGCGGAATCTCACCTCCGACGAGCTCGATAGGCTGGTCAAAAACGGAAATTATTCTCCAAATTGGGACGATGTTCTCGTAACCGACCAATTCGATCCCGCCCTCGTGAGGAACAGCGAGTTCTTCGGCCGGGTGCGCATCGGAATGCTCGAGAATGTGGTCTTGGAACACCACGATTTAAGGATCTCTGCGGGAGTCACCCACAGTAAAATTATCGCCTGCGATATCGGCGACCACTGCGCAGTTCATAACGTCCGCTATTTGGCCCACTACATCCTGGGAAACCGGGTACTGTGCGTCAACATCGACGAGATGCACACTACCGACTACGCGAAATTCGGAAACGGGTTAATCAAAGAGGGTGAACCGGAGGATGTCCGGATATGGCTCGACCTGGTAAACGAATCCGGGGGGCGTCGAATACTCCCTTTCGAGGATATGATTCCGGCCGATGCCTACCTGTGGGCAAAGTTCCGGGAAAATGAGGAGTTCCAAAAAGCCCTGCTGCGAATGACCCAGTCCGCCTACGATTCACGGAGGGGATATTACGGTACCGTTGGAGACGAGAGCGTCATCAAAAATACCCGAATCATCAAGGACGTACGAATCGGCAGCCACTGTTATATAAAGGGCGCGAACAAATTGAAGAATCTGACCATCAAATCCACCCCCGAAGAGCCCACCCAGATCGGCGAAGGGGTGGAGCTCGTGAACGGGATCATCGGCCTCGGCAGCCGGATATTCTACGGCTGCAAGGCGGTCCGGTTCGTAACCGGGAGTAATACCCAGCTCAAGTACGGGGCCCGTCTCTTGAACAGCCTCCTCGGAGACAACTCCACCGTATCGTGCTGTGAAATTCTCAATAATCTCATCTTTCCGGGACACGAACAGCACCACAACAACTCCTTCCTGATCGCCTCGTGCGTTCTCGGGCAGTCGAATATAGCAGCCGGGGCGACCATAGGGTCCAATCATAACAGCAGGGCCAACGACAACGAGATTTTAGCCGGCAGGGGCTTCTGGCCGGGGCTGTGTACGAGCCTCAAGCATTCCTCCCGGTTCGCTTCCTACACTATGATAGCAAAGGGTGATTTTCCCGCTGAGCTTGACATCCGTCTGCCCTTTTCCCTCGTCAACAACAATGTAAGCCGGGATAGGCTCGAGGTGATGCCCGCGTATTGGTGGCTCTATGATCTCTACGCCCTTGCGCGAAACAGCTGGAAGTACGGCGTCAGGGACAAGAGGAAGACAAAGCTTCAGCATATCGAATTCGATTACCTTGCCCCGGACACGGTGGAAGAGATAATCCGGGGGATGGAACTCCTCGAGGAATGGACCGGAATGGCTCTGATTCGGCGCGATCTCGCCCGGCCGGGTTCCAGGCGCGCCGCCGCCGATACCCCCGGAGACACGGCCCGCACAGCCGATCGATCGGTTCTCCGGCGGCGTGGACGAAATTATCTTCTTGCTTCTCCCAAGGAAATCACCGGCACGGAAGATATCGAAATCCTCGGCGAGGGAATGGAGCGGTCGAAGCGGCAAACATTAATCCTCAAAGCACGGGAGGGTTACCGGGCGTACAGGGACATGCTCCTCTTCTACTGCCTTACAAACCTCCTCGACCACATCGAGGATTCCCCTAAATCCGATCCGGCCTCCGTCGTCGATGAGCTCTCCGGGGACTGTACCCGGGAGTGGATCAACCTCGGGGGACAGCTGGTCCCCGGACCGGAAGTAGACAGGATTGTCTCGGATATAGCTTCCGGTGCCCTCGGATCGTGGGAGAAGATTCACCAAAGATACGACGAGCTGTGGGAAGTCTATCCCCGGGAGAAGAGACGGCATGCCCGAAGGGTATATATGGACATCACGACCGCGGATCTTATGCTCCTCTTAGACGAAGGGCTCCGCATTGTCGACTACATATCCCGAGGGGTCTATGAGAGTAGAAAAAAGGACTTCGACAATCCCTTTAGAAGGTCGACCTTTCAAAGCGATGCGGAAATGGAGGCCGTTGTGGGGTCCGTCGAAGACAACCCCTATATACGACAGGTTGAAGAGCAGAGCGCCTCTCTCAGATCGCGCATCCGCCGTATTCGGGATCGCCTCGGCCGGGATGTAGCTACTTGAAAACCGCGTAGATGATACCCAAGAGAACTCCGATCTGCCCCACCCAAAAGATGAACATCCACCGGATGGTGCCGGCCTGGAGCCGCTGCATCTCTTCCCGGACCTTCCCGATCCTTTCCACAAAATC
>CAZXMO010000153.1:0-2239 GCA_964641125.1 uncultured Spirochaetales bacterium
CGGGAGAGCAGTTATCAAAGATGTCGACCTCGTCGTCGGCGATCAAGTCCCTCCAATCGGTGTAGTAGCCGCGATATCCGAAGCGGGCGGCGGTGTCCGCAACCGCCCGCTCGTTCCTTCCGCACATCGCCCGGAGGTACGGGTAGGCGGGCACCGGATCGAAGGAATAGGGAATCTTGACGTAGGCGTTGGAGTGGGCCTTTCCCATGAAGCCGTACCCCAGCACCCCGATCCCGAGCTTCGCCCGGTCCATACCGGTGTAGTCTATCTTCGTGTATCCACTCATGCTTCCTCTCCTTATAGGTTTACAGATCGAGAGAGCGAAGATATGCGACACTCTCCTCGACCGCCGGGAACTCGTCTTTGTAGTCGGTGTGGAGATAATCGATTTCGATGGCGAACATCCCTTTGTAGCCCTTTTTAAGCAGAGTTTTTGCAACATTAGGCATGTCCACCACTCCTTTCCCCACGGGAACGCAGGCGAAGAAGAACCAGTCCTTCGGATTCCCCCCGTACAGCGGGGCCACGTCTTTTGTGTGGGTGGCGATGATATAATCACCAAGTTTCTCGGCGAACTCCACGGGATCATCCCCTATCCGCAGGGCGTTCCCTGTATCGAAGGTAATCCCGAAATGTTCCGTTCCGACCCCCTCGACTATTTCACCTATTTCGTCGGTGGTAAAGTCGAAATGATTCTCGATAGCGAGCTTGACTCCTCTGTCGGCGGCCATCTTCGCGGGCTCCCTGAAAAGCTCGATGAGCTTTTTGATCTGCGGCCCGTGGGGCTCGTTACGGAAGGCGAGACTCGATCCGACTACCCGAAGGACATCGGCGCCTAATGTCTCGCACACGGGGATGTACCGCTTGAGGTCTTCGAGTTCTTCCGGCTTGTTGCCCCCTTCGAGGCCGTCGGGATGCCCCCAGGCAATCACGCTCTCGAAGCCGCCCTCCTGAATAAGATCCTTCATCTCCCCCAGATAGGACTCGTCGATGCTCTCGAAAAAGCAGGTCTCCATGGACACTCCGTCGACCTCGAGATCGATCGCCGTTTTGAGATAATCCATATAAGAAATCCGCCTGCCCGGGTCCGTCTGATTCGGGTATATCTCACCGAAGTACCTGTGATAACTGTAGCTGTCTATTCCGACCTTCATGTCTTTTCTTCCTCCTAAGTTTGTTCACTCTTTCGAGTAGCTTCGCGCGGTTTGTATCATGGCATGGATATTATCCGAGGGCGCCGTCGCGGGAATGGCGCACCCCGAGTTGAGGACGAACCGGTCTTCACCCCCGTACACGGCAAGGAGGTCTTCCACCGCTTTTTTTACTTCATCTACCGTCCCCCGGGCAAGGATCCCGCTCGGATCGATGGTCCCGAAGAGTGTAACCTCCCCGCGGAAAGCGTCGTAGATCTTATTGGTATCGGTCAGATAATCGAGCTCCACCCCATCGGCGCCGCTGGTCTTGACGAGATCGAGGATGGGGTCGGTGTTTCCACAGATATGGACGATGTAGGGAAGACCCGCCTCGTGGGCGGTCTCTGCCACTTTCTTTTCATAGGGAAGGGCGAACTTCTCATACATAGCGGGCGAGATCATGGAAGGGCCGGCCACACTGTCTCCATTGGAGACGATGTCCGCTCCGGTGTCCGCCATGTACCGGATAAACTGGCTGGTAACGCCGGTACAGTATTCGAGGAGCCGGGTTACTAACGGCTCGTTCTCCTCGTCGTAGATGTCCATCATCCAGTTCTGGGCGCCCCGCATCATGCTCGCCAGGGAAAATGGCGCCTGATCGCAGTTACCCCGGACCGATATCTCGCCCTTGAAGTGGTCCGCTAAAAGGCGCACCGCCTCGAGCCAAACGTTTACGTATTTATAGCGGATTATGTCCACCGGCTCGAGGCTCTTTACCTGCTCCAGGGTTTCGAGGTTCCCGTGATGGGTCCGGGCGCATTCCTTCTCCGGAAAATCCACCGGCACCCCCACCGCTCCGGCGAGGGTGACTGTGTCGATATCCACTAAGATACCGTCGTACCGGTAGGTCTCAACCGCCCGGATGAAGCTCTCGGCTATCTTTTTCGGGTCTTCCCGATACTGCCCCTGGGTGTATCCCGCCTCTTCGGCGGCAAGCAGGAAGTTGTGAAGCGATACGGGAATCCCCTCGGCGGTCTTACCTTCGAGGGCGGCGTGAATCCGTTGGTATCCGTTCATTCCTCGGGTACCTCCGACAGATCCACGTC
>CAZXMO010000154.1:0-2230 GCA_964641125.1 uncultured Spirochaetales bacterium
CGGATAAAGAGGTATCCGGTACCCTACCAAAAAGGAGTTCCGGTGTCAAGACGGGAGTCTCAGCAGTAATCGGCGGCGAGCCGGGCGAAATCGTCGGGACCGATTACCCGCAACCCCTCGGGATTGTCCCGGCAGGCTTCCTGTATGTATCCCCACTCCGCAAGGTAGCCGGTGATCCTAGGATCGTCGCCGGTCCTAAGGTTCGCGTACTGGTCCTCCACGAAGGCGGCGCTTCCCTTATCCTTCCCCGCCCGGGCGTCGAGGAAATCGGTTATATAGGCGGTCTTCCGCTTCCCCGGGGTGTAGGTTATCCGGGCCTCGTCCCACTGAACGCCCCAGTGCTCGAGAATCATCCGAATGTAGTCGACCGGCTTAGTCGAGAGTATCCGGGCGCGGAAAGCGTCGGCACATCGGCGAACCGTTTCCTCCACTTCGGGAAAGAGGGGATTCATATCGAGCCAACCCTCCCGGTCTTCGTCGAAGAGCCCCTTCCGGCAGTCGAGAAACGCTTTTCCGAACTCGGTCAGCTTTTTTTCAGTAAACCGGGCATGGAGGGCGTCGAAATCGTCCTGATGCTCCAGGGGAATCCCCTCCCGGATCGCTTCGAGAAGGATGATGTAGTCTTCGCCGTTTCGGATAAAGGGCCTATACTCGAGAAAGAGGGTCTTGTCCTCGGAAGAGAATCGGAACGCGCTCCCATCCCTGAGGTCCTTGTACGCCCGTATAGAGGTTTCCCAGCACTCCTCGGCGCTGTCGCAGATGACTCCGTCGAAATCGAGAAAGAGATACCGTGTGCCGTCGTTCATGTCTTCCCGTCTTTGGTTGAATTTTTCACTCCTGCGTAGTATACATGGTCCCCATGGCCTGTGACAATTCATCGATCATCCTCGCAGGAGATATAGGGGGAACGAATACCAACCTCGCCCTAGTCGAGGGAGAGGGAGATACCTTCTCAATCCTTTTTCGCGAACGATACGAGACCCAAAAGGTAAAGTCCTTCGACGAGCCCGTACTTGCCTTTATCGAACAATGCCGCAAGCGGGGACTCCCCCGGCCTTCTCTAAGCTGCGTAAGCGGAGCGGGCCCGGTCCATAACGGCGTCTGCGAGCTGACCAATGCGGATTGGGATATTTCCGAGACAATCCTCGAGGACGCCTTAGATGTCCCCTCGTGGGTGATAAACGATTTTACCGCCCTGAGCTACAGTCTGCCCCTCTTAGAGATCGAGAACCCCGATAAGGTCATGGTCCTGCGGCAGCCGAAGAGTCTTCCCTCCTCCGCGGCGGGCACTCTCGTCCGCGGCGTCATCGGTCCGGGTACCGGTCTCGGCGTGGGGTTTCTCATCCAGCGTAAAGACCGCTACATCGCATGCTCCTCCGAGGGAGGGCACTCCGACTTTTCACCCTTCGACGACCGGACCGCCGGACTCAAATCCTTTCTCGAAGAGCGGTTCGACCGGCCTATCGACGCCGAAGAAGTACTCTCGGGGCGGGGAATAGCCAATATATTCTCGTACCTTGCTTCGAACGGCGGCGGGTCCGGAAGAGATGCCGGTCCGGAACTTTCCGACACCGCCCAAAGGATCGAACAGCTTCCCTACGACGAGCGGCCCGCCGAAATCGCCGGAAATGCCCCGGAGGACCCCCTCTGCCGGGAAACCATGGAGTGCTTCCTCCGTATCTACGCCCGCTTCGCCGGGTCGCTTTCTACGATCCTCCTTCCCTACGGCGGGCTCTACCTAGCCGGCGGCATCGCCGCGAAGAACCGGTACCTCTTCGAGGACACCGAGCGCTTCTTCCGCTACTTCCACCGGACCGCCGTGGAGGGTACCCGGGAAGTCCTGGAGCAGATCCCGGTGTATTTGGTCCTCGACTACGACACCTCATTGCTGGGAGCGGCCCACGCGGCGGTAATCCTATCGGGAGAGTAACGCGGCCAGGGAGGTCAGCCGGACGGCTACAGCAGCGGGTCCGCGATGTCTATCCTCGCGTTCATTGATTTCGAGTTCCATCGGAATTCCTTATCGTCCCGATCCTTGATCCTCTACCTCTCATCGAGGGCTATCAGAAGCATTTCGGATACGAGTTTCCCCAGGGGCTTTCCCTCTTCGTCTTGGATCTTTTTCAGCTCCTCGAGGATCGGAGTATCTATGTTTAAAGAGTGCCCCCGATCGTGGGGATAAATACAGCTGGGATCACGCGGCGGCATACCGGGGATACCATGGAACCTC
>CAZXMO010000155.1:0-2222 GCA_964641125.1 uncultured Spirochaetales bacterium
CCGAAGGTAACGATCTTTTTCGGTGTCTTTTCGGGTTTGATGTCTGCCATGGTGAACTCCTTACGTGTCAGTATAGCGTCTATCCAGCAGCTGGGACAGGGCCGAATTTCTCCGTCCACCTTCCGATGCGTTGTATTCTTTCTAAAGGAGCCCCCGGAGGTGTAGTATCGGAAATACCTAGGATTATTCCCGTTCCATCTCCAAGCTCCTCGAAAAACCGGTCGAGAAAGCCTTCGAAAGCATCGGCGCCCATGTTGCCGGGCAGGAGGGATACCGAGGGGATCCCCCCCATGATCGAAATCTTTCCCCGAAACCACTTAAGGTACTCACCGATGGTGTACATGGTCATCGGAACGGGGCATATCGAATCCGCCACGTCCAAATTCGAGGCGCGGTAGTGCTCTATGAGCCCCTCGTTTTCGCTGTCGGTGTGCGCCATGAGGTACTTTCCCTCCTCATTGAGCATCCCGGCGAACCTCTTCGTGCTCGGGAGGATGTCCTCCTCGAAGAGTCTCGGATAGGTTATAGTGGAATCGTAGTTCGATCCGAAGAAGTAGACTTCCGCCGAGCAATCGAGTGAACTCCGCATAAGCTTGTCGTAGTAGCTTCCGATACCTTCAGCGCAGGAGGCAAGCTCCTCCAGAGCATCGTATCCGGCGAAGCAGAAGGGCTCATAGGCCATAAGATCGTGCATGATGTGATGCATCGGAGAGCCTGCGACACTGATAAAGGCCACCGCGATTCCCCGATCGCCCACGAAGCGATTGTACTCCCTGTATCCCGATTCGTCGACCTCGGTTTCGGCGTTCCGGAAGAGCTCTCCGACAATGACCAGATCCTCCGGGGTCTTGATAATGTGCTCCTGCATGTGGGGAATGGTGATCCCCGAATTGAGCATCTCCTGAGTCAGGGTAAAGGCGCAACTGAGCTTTCCCGCCGGGGTATCGTACTCGACCCGTCGGGTTCCGTCGTCGAGACGGGTCTCCTTCCAGCTGATGCCGGAGAAGCTGGTCTTCACCGGCTGGATAGGCAGATTGTACACCCCCAACCCCCGGTGAAGGTTGTCCTCGGGAGAGTCGACCGCCGTAAAATCGGGGATCACCGCGTGATATCCGGCCCCCAAGGAGTCTACGATACCGCTCAAATCGAGACCGGCGAGTCCTTGGGGGAGAGTGCCCCGGGCCTTATTCGCCCGGTACCAGATGTCGAGGCGCGGAATCCAGGGGACCCGGTCGCACTCCACCCCTCGAAGGACTGCGAGGATTCGTTCTCTGTCGGTCATAGGATTACTCCATCTTATCGAGGACCCAGTCCAGATCGAGCTCGATGAGCTTTGCCCGGGTGGGCCGGCTCGTCTTCGGGTCCCAGTTCATCATCTCGTAGTACAGCTGCTTCGCTTCATCGAGCATCTGAGGCGTATAGCGGTTCCCCTTCTGGGGCCCCTCGGGGATAGGGTCGAAGAAACGCTCGGGGATCGTATCGTCCCCGGCCCGGAACCCCTCCCGGTAGTTGAACATCTTGAAGAGATTTACCCGCCGCTCGCCCGCCTTCATGAGCTCCCACAGGCTCGACTCCCATCCGGTGGCCGCATCGAGAAGGGTGACAAGGTCCCGCATCTTGAAGGTCCGTATCGGAGCGTAGGCATGAACACAGACACCTAGGGAATCGAAGAAGCTCCACTGATACTGAAGGTAGACGAACATCTTAACCTTGTAGGGATCCATCCCCGGCGACGAGATCCGGTCATAGAGGCTCATGCACTTGATCTGCTCCATATAGAGCTCCGGAGCGTGCTCGTGAAAATCCCTGTCGTGTTCGACAATAACGTGGTCACCGCCGTAAACGGCGTAGCCGAAACCGACCATCCCCTTCGCCCGGGGATCGTGCATGGCGAGTTCCTGCCCTTTGGCGTGGATGGCGTACTTCTCGCTCCTCTTTCCGATATTCTCGGCGGCCCGCTTGGAACCTTCGGCGAGAAGGTCGCCGAATCCTTCCCGCCGGGCGATCTTCTCGAGCATCGCATGCTGAGCTTCGACATTTCCGAACCTTAGGTCCATACCGTCCACATCGTCGGGAGAGAGTATTCCCTTCTCGATAAGCTCCATGGTAAAGGAAATGGCCGCCCCGGCGGAAATCACGTCCATTCCGTAGCGGTTACAGATCTCGTTGGCCTTCGCCACTGCGAGGGTGTCCCCGACCCCGCAGTTGGACCCCAGGCTCGC
>CAZXMO010000156.1:0-1952 GCA_964641125.1 uncultured Spirochaetales bacterium
AGTTTAAATCCCGTGACAAGACTCGAAGAGCGCTCGGAAACTTCGCCGATTTTTTATCGGAATATGCGAGAGATCAGAATAAGCCTTTTTATTAACTGGAATTATAGGAAAATCATCCCCACGATCGGGGGCACTCTCAAAGAATTAGCTTGACAAAAAGCTTGGCGTACGCTATACACAAACACAATGACCGATTGAGTAATTATAGTCATTGATATGCATCAAAACGGAGGCCCTTTATGCCGCGGCATTTCGAAGAGGAAGACAGAGAGGTGATACGGAATGAGCTTTTGGCGAGGGGCGTGGAACTCTTCAACCGGTACGGATTCAAGAAAACCAACGTGGACGAGGTCGTACGTCTCGCGGGGGTATCCAAGGGGTCATTCTACTCTTTCTTCGACTCGAAGGAGGATTTTTTCGTCGAGATCCTCCTCGATACGGAACGGGAAATCCGGGATATCATGGAAGAGAACCTCTTCTCGAGTGAGCTTCCGATACAAGAGGCCTTCGTCGACGCCCTCTTCCGTCAGCTCCTCTACCTCCAGAACACGCCGGTCCTCCACATTCTGACCCGGCCGGAGGACTATCACTTTCTCTTCCGGAAGCTCGACGCGGATCAGATGGCAAAACTCTTTACCGCCGACGAGGAATATATAATCCATCTCTTACAAAGGGCCCGGGCCTACGTTCCCATCCGGGATGTCGCCCCGGCGGTGCTTACGGGGGCAATGCGGGGGATATCACTTCTTGTCCTTCACCGGAAGGAGATCGGAGCACCCGTATTCGAGGACTCTCTCAGGCTCATCCTCGCGGCTTTCGCGGAATATCTCTTTCCCGAAGGAGACGCGGAACTATGATCGAAGTAAAGAATTTGAATTACACCTATCCTGGAAACAGGGACGAAACTATCAGGGGGATTGACTTTTCCATCGGACATGGTGAAATCTTCGGATTTCTGGGGCCCTCCGGGGCCGGCAAATCAACCACTCAGAAGATCCTGATCGGGCTGATCGGCGGCTTTAAGGGTTCGGTTTCCGTCGAAGGCGCCCCCCTCGGAACTCTGGGAAAGGGGTATTACGAAAAGATCGGGGTATCCTTCGAGCTGCCCAACCTCTTCAGCAAGCTTACCGCCCGGGAAAACCTTAAGTTTTTCGCCTCCCTCTATTCCGGCGAGACGGAAGCTCCGGAGTACCTCCTCGAACGGGTCGGTCTCGGAGATAAGGGGGATGTCTTGGTGGGAAATTTTTCGAAGGGGATGAAGATGCGCCTGAACGTTGCACGGAGCCTCCTGAACAAGCCCCGGCTTCTCTTGCTGGACGAGCCCACGGCGGGCCTGGATCCGGCGAACGCCCGCCGGATGAAGGAGATTGTTACAGAGAAGAAGCGGGAAGGGGTTACGATATTCCTGACTACCCACAATATGACCGTAGCCGACGAGCTCTGCGACCGGGTTGCTTTCATCACCGACGGGGCGATTTCAGTTACCGATTCTCCCCGGGATCTCAAGGTCCGTCACGGGAAAAAGATCGTCCGAGTCGAGTACACACAGGGCGGCAGGACCGAAGCACAGGAGTTTCCCCTCGAGTCGATCGGTACAAATCCTAAGTTCATCGAGCTCGTAAAAGCAGAACGGATCGAGACCATCCACTCTCTGGAGGCGACTCTGGAAGATATCTTTATCGAAGTAACCGGCCGGACCCTCTTAGAAACCGACGGGGGAGGAGGAGCGTGAACATCACTACCCTTTCCCTCTATAACGTCAAGCTCCAGTTCCGCCACGGTTTCTACTACGCCTACCTCTTCGTCACCGCAGTCTACATTATCGGCCTCCGCCTTCTGGATCCCGGAATACGGGAGGTTGTTACACCGGTCCTGATCTTCTCCGACCCGTCTATGCTCGGAATCTTTTTCATAGGCGGGATCGTCCTTCTCGAGCGGAACGACAACACCCT
>CAZXMO010000157.1:0-1939 GCA_964641125.1 uncultured Spirochaetales bacterium
GTCTTAGTTAACCAAACTATACTCGGAATTTACGAAGGCGTCAAGGCAGACTGACCGAGGCAGGTCGGTCTCCGGAATTATATAAAGAAGATGTTTAAATGAATTTCGAAATAATTCATTGCCCGGAGGCGGTATAGGGTGTATTGTAGAGGCAGTAAATAAAAATAGGTGCCGTGAAAAGCCCTTCTTCACCCCAAATATTCTGAAGAGAAATATCATAAGGAACCCGATGAAAACACATATACTGATGGTCTATCCGGAATTCCCGGCAACCTACTGGAGTTACGAGCATGTCCTGTCCTTTACCGGTAAAATGTCGCTGCAGCCGCCTCTGGGGCTGCTGACGGTGGCGGCGCTGCTCCCCCGCAATTACGATGTGAAACTGATAGACTTGAATGTAACCTCCGAAGGATTGGAGGACGCGGTGGAGAAGGCCGATCTGGTCTTCATTTCGGCCATGATTATTCAAAAGGCTTCCTTCGAAGATGTGGTCCGCCTCTGCACAGAGGCCGGCACGCCGGTCGTGGCCGGGGGGCCGTATCCGATATCTTCACACGAACATATCGAAGGGGTCGGTCATTTCATCCTCGACGAAGCCGAAGTAACCCTGCCTGCCTTCCTCGAAGACTTCGAAGCGGGAGTCCCGAAACGGATATATTCGAGCGGCGGAGAAAAGCCCGATCTGTCGGCGACGCCCATCCCCCGGTTCGATCTGATAGATGTCGGGGCGTACCAGATGATGTCCCTCCAGTATTCCCGGGGCTGTCCCTTCAACTGTGAGTTCTGCGATATCATAGAGATGTTCGGGCGGAAGGTCCGGGTCAAGAGTACCGAGCAGTTTATACGGGAGCTCGATGCCGTGTACGCTACAGGCTTTACCGGAAATCTCTTTGTCGTGGATGACAACTTTATCGGGAACAAAAAAGAGGTGAAAAATCTTCTCCCGGAGCTCGCCGCATGGCAGGAGGCGAGGAATTATCCCTACCAGCTGTCCACGGAGGCGAGCATCAACCTCGCCCACGACGATGCTCTCCTGAAAATGATGGTGGACTCCGGTTTCACCATGGTTTTCGTGGGAATCGAAACCCCCGATAGCGACACCCTCGAGCATACGCAGAAATGTCAGAACCTCCGGGGCAATACCATCGACGATATCAAAAAGATCCAGGCCGCGGGTATCGAAGTGTGCGGAGGCTTCATAGTCGGCTTCGATACCGACAAGGAGGACATCTTCGACAGGCAGCTCGAATTTATTCAGGAGGCGGGTATACCCGTCGCCATGGTCGGTATGCTTACCGCCCTGCCCAACACGCAGCTGTACCGGCGTCTCAAATCGGAGAACAGGCTTATCGAGGAATCCTCCGGGGACAATACACACCGGCTCAACCTGAATTTTCTCCCCAAGATGTCTCTGGATACGGTAATCGAGGGATACAGGAATCTCCTCGGTAAAATCTTTTCTCCGAAGCTCTATTTCAAGCGGTGCATGACCCTCTTGAAAAAGAAGCCGATTCAGAGAACTAAGAATAGGAAATTATCGAAAGCGGATATCCACGCCTTCTTCAACTCTCTCTTCCGGCAGACCTTCTCCCGCTACGGACTGAGGTATCTGTTCTTTCTCGTAAGGTCGTTTTTTCACACGCGGATATCCTTTTCCGAGGCTGTCGCCCTGGCGGTCAAGGGGCACCACTTTTTCATCATCACGAGGAAGATCTTAAAAGAAGCGAGGCTTCAGCACGCCCCCGCGGTCTGAAGCACCGGGAAAGTAATCAGAGTTTTGCCCCCTCTATTTTGTTCCGTAGACACTTGACATATATTTAAAATAAGTGTATGCTAAGTGCATGTAGGGAGGAATGTATGGCTGTAAAGACTATCACCATAGACATGGAGGCATACGAAATCCTCGTCCAAGCTAAAAAGGGCAAGGAATCCTTCAGCC
>CAZXMO010000158.1:0-1903 GCA_964641125.1 uncultured Spirochaetales bacterium
ATTTGTATGAGTATTCCGTAGAACCTACTGATAGTCGGCATGATTATATTATAGCAGATTCAGTCGTATTTGTCCTTGACCGAGTCACTCGTCCCGATATAAAGATGCCCGGAAGAGGACTTGGTCTCCAGTCGCCGCCGTCCTGGCGGCTCCTTTCGACCCGCCTCGTTCGCTTCCGCGGACATCCTGTCCGCTCATCCTCGCATTCGCTCGGCGCTCACTGTCGGTGCGTTCCTCCCGGCAGAGCCGGTCCGGTACGCACCTTAATTGTTTCAAGTCCTCTTCCTTCTGAAGATAGGAAAGGACCGAATCCCTAAAGGAATTCGGCCCCTTTCAATGCCCGGAAGAGGACTTGAACCTCCACGGGGTTACCCCCACTAGACCCTGAACCTAGCGTGTCTACCAATTTCACCATCCGGGCGATTACTGGTACTATACAGACACTTTTCCGTCTTTGTCAATCCTGACGGCGTAGTAGGTTACGAGTCGCGGGGGATGAGTAGGGCCGGATTTACCTCTTTCCCCCCGGGAAGGGAAGGCCGGAGAGTATCCCGCTCCTTTCGGAGTAACGGAACCACTTGCCGTGGGACTTGGATCCGCGATCCCGGTTGACGGAGATCACGAACCGGGCGAATTCGGCGTATTTGCTCGACTGGCTTTCGAAGCCGTTGACGGTAATCGGCTCGTTTTCGTAGTAGGTAAAGACGGATTCGCTCAAACCCCGGAAGCTCCCGGCGGCGGCGGCGTCCAAGGGGGTCAATACCTCCGAGCCGTAGGAACAGGAGACCAGACTCAAGAGCCCCGCTTTCCGTTCCCAGAAGTGATTGAGGAGCTCCCGAAGGATGAAGAAGCTCCCCTTTACGGCCTTGTCCACAGGCTCTTCGATGGCCGCCGCCGGGAGCTCGTGGAGCGGCCGGTTCTCTCCCTCGGCGGTATTCAGGACGACGGCTTCATCGATGCCTCCGAAGCGGGTGATCGTCCTGAGGACGAAGGTCCGTGCCGACAGGGGAGACCGCCGGTTGAGTTCGAAAGCGATGACGGGGTTTACCGCTGACTGCTCGCCTGACGGGGTTTCGGAGCTTTCCCCGGGCTGCCCGGGCTCGGTATATTTTTCTAAGGAAGCCCGGTCGGCGCCGAGGGAAGCCGCAACATAGTATCCCGCCTTCAGGTATTCCCGGGCCAGCTCCTCGAGAAGCTCACTGGATTTTCCCGCTAAAAGGACCGTCTTTTTCATGTGTGTGTATACTACCGGCAAAATTCCGGGTGGTCAACCAAAGGGTCGATCGTGGCCGGGAGCGCCGGCGGGGCTCGAGGTTATAAATACTTTGTTTAAAACTGTTTACCCTTCATTTATTGCATCGGAAAAGGGGGAGAACTATCGTTGTACTGGGAAGCCTTTGAAAAGCGGAGGAATCCATTCTTGAATTGAATGGCTGTTCATTCAATTCTCGCATTCGAAAAAGGGGGAGAGATGTCACGGCACCTTGATGATGAAAAACGGTATAATATCCTGCAGGCTGCGTTCGAGTCTTTCGGTGAGAGGGGGTACAAGAGTACCACCGTCAAGACGATAGCCGACATAGCCGGCGTCGCTCCCGGATCGGTGTACACCTATTTCGCGGACAAAGAGGACCTCTTTCGGCACACCGTCCACGAGGGTTTAAGACAGTTTTATACCGAGCTCAAGCATATTATATCCCTCGAGGAATCGTACGAGGTCAAGTTCAATCTGGTAATCGATTTCGGTTTCGAGCTCTTCAAGAAGGTTCATCCCATCTTCCGGGGGATGTTCTCCGAAGCCAACCGAATGGACCTGTTCCGTGAAAACATCGACGAGCTCTGCCTGTGTCTCGAGGAGCTGTTTCTCGAGGGGAAGCGCCTCGGGGTAATCGAGATCTTCGAT
>CAZXMO010000159.1:0-1790 GCA_964641125.1 uncultured Spirochaetales bacterium
AAAGCTTTTACGGACGGGCATCCTCCAGGATTGCCTGTGGCTTACAGTTTCCTTTTTAGAGTGCCCCCGATCGTGGGGATAAATACCGTACAAACTCCGAAGATGTCGAGACATATCCGTCGAATAGTCGTGAGTCCGTCTAAGTCGTATGTTTTTTGTTCAACGTAAAGAATTGCATCATTTTTATCCCCACGATCAGGGGCACTGTTTATGGTATAATTCATAACCGTGAACACCCGACCTAAATACCTGACCAAGTCCCGGTTCCGGACGGCCCTCGAATGTCCGACCAAGCTCTTCTACACGGCGAAGGAGGAGTATCCCGACAAGAAGGCGGGGGATTCCTTTCTCGAGGCCCTTGCGGAAGGGGGCTTTCAAGTAGGTGAGCTCGCCAAGCTCTATTACCAAGGCGGCCGGGACATAAAAACCCTCGACAAGGAGAAGGCCCTCGACGAGACCGCACGGTATCTCCGGGAAGATCCCGTCGTTCTCTACGAGGCGGCCTTCCGGTTCGGGGACCTCTTTATCCGGGCGGACATCCTCGAGCGGCGGGGGGATGAAATCAGCCTCATCGAGGTGAAGGCCAAGTCCTGCGATTTCCGCGATGCCTCGGGGTTCCTCAACACGAGCGGCTACATCAAGCCGAAGTGGGAGCCCTACCTCTACGACGTAGCCTTTCAGACCTACGTACTACGGAATATCATGCCCGGTTTCACGGTAACACCTTATCTCCTCTTAGCCGACAAGAACGCGGCGGCGACGGTGGACGGGCTCAATCAGCGTTTCCTTATCAGAAAGAACGCAGGCGGCAGGACCGAGACGGTCGTCCGTGAGGGTACCACCCGGGAGGACCTCGGAGACGAAATTCTCGTCCCTATCGATGTGTCCGATATTGTGGAGATGAGCTTCGCGGGAAGGGACCGGAAGCAGCCGAGGGACAACCCCTTCGGCGAATGGGTCGGGGACCTGGCGGAGGCGTATACGGAAGACAGGAAGATCATCGCGCCTCCGGGCGGTCACTGCAAAGAATGCGAGTTCCGGGCATCGGCGGAAGAAAAAGCGGAGGGCAAGAAGAGCGGGTTCGAGGAGTGCTGGAGGTATCATTTCGGGCTTTCCGACGAAGATTTTGCCCGGCCGACACTCCTCGATCTGTGGGACTTCCGGAAAAAGGATGTCTGCATAGAGAGAGAAAAGATATTCCTCGAAGAGATCACCCGGGAGGACATCGGCTTCGAAGAAAAAGGCGGCGAAACCCTCGGCCGGACGGAGCGGCAGTGGCTCCAGATCGAAAAGGCCCGGACGGGAAGCAAAAGGCCTTATATTGCCCGCGGCCCGATCCGGGAGCTCCTCGAATCGTGGAGGTATCCGTTCCACTTTATCGATTTCGAGACGGCGGCCCCGGCCCTCCCCTTTACCCGGGGGCTGCATCCCTACGAGGGGATCGCCTTTCAGTATTCCCATCACCAGGCGGACGCCGACGGTACCGTCCGGCACGCCGGGGAGTATCTGAACAGGAAAAGGGGGAGCTTTCCGAGCTTTGAGTTTCTTCGACATCTCAAGAAGGAGCTCGAAAACGACGGGGGAACGATCTTTCGGTACGCGGCCCATGAGAACACCTACCTGAACATCATTCACGATCAGCTCGGCCGGACGTCCGTAGAAGATGTCCCCGACCGGGACGAGCTGGTCTCATTTATCGAAACGATCACCCATCCTGGCAATAATGATAAAGACTCGCGTCCCCCGGGCCCCAGGGACATGGTGGACCTCCGGAAGGTGATCCTCGACTA
>CAZXMO010000160.1:0-1774 GCA_964641125.1 uncultured Spirochaetales bacterium
TTCACCGCGATCCCGTGACGATCAAGGGAATACTGTCCGGAGTGAAAGGCGTCTCGTCGAACCCGCCGTACTCTTCGATGTCGTGTAATCCGGCCCGGTCCATATACCGGAGCAGCTCTTCCCGGCGCAAGGGGTAGAGGGGGACGGTGTTCTCCATAGTCAGTCCCGAAGCCTTGACCATCAAGACGGTGTGAAAATCGATGAGTCCCGTGGTCTCGTCCCGATGGTAATCCCGCTGAAAACGTATGTGATCGGTCTCGATGGTGGGAAGTCCGCGGACATCCCTGTCGAGAATCCGGTCGTAGTTTATGATCTGAATACCCGTCCTTCCCCCGGAGACGAGAAGTGATGCGGCTTTCCGGATAAATTCGGCGATGTCGCCGGGATCGGTCAGATGCACAAGGGTATTGCCGAAACAGAATATCCCGTGGAACACCTCACCCTCGAATTCGGTATCGACCCGGCGCATGTCGAGCCGGCGAAAATCCGCCCCCCCGCGCTCGCGGGCCCGGGCTACCATCTCTTCGTCGAAATCGATTCCGGTAACGGGAAAACCCTCGCGTCCGAGCTCGGCTGCAAGAGCTCCCGTACCGCAGCCTGCGTCGAGAATCCGTTTTTTCTCGTCAGGCCCCGGGACCTCCTTCATTCGGCGGCGGATGAAATCGGCCTGGACCGGCCGAAAAGGGAAAATTAAATCGTAATAATCAGCTATACTCTCGTAGAAATCCATATCAAAAACATCCTGTCCTGGCTCCATAGAGCCGGTCGTCGAGCTTCCGGATGGCGGTGAAGCACACCGGGACGAAACGAGTCAGCCAGAAACTCCTGCTCAGACCATTGGCCGACTCCATGTCCACGGTACACCGCTTGATCCGTGCCTGAGAAGCCCACCGGCACGCTTCTTCGAGAAGGGCCGAACCGATGCCCCGCCCTCTGAACTCGGGTTCCACGTACAGGCCCCGGATGTAGGCGCTTTGTGAATCATTTATGAGCTCCGACCCCTCATGCTCTTCGAGGTCGAGAACGATGAAGCCTGCGGGCCGGTCGTCCTGTCTGCACACCCAGTATTTCACCGCTTCTTTCTGGAGGTCCCTCGCTACACTCTCGTAGCTCGGCTTGTGATCGCTCCAGCGGAAAACCGGAGGTGAAAGGAGGAAATGAAAAAGTTTCTTCTCCAGATCGAAGAGAGCGTCCAGGTCCTCATTCCCCGCCGGGGCTGTCTCTATGACAGGCCGGGGCGATTGCCCGCTCAGCCCCTCTACCTCCTTGACCGAATCGATGTACAGAAGACCGAAACCCTTTTCGAAAGAGAACCGCTTGAGCTCTTTATCGGTAGTCATAAACGATAGGGTATGAGTTATGCACGAATCGTCGATCCACTTCCGACACATCCGTTCATACATCTCGGTGTATATTGTTTCCCGTTTATCGGTAATCGATGCGTGGGCCCACTCAGGAGCATACGCTCCCTTCCAGTTCCCGTGAAATTGGGGAATTCGGTAGGCGGTCCAATACCCCACAAGCCGATCACCATCGAAGGCGGTCACGCCGTAATGCCGGGAGAGAATCTCGGCGAGGTAGTCACTCACCGGCTGTTCCGATTCGAACCGCTCCGGGAGGACCGGAACCCGCCGTCTGAGCTTGCGATAATTCGAGTTAAACAGGGTCACCGCTTCCGGAATATCCTCCGGCTTCATGTCCCTTAGTTCGAACATACCTCTCTATTGTGCACGATATTCGGGATTTCCACAAATATTTTTTATTCCCCCCTTTT
>CAZXMO010000161.1:0-1751 GCA_964641125.1 uncultured Spirochaetales bacterium
CCTCTAGAAATGCAGCCTGAACGCCAGGTTGGCGTGGAACTTGGCGGTCCCCACATCGAAAGATGCCGCGGGCATGATGATGAACTTGCCTAAGACGAGCTCGAAGCCGGCGCTCAAGAGGAGGGACATGTCGCGGATGGCGACTACCGCGGGGTCGATTCCATCTGAGGATACGATTTCACCCGTTCCGTCCGGATTATTGTAGAAGCCCAAGACGAGGTCTTCGATGTTTCCGGTATAGGTGGTCCACTGATAGTAGGGAGACACCTTGAAGAATGGGTAGAATATGGAGAGTTTCTTGGAGATGCCTAGATCGATCCCGAAGGTGTGGACGTAGGTATTGAAGGCGAGCTTTCCGGAAAGTATAAGATAGTAGCCGCCGAAGTCCTGACTGACTTCCGGCAGCAGCAGCGAGCCGTAGGTGTTGGCGAAGTTGTAGCCTGCCCCTAGGGAGACGGCGGGAAATCCGCCGGAGTCTTCTATAAGGACCTTCCGGACTCTTAAGCCCAGGTTCAAGGACCCGAAGGCGGTCTCGGGGAGCCCCGCCGCGTTCGCGACGGCCCCGACTAAGGCCGCCGGAATAAATGAGCCCTGAACGATCGTCTCGATCCCTAAGGGAAGACGTATGCCGAAGCTCAGCCGGAGAGACGGGAGCAGGAAGAAACTCTGAAGGGTATTCAGGAGGTCTTCACCCACGGCGGTGGTCATAAGATTATAGACATTTAAAGCTTCGAAATAACTGTTAGTGGGTTCGATGAAGGTGAGGATTCCTCCGGTGAATGTGGACCCCAAGGAACCCGCGATGAACCAGCGGGAACCCTCGCCGAAAGAGGCCCTGCCGATACCTTCGCCCGAAAGGGCGGTCTGCTTGAGGTACGGCGCGATGTCGTTGCCCAAACCCTCTAACAGAGCGGTTATGTCCCGTTCGATAGGACTCAAGTCCTGGGCGGATGCCGCGCCTATCACACTAAAAATGAGAATAACCGCAATCAGTATCTTTTTCATCGATCGTTCCTCACCTTTCAGTAGTTTAATTCAATTTATGGGGTACGTCAAAGACAAAGTTATACATTTTTAGAAAAAAAGAGCTAAATCCTGCGGAAGCACATCAAGGGCGAAGCGGCGGTACTAACCGAGTTTTATCATCTTCCCAGATCTTTTCTCATGATGATGATATCGTCGTATTCTCGATAGACGGAAAAGCCGAGCTTTTCGTAGAGCCTTGAAGGGCCCACGTAGTTGTCCGCCTGGGTCGACGCGGATTTTCTCGGGTATCCCTCGAGGAATCGAAATTCCGGCATGGCGGTGTAATCCCGGATGGCCCGCTCGAGGAGGGAGGCGGCTATGCCCCTTCCACGGTAGTCGGGATCGACGGTGAAGCAGACGACCGAGGCTGTTGAATCATCGTCATCGGTTTCTAAACGGGGATAGTTTTTCAAAAAGGGAAAGGTGGATTTCAGATTGACATTGCACCAGCCGATCGGCTTTTCGCCGTCGAAGGCGAGATAACCCGTGAGCGATCCCCGCTCGATGAGCCGCGCGGCCTCGAGTCTATTTTGCTCGCCCGGGCGCTTTTCCCACTCCTCCTGGGATCCTGGAAAATGGTAGAGGGTACAGTAGCATCCCGCCCAATCGGGATTGTCGATAAATGCGCGGTGATCGAAAAAGTCGAAGAACCGTTCGGTCAGCTCGGGGGAAAGGGGGTGAATGACGGGTTTCATGCGTTCCTCCTCGATAGTCAGTATACCATA
>CAZXMO010000162.1:0-1532 GCA_964641125.1 uncultured Spirochaetales bacterium
CTGCATCATCCCCTTCCACGGTCCCCATTTAAAGCGGCGGAGCATCCCCGCGCGAATCAAGGTGAGAACCGCCTCCTCGATGCTCTCCTCCGCCCAGTCGTATAGGGATCCGAAGCCTCGGAAGCGCCACAAGTTCCGTTCGTAGATCTCCGGTTTATAGTGACCGCTCAAGACCGTGACCGCGCCGCGGAGGGTAAAGAAACGGGGGTAGCGTTTTATAAGCCCGCAAATCTCAGCCGCGCCGTCGGGAGCTTCCTGAACCGTCCCCTCACACACATCGCACCCGAAGCACGCCTCCGGCCGGGCGCCTAAGAGCCCTAAGAGCATCTCCCGCCTGCACCGGGCAGGGTCGTCGACCGCCCGGATGAACGCGAGGTAGCGGCGCAGTTCGAGGGGCGCTCCTTCTATTTGGGTGTCCCCGTCGGCCCCCGTCGTCTCATCGGGCCCTAAGAGCAGGACCGCGTAAGCTTGTTTCCGGTCCCGGCCGCCCCGGCCCGATTCCTGCAGGTACGCCTCCACCGACGGGGCCGGGTCCTTGTGGATGACGGTGCGTATGTCGCTTTTATCGACGCCCATACCGTAAGCGCACGTCGCGGTGAGTATCCCGTCCCGGGATGCGAAGAACCACTCCTCTATCTTCTTTTTCTCCTCCCGTTCGAGGCCGGCGTGGTAGAAATAGATTTCCTTCTCGGCGAGGAGGTAGCGGAGGGTGCGGGCGGTTTCTTCGGCCCCGCGCCGGGTCCGGCAGAAAACCAGGGCGGGCCGGGGGAGGATCCCCCGCAGGAGGCGGGCAAGATCATGGTCCTTGCAGATGCTCGGGATGACACGGTAGGCGATATTCGGGCGGTCGGGATCCGCGGTTATAAGGTGGGGCGAGCGGTTCGGGAAGAGGATCGTCCTGACCTCGTCGAGGACAAGAGGGGAGGCTGTGGCGGTGAAGGCTGTAACGACCCGTATGTCGAGGCGCTCGTAGATCGTGGGGAGATCGAGATAGGAGGGCCTGAAGGTGGAGCCCCATTCGAAGACGGTGTGGGTCTCGTCGATTACCAGGTGGTCGACGACGCATTTCTCGAGACGTCCGAGGGTTTTCTCCTGCTTGAGGGTTTCCGGATTGGTGATAAGGATCGAGACGGAGCCCTTCTCGAGGACGGCGAAGGTCTCTTCCCGTTCCTGCGGGGACTGGCCGCCCCGGAGTATCCGTGCGGGGATGCCCCGCTCCTCGAGCCTGCGGAGCTGGTCGGCCATGAGGGAGAGAAGGGGAAAGACGATGACAGTTATACCCGGCAGCATCACCGCGGGGAGCATAAAGCACAGCGATTTCCCCGCCCCGGTGGGCAGGATCACGATCTGATCGGTCACCGCGTCTTCTATTTCCACCTCGCCGGTCACCGGATTCACCGAGTGACGCGACGAATAGCCGTCCGCGCCCGCGGCCCGGAGGATATTTGTCGCCACCAGGCGCTGGTAGGGGAAAAGAGCGGATATACCGAACCGTTCCTTAGCGGCCGTGTCCAGGGGGTCCGGGAAATATG